>NZ_CP095743.1:1951038-2273711 GCF_022049065.2 Niallia sp. Man26
CTGCTTCGTTTTGTTGCTCTGACTCAGTTGCAGAGCTATTATTAGCCTTTGTTTCAGAGCTATCAGCCACTGCAGCACTATTAGAATTTTCATATATAAATGCACCGATGCCCATTAACAAAATCAATAAAGCTGAAGCTGTAATGATTAAATATCTTTTCCAATTCATCGTATCACACCTTCCTTTATCCCTCTTAACTACAATATGTTGAATTACAACCATTTGTTCGGGCTTGTCCAGGAAGAAAGTTATCGATTATTCACAAAGCCTCTCGTATAGGATAAAGCGAAAGGGGGAAGCTAAAAAAAATATCTAGTAGGTGAAAAAAATGCTGTTTTCTATTTTTTTCTTTTTTGCATGGCTAATCACGGCCATCTTTTATCTGCAAAAAAAGGTGATATCAAAAGGGGAAAATATGATTATTTTTCTAATCATGCTTGTTGTCAGCATCCATTGGAATTGGATTATTTACGAGGAGCTTGTTTTAGTGAAAATTGCGGATACAACACAAGCATATACGGCTTTTTTGTTGTTTCGGACGATAATTACACCAGTAGCGGCAATTATTTATATAAACATCATCCTGACAAAAACGACTAGATTAAAAACCATTTTCGTTACATTAGGAGGAGCGCTGTGTTTATTCGCTTTTATTTTGTTGGCACTCGCAGGTAATTTGATTGAAACAAAGCAGTGGAATCTAAGTCTTGATTATATTTATTTTGTCCTTTATTTTTGCGGTGCTTTAGTAATTCATTATTTCTACCAGTCCATTATTCAAAAAGAAGGTAAAACGGTATGAAATTAATCGGAACATTTGATATGAATGAAATTGCTTTGCTGATTTTCGTCGGAGTCACATACGCGATTATGGTTATCTTGCCAAAGGTGCTGTCAACAGAACTGACTATATTAAGTATTGTTTGGGGGTTCACAATCGGGGTGGTGTTCGATTTCACCATCGGTGGCGGCCGGCTTGATTATTATAGAGTGAATGATATTAATCATTATGAGCTGTTTGACTTTGTGTACTATATGCTGTTTGTACCGTTCGGTTATTGCTTTAATTACTTCTATGAAGTGCTGCGGATACGGGGTCTATTTAGCATTTTGTATATTGTCGTTTGGGCAGGTATTGGTATTGGAGCACAATTTGTATTTAGCCTGCTGCATATTATCACCTTGCAAAATGGCTATAAACTTGTCCATTCTCTTCCCGTTTTTCTGATTATCCAAACTGTCACCGCATTTATTTATGCTTATATAAAAAAGGAAGAGCAGAAAAGCAAAAGCAAGGAAAATGAATAGGGGGTAGTTTGTTAAACTTTTCGAAGATATCCAATTGGATATCTTTTTTTTTATAAAAACAATAATTTAAACAGTAAATATGCCGTTAGCAACTGTTCTTTTCTTGTCTAGAAGCCCTTCATCACTAATTTTCACAAAAATTTCAAATAATCATATATTAATATTAGTCGATCGGTAAAAGAAAAGAGTCGTTATAACTATATTACTTATTTTATTATTTGGAAACATGAATGCCTTTTCTTCTGTGCTGATCCATACTCGCTAATTCTAAAAAGGAGATGGTTAGTATGACAAAAATATTTATTGATCCAGGGCATGGCGGATCTGATCCTGGTGCCGTCGGTAATGGGCTGCAGGAAAAGGACTTAACGTTAAAGATTGCTAAAAAGATACAAGCTTTGTTGAAGGACTACGAAGATGTTGAGGTGAAAATGAGCCGCACAACAGACAAATTTTTGAGTCTTGATCAGCGGACAGATGCTGCTAACAGCTGGAATGCTGACTTTTTTCTGTCTGTGCATATCAATGCGGGCGGCGGAACAGGCTATGAAGATTACCGCTACAACACACTTGCAATCTCAAGCAGAACCGGTAAGGTTCATGCAGCCATTCATAATGCAATCATGGATGAACTTGAATCTTATAATGTAGTCGACAGGGGGACAAAAGCATCCGATCTGCATGTATTGAGAGAATCTGATATGGCTGCAATTTTGACAGAAAGCTTATTCATCGACACTCGCAAGGATGCTAACCTTTTAAAGAATGATGACTTCCTTGATGCAGTTGCATTAGGACATGTTAAAGGGCTTGAGCGAGCCTTTAACTTAAAGAAAAAAGCCGCTTCCACAACGTATAAAATTAAAGCAGGAGACACGTTTTGGGATATAGAAGAACGTTTAAATATCAAGCATGGAACATTAAAAAATCTTAATCCTAATGTTAATGCGACTGAACTGAAGGTTGGTCAAAGTATCCGTATTAAATAAAAAAGGAAAACCCTGCTGTTAAGCAGGGTTTCTTAATAAAAAGCAATCACATAGTATGTTATCAACTGGGTATAATATGGGAATACCTAACCCTTTTGAGGTGATTGTTTTTGGTGATGGAACGCTTGATTTTAGCAGGCATACTTATTATCAGCTTTGTGATTGCATGGCGATTCATCCCAGCTGAGAAAGCAAGGGATGCTTTTATTCTTTTTTTGTCTATTCAATTCTTTTCATGGCCGATTGGATTATTTGTCGTAGAAATGAAGTGGATTGAATATCCGGTGCAATTGTTTCCTAATGATAATAATGATTACAGATCAAGTTTATATTTTGAATTCTTCTTGTTTCCAATAACAGCTATTTTGTTTAATTTGTATTATCCATCATCAAGAAGAGTTATTCCTAAGTTGTTCTATTATTTGTTGATTGCCGGCTTTTTTACCTGCATAGAGTTCATACTCGAAAGATTTACAAAGTTGGTGGATTATCATAAATGGCAATGGTATTGGAGTTATTTTAGTGTCATGCTCATATTATATTTGAGCCATAAGTATTATAAATGGTTTAAAAGAGGATTAAGGTGAGACACCATGCATAAAGAATTTTGGATATTAATGATTATATGGGCTGCTGTACCGATTATTATATTTCTGAACATACGTAATAGCAATAAACGGGTGGCACAAATCACATTCTTGTTTTCCCAGTCCATTGCATGGCTTTATGAATTTGTACAAATAAAAATGCAATTAGTCGCATTTCCGTATCGTGAATTTCCGTACGCGACGAAATTAAGCTTTACCCTTCATTACTTGCTTTTTCCAACGATCGGGATGCTGTTTATCTTGTATTATCCAAAAAAGGGCCGGTATGTAAAAACTCTGTTTTATTTTCTTCTGTTTGGAACGATTGCCCCAACTTACAGTGTTATTGTAGAAAGAACTACTTCTCTTGTCGAGTACCATCATTGGAATTGGGCACTTGGATTTGTATCAAGCATCATCATGCTCTCACTCTTAAAAGTATTTGTATTTTGGTTCGAAAAGGGAATGCTGATGCGAGAAGAATAAGCAGCTATATGAGATAAAAAAGCCATTCAGCACGGAGTGCTGTATGGCTTTTAGTGCTTATGGCCAAAAATTTGTCAATGACAGTCCGTTATAGACCTCGTCCCAAATAGAATCATTATTCGGCTCTTCAATTGGCACCTGAACAGCGCATATTCCCGGATATGGCCAGTACATTTCCTGCATTCCTTTTATTCCGTTTACTGGCAGCATGAGCAGTAAATTGAAATCCCCTTTTACTAATGTTGAGAGGGCAGCATGAAGGGCGAGCGCTTCTTCTTGGGTAGCAAAACCCCATCTCACAAATAAAATTTTCGGGCTGTATTCTAGCTTTTCAAACAGATTAGCAATCCGTTTTTGCAGCTTTTCCTTGTAAGCAGGATACGTTACAGTCCAATCTTGTCCAGGGACGATTGGGAAATCATGCACAGATGTTATATTATATACTGTATCGTAAATGAAATGGGCATTAACTGGTTCTGTTCCGCCTTGTGCTGGCATGACAGCTACTCCATCATCAAGGGAACTGGAGGTTCCTTCTGTAAGTACGAGATTTGGAAAATCCATAAATCCTTGAAAGCGGTTGTTGATTAATCTTGTCACATCAGCAACGGAGTTGGAAACCATCCAATCAAGGGGAAAGGCAAATCTGCGCAAATTATGTCTTCTTAAATTCAAGGAAGGACCACACCAGCTGCCGATTCCGAGCATTAAATCATAAGGGCCTTTTATTTCTTGTAAATTCACCATAATCATTCCTTTGCTCTGGCATTATAGTATATTGAATGATGAGTGACAGGTAATTGCTTGGACAAACGGCATTTTTTTTAACATAGTTGCATGTAATGTTTAGGCTTTTTTAAGATTTCTCCCTTAATATATAAGCATCAAATGACAGGAGGACACGACTTTGACTTTAACGAGCTTTTTATTATATCTAATTGTGGCGGTAATTTTTCTGCATATTCCCGTGCTCGGAAGATATGTTGCTGTTATTCAAACATTAATTCATGAAGTCGGCCATGGGCTTGCGGCGATAATATGTGGCGGAAAGGTAAGAAAAATTCATTTATTCGCAAATACTGAAGGACTGGCTTTCACCGCACATGCCAACTGGTTCAGCAGGTTTGTAACAACACTGTCTGGCTATCTATTTGCTTCTGCCTTTTCCTTCTTTTCAATCTGGCTGATAACAATTGGGGCATTTGAGCTCTTGCTGTACATTTATGCAGGTATTTGTTTAACAGCACTTGTATTGTGGATACGCAATTTATATGGTATCTTGTGGATTATTTGTGCGAGCAGCTTTTTTCTTTGGCTGACCGTTTACGGCAGCATGTTACTGAAAGTACATACATTACAGCTGTTAACATGTATTATTTTTGTACAGTCAATAAAAAGCGCCTTTATTGTGCTTCATTTAAGCTTTAAAAAACCGATGACTGCAGGAGATGCTACAAGTCTTGCCAAGATGACAAAAATCATTCCCGCCTTTATCTGGGGCATTTTATTTTTCGGTCAGGCCCTTTATTTCGGCTATTTAGGTGTAAGTTTTGTCATCCAGTAAAACAGGCTACCGGCCTGTTTTTTTATGTAGTAAAGGGGGAATGTTATAGTAAGAAAAGGGATGGTTGGGAAAGATACGCAAAAGGAAGCTAGACTAAAAGGGGCTGTTTTTAGGTGATTCAAATCATTGGCGTTACTGAAGATAATCGATTGGATCTGAATGTTTCTATCAATGACTTAAATATATCCGCATATAAATGGTATTGGGTCGACTTTAACGGTCCGACAGAAGAGGAAATTACCAAACTGATTGATGTCTTTCATTTTCACCCACTGGCAGTCGAGGACTGTGTCCACCGGCTCCAGCGTCCGAAGCTTGACTATTATGACAATCATGCCTTCTATGTAACACATATTCTTCGCAAAGAAGAGGGTGAACTCATGAAGGAGGAATTAGATTTTTTTGTGGGAGATAATTTTATCGTCACCTTTCATTCTTCACCTGCAATCGAAGTATCTCAAGTGTGGACAATCCTTCTTTCTCACAAGAAAATAGAAAAATGGGACACCTATTATGTGTTTTATCAAATCCTTGATAAAATAGTCGATAACTATTTTCCTCTCCTCTATAGTTTAGAGGATGACTTAGACAAAATAGAAGATAATACCCAGAATAAATCAATGAATGCCTTAATGGAAGAGCTTTTTGATGCAAGATATTCCCTCTTAAACTTACGGCATACTGTCCATCCCATGCGTGATTTGCTGTATCGCATGCTCAACTCCCATCATCTGAAGGGAATCAATGCGAGAAGGGAGTATTTCTCCGATATATATGACCATCTGCTTAAGCTGTCGGAAATGGTTATGTCCAACCGTGAAATCACAGCAGATATTAGAGACAGCTATTTATCTCTTAATTCCCATCAGACGAATAATGTCATGAAAGTGCTGACAATCATCACTTCGATTTTTTCGCCGCTTACTTTTATCGCTGGGATATACGGCATGAATTTTGAACATATGCCTGAGCTGTCTTGGCGCTATGGCTATTTGTTTTCCCTAACTTTTATGATTGTTTTAGGGGTCATCATGATCCTTTGGTTTAAGCGAAAAGGATGGTTCAAATAAAAAACGATGCACTGCATAGATGATGCAGGCATCTTTTTTTATAAACAAATGTTTGCTTCTAGTCTTCTAGTTTTTAAAAGGATAACTATTTTATGGTAGAATTTCCTTATTATTTGCTAGTATCTTTCAAATACTGGGAGAAGTGCTTTATAATAATAGCAGACAGCAAAGTAAATCGGCCAGGCTTTCTGTTAGCAAAACACTGATTATTAAACATGAATGTCTGTTTTTTTGCACTTCTTGGCGGTCATAATTCATTAAACTAAAAGGAGGAATGAAAGCGCTTAAATAAATAAGATGGATGATGGAGGGATTACTATGTATCATTTCGTCACAAATGGTATCTATCGTTTTTGTGAATGGGTGACAAGGCTTGCCTATCTAAATTTATTATGGGCATTCTTTACTGCTGTCGGGTTCATTGTATTTGGAATTGGACCATCAACGGTTGCTATGTATACGGTCACGCGAAAATGGCTGCAAGGGCACACGGATATACCTGTTTATCGCACATTTATGCATGCATATAAGCGGGAATTCTGGCGCGCCAATAAATTAAGCTGGATTTTATTAACGGTAATGGCTGTTTTTTATGTTGATTTTGTTATATTCGGCTGGATGGGCCAAGAAACATCCGTTTTTGCGTTAATTTTTATGATTCTGCTGCTCATTTTTACCATTGTGTTCTTAATGGTGTTTCCCGTGTACGTACACTATGATATTCCGTTATCAAAAACATTTAAGTATGCAGTTCTAATTGGCTTTTCTAGACCATTTTACACGATTGGAATGTTGGCAGGAGCAGTTGGTGCCATTTTAATCAGTCTTATCCACGTAACGGTGATTATATTTTTCAGTGGAAGCTTATTTGCATTGGTTGTCACTGCTTTTGCTATGAAGGCATTTAGCAGCATGGACAAAGGTACAGCTAAGGAACAAGTCTTGCAGTAAAGGAGATAAGACAATAAAGGAGTACTTTCGTTCTATGAGAAAAACATGGGCATCAATCATCACAATCTATCAAAATACGAAACTGAATGGAAAGCTCTTTATTCGCATCACACTTCTTATGGTCGTTACTCTTGCGCTCGTATTAATTTGTCTCCAATATGCTTTCAGCCTATATGATGAACAAATATATGCAAAATCATCACAGGTATTAATGATGTCATCCAATACCATTGAAGAAGAGCTGGAACGCATCGAGGAGGTAAGCTTTAATATTGCCGTTGATCCGCAAATACAATCAGCTTTGCTGGAGCTGCAGGGAGAGGTTACTGGCTATGATATTTACCGGCTCGAGCAAAAGCTGGAGGAGGAGTTAGCCAATTACGTCGGCTCGGAAAGGTATATCCATTCTATCTATCTTTATGATTCTTCAGGGAGAGAATTCTTAGCGGGCTCAAGCTCTAAACCGCTTGGCGAAAAGGAAAAGCGCATTGCTATGTACAGCGCTGACAGGTATGAAGGCAAAAATTATTGGATGGAAATAGACGGTGTGGATGAATTTTTGACTTCTGTACGCCTGCTGCGCTCGTATGAGAATTTAAACTTTGACAGAATCGGCAAGCTGATGATTCGGGTCAACCTTGATAAAATCGTTGCCGGTCTGCCGCTTACACAAGGAGAGGTCGGCGGTAATATCGTTATCTCTAACAGCAGCCAAGTTTTTTACTCACAAAAGGGTACCCATGATTTAGGTGATTTTGATTTCATCACAAAGAAGGGGCAAGGCTATGGTATTGAGAAAATAAACGGCGAAAGATATTTCGTAAATCATATTGCCACAAATTTTGAGGACTGGACATATTGGAATATCATCCCCTTTCATGCGATGTTTTCCAAAATTACAGCAGTCAAATACTCGATGGTGCTATTATTCACGTTTTTATTTATCCTGCTGATTTCAATTGGTTTTGGATTTTTAAAGAGAATTACCAATCCGATCGAGGAGCTGGCCTCCACCATGCAGGAGGTGCAAAAAGGTAACTTTTTAGCTGTGCAATCACTTAAGGTAGATGAAATGCCAGAGGATGAGGTTGGAACGCTATATCGAAATTTTAAGACAATGGTTCAGCGTATTGATGAATTGATCAAGGAAAATTTCTCTAAACAGCTGTTAGTCAAAGAAACCGAGTTCAAAGCACTGCAAGCACAAATTAATCCGCATTTTCTATACAATACGTTAGAATCGGTCAACTGGCTGGCGAAAACGAATAAGCAGCAGCAAATCTCCAGCATGGTGGAAGCACTTGGCCATCTCATGCGTAATTCTATTAATTTTAATGAAGATATTATTACAGTGGAAAAGGAGCTGGACATTGTCCAAAGCTATTTGACGATTCAAAACTATCGGTTTGCCGATCGGCTTGATTTTCAAATGGATATACCTGCTTCTGTGCTGCACCATCATATCCCGAAACTGACACTTCAGCCGCTTTTAGAAAATTCTTTTCAGCACGCAGTGGAGCCTGCTCTTGATGTCTCTACTATTAAACTATCAGCAGTAGAGACTGAACAATTACTGTATATCCGAGTGGAGGATAACGGACCTGGTATTGATCCAAATACACTACTATACATAAAAAAAGGCATTATTAAACCAAAAGGAACCGGGATTGGCCTAAATAATATTGATCAGCGCATAAAGCTCGGTTTTGGTGAGCAATATGGTTTGGAAATTGAGAATCTCGCTGGAAAAGGCACAGCTGTAACAGTCATTTTACCAATTCAAAGGGGTGGTATCAGATGACCTATAAAGTATTGCTGGCTGATGATGAAAGAATTATCGTGGAAGGAATTTCAAGCGTCATCAACTGGAGCATGCTCCATACAGAGCTTGTGGCTACGGCGCGAAATGGCGTCGATGCGTATGAAAAAATTGTCTTACATCAACCGGATATCGTAATCAGTGATATAAAGATGCCAGGAATGGATGGTATTGCCTTAGCTAAAAAAGTGTATGAAGAGTTTCCTGCTACAAGCTTTATTCTCTTGTCAGGCTTTGGAGAATTTGAATATGCAAGACAGGCAATGCAATATGGTGTCAAAAACTACTTGCTCAAACCTTGCAATGAAGAGAAAATCACTGCTGCCTTGCAAGACATCATTAAGGAATTGGAGGCAAAAAAACAGCAGAATAAAAAATTCCTCCTTCTCGAAGAGAATTTAGAGAAAATTCAGCCATATATGAAGGCACAGCTGTTAACAGAGCTTTTTGCAGGCAAAGAGATTAATCGTGATTTTACGCGGTATGAACACTTATTTGACATAAAAGACAGACATAAGCAAGTCATGCTTGCTCTTTTGGAAGTGGAGGGCGAGGATTCTAATGAATATTTAACCTACCTTGCAGAAATGGCTGCAGAGCTTGTGCCTGAACTTGTGCTGTCAACAGTTATCGGGAAACAGGCCATCATTGTAGTGGAATCAAGGCAGGATGTTATACATCTTGTGACAGACATACAGTCCCAGTTTTCTTCGAAATACAATGTGCAAACAACTGCTGCATTAAGCGAATCTGGCGCTCTCAAAGAAATAAAGAAACTGTATAAGCAAACTTGTGAATTTATCGGACATAAATTCTATATCGGCACAGGCAAGCTGATTACAGCTGCCAATATTACACCTGTTAGAAATCAAACATGTAGCGAACCGTTTTCCTTGGATGAGCAGGAAATAACTTTAAGAATCAAGTCTGGAAACAAAGAGGAGGCACTAGGTGTGCTTGACAGTCTGTTTGCCACTATGGCGAATCAACGGCTTGGCATCCACCGGACAAAATCTCATTGTATTCAGCTTTATAAGGAAATAATTAAAGCCGATAAAGACGAAGAGCTAGACTTGCATACTGGTACAACAGAATTGCTGGCAATGGAGACTGTTCAGCAGATGAAGGATTATCTGAAGGATTGTGCAGCACAGCTGTCGGAAATATATAGTGCGCGGCTTGTGACAAAGCAATCATCTGTAATCAGCAAGGTGATTGATATAATTGAAACCCATTTTTCCAATCCAGATCTATCCTTAAAGCTGGTCGCAAATGAGATGCTGTATATGAACCCTGACTATCTTGGAAAATTATTTAAACAAGAAACAGGGGAGCGCTTTTCTGCTTATTTGACGAAATGGAGAATTGAAAAAGCAATCGCTTATATAACGGAAAATGATGATGTCAAAATGGTGACATTGGCAGATATGATAGGGTTTGGGGATAATCCGCAATATTTCAGCCAAGTGTTTAAAAAGTATACCGGTTATACACCGTCAGATTATCGCAAAGCTCAAAACCTTGTTTGAAAGCGTTTTATTTATATCTGTTTTTTGCACATTCATATCTGTTTTTTCCATTACAGAGAAAGTAAAAATGCATTAAATTAAGGATGTAAGCACTTTCAATAAAGGAGGGCAATATATGAAAAAGCTAGGCCTTATCACTTTAAGTTTTCTTTTACTTTTTTCTTTAGCAGCCTGCAGTTCTAGCGGCAAAGAGACTTCAGGAGGCAAAGATGAAAAAATTACTTTGCGTGTAGCATGGTGGGGCGGACAGCCAAGGCATGATTACACAATGAAGGTAATTGAAATGTATGAGAAGGCGAATCCGAATGTTGAAATTGAAGCAGAGTTCGCCAACTTTGATGATTATTGGAAGAAGCTAGCACCTATGGCAGCTGCCAACCAGCTTCCTGACATTATTCAGATGGATACAGCCTATCTTTCCCAATACGGGGAAAAAGGCCAGCTGGAAGACTTAACAAAATATACGGAGGATGGAAGCATTGATGTGAGCTCGATTGATGAAAATACTTTATCAGGCGGTAAAATCGGCGATAGCATGTACGGTTTTAATTTAGGCTCCAATGTTCTGTCTGTTATTACAAATGATGACATGCTTAAAAGCTCTGGTGTTGACCTGAATGATGAAAATTGGACTTGGG
The DNA here is from genome assembly GCF_022049065.2 of Niallia sp. Man26. NCBI lineage: Bacteria > Bacillati > Bacillota > Bacilli > Caryophanales > Bacillaceae > Niallia > Niallia sp. Man26. The sequence goes on from NZ_CP095743.1 coordinate 1,961,981, forward strand.
AAGACTTCGTGCAGATGGCAACAGATGTTCAAAAATCAACAGACAAGTACGGTACGAACGGGATGAACCCGGCAGACGTATTTTTCCCTTACTATTTAAGAACACAGGGAGAGCGCTTCTATAACCAAGAAGGCAACGGATTAGCTTATACAGATGACAAGTTATTTGTAGATTACTTTAACTTACAGCTTGAGCTCCTTGCTAATAACGCATTCCCAACACCTGATGTTCAAGCACAGGTTAAAGGACTTGAGGATGACTTTATCGTAAAAGGCAATGCTGCGATGACTTGGAACTGGTCTAACCAATATTTAGGGTTTGCTCAATTGACAGACTCTCCGCTTACTCTTAATCTTCCGCCAGAGCAATCAGCAGAAACAGCTTTATTCTTAAAGCCAAGTATGTATTTCTCTGTTCCAAAAAGCTCTGAGCATAAAAAAGAAGCTGCGAAATTCATTGATTTCTTTGTAAACGATGTAGAGGCAAACAAATTGATTAAAGGCGACAGAGGTGTTCCAGTTTCTTCTAAGGTTATTGAAGCCATCAAGCCTGAATTAACAGAAGAAGAAACGAAAATCTTCGAATATGTGGAAAGAGCTTCACAGAATGCAAGCCAGGCAGATCCTCCTGATCCACTTGGAAGTGCGGAAGTAATGAAAGCATTGAAGGATGTTTCAGAACAAATTCTGTTTAAGAAAATTACACCAGAAGAAGGCGCAAAAACGTTCCGAGCACAAGCTGAAGAAATTTTGGGCAGAAACAAGTAAAACTAGAAAGGAGGAAAGCTTTTCCTCCTTTTAGTTTCTTAAAGGCCCGCAGAGGAGTTGAACGGCATGAAAAAGCGGCAGTTAAGTGAAAATTTAGCAGGCTATGCATTTATATCCCCATTCATCATCGGTTTTATGGCATTTACCATCATCCCAATGGCCGTTTCCTTGTACTTATCCTTTACAAGCTACGATTTATTTTCCACCCCTGTGTGGGTTGGTCTCGATAATTTCAAGGAAATGTTCACAGGTGATGATAAGTTTTGGCAATCGTTGAAGGTAACCTTTACGTATGTGTTTGCAGGAGTACCGCTCAGACTGATATTCGCGTTAATTGTGGCAATGCTTTTGAATAAAGCATCCAGAGCAGTCGGTCTGTACCGAACATTGTTCTACTTGCCTTCCATCATTGGCGGAAGCGTTGCTGTAGCAATCATGTGGAGAAATATTTTCGGCAATGAAGGTACATTGAATGCCTTGTTGTTTTTCTTTGGAATCGATAAAAAAATCCTTTGGTATCAAGATCCGACTAAAGCGTTATGGACATTGATTTTTCTTGCGATCTGGCAATTCGGCTCATCCATGCTGATATTTTTGGCAGGCTTGAAAAATATACCGCCTTCCTACCATGAAGCAGCGAATGTTGACGGCGCCAACAGATTTCAAGTTTTCTTTAAAATCACCTTGCCGCTGTTAAGTCCGATAATATTCTTTAACCTAGTAATGCAGACTATTTCAGCCTTTATGACATTCACCCCAGCGTATATTATCACAAAAGGGGAAGGCGGACCGCTTGATGGCACGCTTCTGTATTCCCTGTATATATTCCAAAAAGCGTTCAATTTCTTCCAGATGGGCTATGCCTCTGCCATGGCATGGGTGCTTCTCGTTATTGTCGGTATTTTGACGCTGATCTTATTCAAAACGTCTAAATTTTGGGTTCATTACGAATCGAAGGAGGATTGATTTACATGAAAACCGCCACTAAAGATACAGGCCCGCTAATGCCAAATACGGGTGTATCATATAAAAATCCTCGTTTGAAGGCAAAAAAGTGGATTTACCATCTTGTAACAGGCGGATTCGCCTTGGTGATGCTATATCCGATTATCTGGCTGTTAATGAGCTCCTTTAAAGAAAGCTCACAAGTGTTCATCACCGCCCATTCTCTGATACCAAAACCGTTTATTTTAAGCAATTACGCAGCAGGTTGGGAAGGGATTGCCGGACAGTCTTTTGGCGTATTTATTAAAAACTCCCTTGTGATTGTTGTATTATCTACAATCGGAGCGGTTGCATCATCCGCATTGATAGCCTACGGTTTTGCCAGAATTCAATTTAAATGGAAGGCATTTTGGTTTGCTTGCATGATGGTAACGATGATGCTTCCACACGAAATTATCATGATTCCGCAATATATTATTTTTGCGAAGTTAGGCTGGCTCAATTCTATTAAGCCGATTGTTGTTCCTCAGTATTTCGGGCATGCATTCTTTATCTTCTTAATGGTGCAGTTTATCCGCAATATCCCGATGGAGCTTGATGAAGCTGCAAGAATCGATGGCTGCGGAAGATTCAGCATTTTCTACCGCATTATTTTGCCGTTAATCACACCAGCTCTGGCGACTGCAGGTATCTTCTCTTTTTACTGGAAATGGGAAGACTTAATCAATCCTGTTCTGTATTTAAACAGTCCAGAGAAATATCCTGTGTCACTTGCCTTAAAGCTTTTCCTAGATTCGGAAACAGCCTCCAACTGGGGCGGAATGTTTGCTATGAGTGTTGTGTCCCTGCTGCCTGTAGTACTTATTTTCTTCTTGTTCCAAAAGTATATTGTTGAAGGTATCAGCACAAGCGGATTGAAATAATGGAAGGAGTGAAATTATGCCAGCACTTGTTTTTGATGAAAGCAGCATTCTTGATGCGATAGATGCTGTAGTGAATAAGACGTTTCAAATGGACTTTAATTGGGATTGGCCTGGAGGAGTTGCCTTTTATGGAGTGGCCGAAGCATATGAGGTAACTGGCAAGGAGGAATATCTTCATTTATTGAAAAACTGGATGGACGAAAGATTAGAGGATGGATTACCTAGGCTGTCTGTTAACGGTGTTTCCATGGGTCATGCTCTGCTGAGCTTATATGCCGGCACAAATGATCAACGCTATTTAGACACAGCGATCCAACTAGCAGAATACTTGAGGAATGACGCGGAGCGCTTCGGTGACGGAATTCTCCAGCATACTGTGAATTCGACTACGTATGTGTTCCATGAACAAGCATGGGTCGATACGATGATGATGGCTGGACTTTTCCTGCTGCGGATTGGCAAGCTAACAGAAAACAAGGAATATTTCGAGGATGGCCTTAAGCAGTTTCATGGTCATGAAGAACTGCTTCAAGATCCAGTTACTGATCTTTATTACCATGGTTGGGATAATATGGCGAAAAACCATATGTCCAGTATTTATTGGGGCCGAGGTAATGGCTGGGCCGCTCTGACGATGGCTAGAGCGCTTGAACTAATTGATGTGACACATCCATCCTTTATGATCATTGACGGCTCTTTAAGGGATCAGCTGAGTGCGTTAGCAAGACTGCAGGATGATCAATCAGGTTTGTGGCACACCGTTTTGACAGACAGCACCTCTTATTTAGAAGTGTCAGGCAGCTGTGGTATTGCAGCAGCGCTTTTGTCACGAGGGTCTCTTTATAACAAATACACACAGAAATCAATTGCATCCATCCTAGAACACATAACAGAAGACGGAAAGGTAATGAATGTCTCTGCAGGAACTGCTGTTATGGATGATATAGACGGCTACAAAGGAGTACCGTTCAAACGGATCCATGGCTGGGGACAAGGCCTTGCACTTGTGTACCTTTCCCAGTTAATAAGAAGCACGAATCGTGTTTACGCATAAAATCGGAGTAGTTTGAATCTCTTAAAAATAGGAGGCAGCAAAGCGTGAAGGATAAGAGTATCCGCTTGTTTATAGCAGGTGACTCAACAGCAGCCACCTGTCCAGCATTTGAAGCCCCGATGGCAGGCTGGGGACAAATGCTGCAGGATTTTTTTACAGAGGAAATCGAAGTCTGCAATGAAGCGATGGGTGGCAGAAGCTCTAACAGCTTCATAGAGGAAGGCAGGCTTCTTTCGATTCAAGACAGAATCCAGCCTGGTGATTACTTATTTATTCAGTTCGGCCATAATGATCAAAAGTCATATGGAACCGAGCCATATACCTCTTATCAGGCTTGTCTGGCCGAATATGCGGCCTTGGCACATACGAAGAACGCGTTTCCGGTGTTTTTAACATCTGTAAACAGACGGAAGTTCAGCGAAGATGGAACACTGCTTGATACGCTGGGGGATTATCCAGACGCTATGCGGCAATTGGCGAAAAGATTAGCGGTTCCTTTGATTGATATGCATGTTAAAACGAAAGGACTGTATGAATCTCTCGGTCCAGAAGCGTCAAAGGAACTATTTGTCTGGCTGACTGCAGGCGAGCATCCAAATTATCCAAGCGGGTTGCAAGATGACACGCATTTTCACTCGTCAGGTGCTGTGGAAATATGCAGACTCCTTATAGAGGGTATCATGGAATTACCGCTGGAGCTAAAAAACTTCATTAAAAAGACGGAGATTAGATTGGAGAGATAGCTAAGATGGCGAAAAAACTGTATCATGGCGCGGCTTATTACCCAGAGCTTTGGGATGAAAAGACGATAGCAGAAGATATTGTGCTTATGAAAGAAGCTGGCATCAATGTCGTTCGAATCGGTGAATTTGCTTGGTCAAAAATGGAGCCGACCGAAGGAGCAATTGACTTGAGTTTCTTTCAAAACATCATTGCACGTCTGTATGACAATGGTATTGAGACGGTAATGTGTACACCGACTGCAACACCGCCGATTTGGATGTCTTATGAACACCCTGAGCGCATGTATGTCGAGCAAAATGGGCAAACAATGATTCATGGCTCTCGCCAGCATTTTTGCACCAATAATCCATACTTCAGACAACGAGCAGCAATTCTCACAAAGAAAATCGCAGAAGCACTTGGCGGGATGCCTGGGCTGATCGGCTGGCAGCTTGATAATGAGTTTAAATGCCATGTAGCAGAATGTATGTGTGACAGTTGCAGACAGCTTTGGCATCAGTGGCTTGAGCAGCGCTATGGTTCGATTGAGTGCTTAAATCACGATTGGGGAACACATGTTTGGAGTGAGTATTATCACAGCTTTGACCAAGTTCCGCAGCCTGGACCCGTGCCATTTTTGCATAATTCATCATTAAAGACGATGTATCAAATCTTCTCAACGGAAGCAATTGCCGAATTTGCAGAAGAACAAGCAGCAATTATCCGCGAGCATTCACAAGCACCAATCACCCATAACAGCACCGTCATGTTCGCTGTCGACAATGAACGCCTCTTTCAAAACCTTGATTTTGCTTCCTTTGACACATATGCGCCAGCCAATTCGTATTACTCATATTTGTTCAATTGTGATCTATGGCGAAACCTGAAAAAAGGCAAGGAGTTTTGGATTATGGAAACAAGTCCCTCCTACAGTGCATCGCTTGAAAGCTATGCGAAGCCCCACCCAAAAGGTTATTTAAAAGCAGAAGCAGTGGCTGCCTACGCATTAGGCGGAGAAGCTTTCTGCTATTGGTTGTGGCGTCAGCAAAGAGCAGGCTGCGAACAGCCCCATGGTTCTGTCATCAGCGCCTGGGGGAAACCAACGGTCGGGTATGAAGAAGTTTTAGAAACAGAAACGGCAAGGCGCACCATTGAACCAATCTTGACAGAAACATCCCCAATGCAGGCAGAAATTGCGCTTACTTATTCCGATAAAGCCAAGATATTCTTCAACACAGAACCGCATAAAGGCTTGCACTATAAGGAATTAATCACGGATTTCTACAAGTATATTTTAGCATCAGGCCTCCACCGCGACCTTTTGCCGGAAGGAGCTGAGCTGGACGGCTATAAACTGTTGGTTACTCCTTTTGTTCATCATCTCTCAGATGAATTTATTAAGAAAGCACAAGCATTTGTTGAAGCGGGAGGTATATGGATTGTCGGCCCGTTGAGCGGCGGCAGAACAGAGCATCATACGATACATACAGATGCAGCTTTAGGAAGTCTTGAGAAGCTGGCAGGAGTAGAGACAGCCTTCACCTTCCCGATTGAAGATACTGGTTCTGTTGGAGAAGCCTTCGGTCATACTGCGCCACTAGGGCTGTGGAGCTCTGTTTTTGATGTACAGGAAGCAAAGGCTGTCGGTGTTATAAAGGGCGGGCTAGTTTCAGGGAAAGCTTTTTTGACAGAAAGACAACTCGGCAAAGGCATGATAGTGATGCTCGGTTCCTTGCCGCTCGGTGATGCGGGGAGTAGGATGCTGACAGAAATCATCACAACATATGCACGCCTCGCTGGAGTACAGCAAGAGATAACCGCTTCAGAAGGAACAATTATCGCTCCAAGAGACCAGAATGGCAAAAAATATTGGGTTATTGTCAATATGGACGGCAACGGAGGGACTGTCAGCATTCCTCAAAAAGCAGTCGACTGCCTTACACAAGAGGAAATACTTGCAGGTGAATGGAAGCTCGGAAACTATGAATATCGAATTCTGCAATTGTATTAAAGGAGGAATTACAAATGGATAAACTACAGGCCGAGGATATTAAAATAGCCTATATTGGAGGAGGCTCGCAAGGCTGGGCCAGAAGATTGATGTATGATCTTGCCCTCGAGTCAAGAATATCAGGAACAGTGGCCCTTTATGATCTTAATCTCGAAGCTGCAAAAACAAATGAAAAAATCGGCACCTATATAACGAATCATCCTGATGCAACTGGCAAATGGAAGTACGAAGCAGTACCTGCAATCGAGGAAGCTCTTACGGGAGCAGATTTCGTGATTATCTCAATCCTGCCAGGGACTTTTGAAGATATGGCAAAGGATGTTCACCTTCCAGAGAAGTACGGAATATACCAGTCTGTTGGGGACACGGTTGGACCAGGCGGTATTAGACGCGCTGTCAGAACGATTCCAATGTTTGTGGAAATCGCTGCCGAAATACGTAAGCATTGTCCGGATGCTTGGGTAATCAATTATACAAACCCGATGAGCTTATGCACCCGCACTTTATATGAGGTGTTTCCAGCAATTAAAGCGATCGGCTGCTGCCATGAAGTGTTTGAAACACAGCATTTGCTAGCAGATATGGTTGGTGAAATGCTAAATGTTAACGTGAAAAACCGCAAAGACATCCAAGTGAGTGTAACAGGCATCAATCACTTTACATGGCTTAATGAGGCCGCTTATCAAAATATTGACTTATTCCCCCTATATAAGCAGTTTGCTGAGAAGTATGCCGAAACAGGATACGAAAAAGAACAAGGAAAATGGGAGGAAAGTGTATTCAGCTCAAGCAATCGTGTGAAATTTGACTTATTTAAAAAATACGGACTTATTGCAGCAGCAGGCGATCGTCATCTTGCCGAATTTATGCCGCCTGTTTATTTAAAGAATCCTGAAACAGTTCATGACTGGAAGTTCCATTTAACGTCTGTCGATTTTCGCGTAAAAGACCAAGCACGGAAAATAACCGAAAATGAACAAGCTTTTACTGGTGATACAAAAGTCGTCCTAGAGCCGTCTGGTGAAGAAGGGGTGGAAATTCTCCTTGCTTTGCTTGGATTGGAGGAACTAGTGACAAACGTCAACTTTCCGAATCTAGGTCAAATTCCAAATCTGCCTAATCATGCTATCGTCGAAACAAATGCTCTAATCCGCAGAAACAGCGTCCAGCCTGTTTTAACAAAAGACCTGCCACTTGATGTTGCCAATATGGTTAACAGGCATGTTCATAACCAAGAAGGAGTCCTAAAGGCGGTGTTAACAATGGACAATCAGCTCCTCTTTAATGCCTTTATTCAAGATCCATTGGTTGCAGCCATTCCTTATGAACAGGCAGCAGCATTATTTGAGGAAATGGGCATTTTGCAGCAAAATCAGTAAAGGAGATGGTCAAATGGCAAATATTACAGCAGCAGATAAAAAACAGGTGACAGAAACAATCCAGCTGTTAATGAACAATTTAACGAAAATACAGGATGATACTGGTGAATATTTACTTAATTTCGATGGATTAATCGTTGATGATAAAAGCTGGCATGTTTGGAATTGGCCGCAGGGAGTCGGCTTATATGGTATCTATCAATATTGGAAGCTGACTAGTGACGAAAAAGCATTGCAGATTATTCATGACTGGTTTACTGCAAGATTCACAGAGGGAGTCCCGCCGAAAAACGTCAATACGATGGCACCACTATTAACACTTGCTTGTTTATATGAAGATACGAAAAATCAAGACTACTTGCCTCATTTGCAAGAATGGGCTGATTGGGTCATGAAGGAGATGCCGCGGACGAAGGAAGATGGACTGCAGCATATGACATACGGGCCTGAAAACAAAAATCAGCTTTGGGATGATACGCTGATGATGACCGTGCTGCCCCTTGCGAAAATCGGCATGCTCTTAAACAGACAAGATTATATCGAGGAAGCAAAAAAGCAATTTCTCATTCATATTAAATACTTAGCAGACAGACGAACTGGTCTTTGGTTTCACGGATGGACGTTTGAGGGCAATCATCATTATGCAGAAGCGCTGTGGGGAAGGGGAAACTGCTGGATCACCATTGCTATCCCAGAATTAATTGATATTCTCGGGCTGCAGGAAGATGACTTTTTCTCATCCTTTCTTCTAGAGACTTTACAAAGACAAATTGAAGCATTGCACCATTGGCAAAATGAGGGTGGGCTGTGGCATACGTTAATTAATGACAACAGCTCTTATCTAGAAGCGTCTGCTTCTGCAGGGTTTGCCTATGGCATTTTAAAGGCTGTTCATAAGGGCTATGTGTCTGAAATGTACAGAGAAACTGCTTATAAGGCGATTGAAGCACTCAGAGGAGAAATAAACAGCGAGGGAGTGCTGCAAAAAGTTTCTGTCGGCACTGGAATGGGAGATACGCTCCAGTTTTATAAGGATATTCGAATTACCGCGATGCCGTATGGTCAATCTTTAGCTATTCTTTGTCTCGCAGAATTTTTGCAAGATTGTCAGTAATAGATTTTAATAGGGGGCCTTGTTCGTATGCAAGGTTCTTCCTTTAAAATAAAATGAAAAGGTTTACAAAAAAATTAAAAAGAGGTGTAGCTTATGTCTTGGAAAGGTTCTTCTTATATGAGAAAGGCACTTTGTGCTGCAGCGGTGCTGCCGCTGCTTTTTGTTGATACAAGCAGTGTTTTTGCTCACAAATCTACAGATACTTCTTCTAAAGTGCAATTAGAATACTTAGACAGAGGCTTAACAGCAGCCCAAACTTCTGAAGGCAACTTCCTCAGCTGGAGACTTTTAGGAACAGAGGTGACAGGCTACACAAAAAATGGGATGAAGGGAGCATCCTTCCATGTATACCGCGATAACAAAAAAATCGCAACGGTTAGTGACAGCACCAATTTTCTCGACAAAACTGGTAGTGCTTCGTCTGCTTATGAGGTAAGGGCAGTCGTGAACGGGAAAGAAGTCGATGAAAGTGCTTCAGTCCGTCCATGGGCTGACCAGTTTTATGATATTCCCTTGCAAAAACCAGCGGACGGGGTAACGCCTGCAGGCGAAACATACACATATTCTGCCAATGATATGAGTGTGGGTGATGTCGATGGCGACGGGCAATATGAATATTTCGTAAAATGGGATCCGTCTAATTCTAAAGATGTCTCTCAAAAAGGGTATACAGGCAATGTGTATATCGACTCTTATACGATGGATGGCACGCTGCTGTACAGAATTGACCTTGGTGTGAACATAAGAGCAGGAGCGCATTATACACAAATGTCGGTGTATGATTTTGATGGCGACGGCAAAGCAGAGTTAATGTTTAAGACTGCTCCGGGAACGAAAGTCATTCGTTATGATAAAAAAGGCAATATTACATCAGAAAAATACATTACGATGCCTAAAAGCGATATAAGGGCAGGCTACAGCAATAAAGATGATTATCGCATGAGTGCTGCAGATTATTATGATCATTTAGTAAAAATGTTTAGAAACTGGCATCAGCATGAAGAAGTTGTTAATGGCAATTGGCCTAAAAGCTTAGAAGAGGCCTTTGGCATCGAAAAGAAATACAGTTATCCACTATCAAGACAGGACGCAGAAAGTCTTGTTGATTATTTCATGGATGTTTACGCACCAAGCAGAAGCACACGTAATGATTTAAGGACTTTTGAAGGGTTCATTCTTGAAGGCCCTGAATATTTGTCTGTATTTGAAGGAGCTACAGGGAAGGAATTGGAAACCATCCATTATGAAACAGACCGCCATGATGACGGCTTAATGTGGGGCGATTATGCGATGGCGCGCATTGAGCCTGGCAACCGTGTGGACCGCTTTCTTGCTGGAGTAGCTTATCTTGACGGTAAAAAGCCATATGCTGTGTTTGCTAGAGGCTATTATACAAGAACAACGCTTGTTTCCTACAGCTGGGATGGGAAGCATTTGAAGAAGAAATGGGATGTCGACTCCGGCTGGACACCAATGTCTAACCCGTTCAATGACAGTCCTCATGGCAAGGATGGCACCAATAAAGAATTCGGCACATTAACAACACAAGGGGCCCATTCTCTGGAAATGGCTGATGTGGACTCAGACGGCAAGCAGGAAATTGTCTATGGGGGAGCAACGATTGACGATAACGGCTCTTTACTGTACAGCTCTACAGATGTAATGCCTGAAGGAAGTGCTTCACCTGGAACAACGGCAAGACTCGGACACGGTGACGCTCTTCATGTCACCGATATCGATCCTGGGCGTCCTGGTTTGGAAATATACATGGTGCATGAAGGGGCAACGAGTGCACCGTACGGTTACACTTTAAGGGATGCTAAGACAGGTGAAGTTATTTATGGCGGTTATACAGGTAAAGATACAGGCAGAGGGATGATTGGTGATATCGACCCAACAAAGCCTGGGCTTGAGACATGGGCCAATACAGGTGTCGGCTTATATACGGCAAAAGGAGAAAAAATCGGAGATGCTGGACCAGGTACGAATATGAGTATTAAATGGGCAGGCAATATGACAACTCAAATAGTCGACGGAGCTCTTGAAGTGACACCGACCATTGAAGACTGGAAGAATGGCAGACTTCTGACACTAGAAGGAACGAGAACGAATAATGGCACAAAGGGGAATCCATCGCTTGTAGCTGACATATTTGGCGACTGGCGTGAGGAATTGCTAGTCCGCACAACAGACAGCTCTGCGATCAGAATCTATCAAAGCACAGAAGTGACTGACAGAAAGCTTTATACACTAATGCATGATGTTCAATACCGCACAGGTGTAGCTAGACAAAGCACAACCTATAATCAGCCTACTTATACTAGCTTCTATTTTGCAAGTGATACAGATTGGTCACAAGTGCCAGTGCCAACGTTCACAACACCTGGTTTAGAAGCTTTGCTTAGTCAGTTAATGAAGGATTATAAAGATAAGGGAGAACTATCAGGCAAGCTGTACGGACAGTTAGAAAGCAGCTATAAGCAGGCTATAAAACACGAGGAAAAAAGCAATAAGAAGCAAGCAGTTAAAGCATTGGAGAAATATAAGGACCAGATAGAGAAGGGCGTAAAAGCTAAATATATTTCAGATGAGGCAGCAAAAAATTTAACGAAGCATGCTGACTTACTGATCAATTCGTGGAAATAGTAAACATAGGACAACAGCCGCTAGCATTAGTAGCGGCTGTTGTCTTTTTTTAAAGTCTCAGACCAGCCAGCAAGCTCTTCCATGAGTCTAGCTTTTTCCTGTATAAGCTGCTTTAAACGGTGACCATTTGCACCAGAAGGGTGAGGGAAGCCGGAAAGATACGGCTGCTTAATCTTATTAGCTGACACTAGCTTCTTCATCATCTCCTCAACCTTTTTTCCTAACGGAATGATTAAAGAGCTCTGAGGCAGCTGCTGTAATTCCTCCGGAAACACAGTGTTAATATAAGGATGAAGGAGCTTAGCATGTGTCATTGATGGATTATGGCCAGTATAATTTTGCTCTTTATAAAATACTGGATATTTAAGAAGGGAGGTAGTATGAAGCAAATTCCGTTTTTCTGCAAACAGCTCAGCAGTACTGCTTAAGCCTAGTTCCGTTTGCAGTCCGATTTCATCGAGCATATTAATTAAATTGATGCGCATCGATCCACTAAAGCTTGCATATACCTTCGTCAGCTTTAGTTGTTCCGTTAAGCTCATTTGTTCGTACGAAAGGAAAACTTCATAAGCGTTTTTCATTTGCAGCCAGCCAGGAGTAATTCCGACAATAATAATAATCGCTTGCTTGTTTACATAATCATTATGTGGTGCATAATACATGACAAGATCATTTTCAGCACCAATTTGGAATGAAGCTGTCAATAAATCTTGTTTTGTAAGTGATTGATGAACAGAAAGCCTTTTGATGGCAGGTAGAAATTTATGTATTAGCATGTATAAACTCCTTGGTGAAAGTTGTATTGTTATTAGTATGCCAGAAGAGAAGATATAAAAGCATCTTAAAATAATGAAAAGCCAGTTTTCTTTTTTTATTTTTTCTAGTTTACATAATATATATTATAACAAGCAAGTACAATTATGAAAAATTCTGTCTCAAATTAAAGTATACTTTAGATAGTGAGACAGAATAAAAATTTTTACTTGTAGTTTCTTAAATTATTTCTACTGTTTTTATATATAATTGTTTGTTCGTGCTAAAATTTAATTTAATTTTAGCTGAACATTTATTTTTATTTTAATTGTTTCTATAATATTGTCTTTAGCATAGATTCATTGCATCATTTATTTCATTTTTCTAGTTAAATTACATGTTTAAACGCAATCTTATTGGTTCACTTTTTTATATAATGAAAGCGCTTTTCATAAACAAAAAAAACTAGACATAAATTTTAATGTCTAGTTGCTGTTAACTATTTTATAACTACTTTTGCTGCCTGCCTTCTTTCCACAAACAGGAAAACTTTCCTCATAATAAGCGGGACTATAAATAATATAAACAAAAGCCTGAACAATTGATATGTGGTAATAATCGTCAAATCGGCTTTAACTGCCTGCCCGAGCAAGGCCATTTCCGCCATTCCTCCTGGAGCAAGGCCGATAAATGCGGTTAATAGCGATATATTCTCTTCTATCCCCAGTAAAATGGCGGACAGAACGAAGGAAAAACCAACAAGTACGATCGAAGAAATAATTGAAACGGCTAAGAATCGCGGTTTATTCTCGATTTCGCCGAATTTCATCTGCATGCCTAAATCAATGCCCATCATTACCTGTGCTGCAGCAATGACTGGCACTGGAATTGCCGGTACATCCATGCCAATAAGCAAAAGACCAGCAATGATGATAAGCGGTCCTAGCATATAGGGAGTTGGAAATTTGCATTTTTTTGCAACTGCCCCAGCTGCATATGAAATGACTAGAAAGAACAGAAACAGCCAGTTTACGCCTTCTGCATTTGCACTTGCTACTGCTGTGCTTCCTGCATGGAAAATCGGACTATAAACGATAAAAGGAACTAGCATAACCACTGTCATGATACGGCTGACTTGAATGATAGTTACGACAGTAAGATCTATGCCCTTAATTTCTGAGCTGATCGCCACCATTTGTGTTAATCCTCCAGGGATACTGCCTGCAATCGTTGATTTCAGGTTGCTGTGTGTGAGTTTATTCGTCACAACTGCAAGCAGCAGACTGAACAGAATTAAACATATGGTCAATACCAGCATAGATGGCAGATGTGTAACCATATCCATAAGTGTTTGTTTATTGAAATTTTCTCCGATTGTATAACCGATTGGAATCAGTGCATAAGTGCGAAAGGAGAAAGGAAGTTTTGGAGTTTGCTTGGTGAGTTTAATAAAGGCTATTGTGCCGATCATCGCTCCGAGAAGCCATGCTAACGGCAGATGAAGCAATTGAAAAAGTGTTCCGCCAATAATAGCTGACACTAACATTTGATAAAATGACATTCTATATCCCTTCTTGCTAATTTATTAGATGTATATATAATATACTATCATAAAAATTAGTTTGGGTTTCGAAAGATTATTTTTTGCGTATAAAAAACTGTTCATCCACCCTCCCTTTTCGGATGAACAGCTCTCTGTTATTTTTTGCTGATTTCTTTTACTTTTATTTTTTCTAATTTCCAAGTGTTATCTTTGTTCGTCCACACTGTCTCCAAATATGCTATTTTATCGACAGGTGCTATGCCGCTAATCATTTGCTTGCCTTCTAGTGTTAATTTTTGTTTATAGCTCGAAGGCTTTAATTGGGAGAACGGACTGATAATCAGCTCTGTAGACTCATTCAAATGCCCATTTTGATATAAGCCTAATTGTTCATATGTATTTTTTCGCTCATATAAATCAAAATTATAGGTTTTTATCCCTTCAATCACTAGCTCTGCTTTATAATCTTCCTTAAAGCTGCTTGTCATCACAGGTAATTCTGGAATGGAAGCTTCCTTTATCTTCGTACCGTCGTAATCATAAATCGCAAATCTCTTTTTGCTGCCTCGTTCATTTTCAGCTAGTGTTAAGAACATTTCATCCGTTCCATCACCATCCAAATCGATCAGTTCTAACTGTGGGTTGAATCCGCCATCTACCTCCTGTACTGACTTTTGCTCCTTGCTGTCAGTTATTTGAATCGTTAGTCTTGTATAAAAGTCATTCTCTTCCTCTGAAAGAATTCCGTTTAAGCCAATAGTTTCCTGTTTTCCATCACCATTTATGTCTTTTTGTTCTTGAAGCACATTCTTTTCCTGCTCTTCATTTTCCAATGCGTAGGCCCCTGTGATCGCACTTAGTGACATGAAAAAAAATGCGGTGAAGGCGAACAATAGTTCTTTTCTCAATTTAATCCCTCCTGGCGTAATCCTGTTAGTAAATATCATCTCCAATAATGGAAAAAAGATGTAAAGGAGGAAGAAAAAAATCCTTCACCATTTTGGTGAAGGATTATCTTTTTAAGATTCTACTGGTTTTGTTAACCAAGCTAATATAACTTTGCCTGCATTAGATTCATCAATGACAAATGATCCGTTTGAATAACGGTCATTGAATCGGATTGATTCCACCTGCACTTCTTCGACTAGTCCTTTTTCTGTTTGCAGATGAACGGTATCTGCTTTACCTGCAATAAACATGCTGACAATGCGATGTGGATTAGCTTTAAGCTCTCTCAGCATCACAACGCCGCGTTTCGCTCTACCGCCATTCTCAAATTCTGCTAACTTCATTTTCTTCACAGAACCACGCTGTGTCATAATAACAACCGATTCATTGGCTTCATCCGTAATGATTTGACCGGAGACAACATAGTCATCTTCTTTTAAGCTTATGCCTTTCACACCAGCTGCCCTTGCTCCGACAATATTGACTTCTTCTTCATGGAAGCGAAGTGCATAGCCGAAATGAGTGGCGATGATAACACCTTTATTGCCGTCTGTCACTACGACATCGACTACCTCGTCTTCCCCTTTCAGATTTAGTGCAACAAGAGGCTTGCTGTAGCGCTGTGCTTTATAGCTTGTCAATTCGGTCTTTTTCGCCATGCCATTTTTCGTGAAGAACAGCAAATACTTGCCTTCCTCAAAGCTCTTAACTGGTATTGCATGAATAATGCTTTCATTTCTATCGATTGGAATAATGTTAGAAATATGCTGTCCAAGATCCTTCCAGCGGATATCTGGGAGCTCATGGACTGGGCAATATAAATAATTTCCTTTATTCGTAAACAGCAATACAACTTCAGTTGTATTAACATCCAATTTAGCTAAGATACGGTCTGAATCCTTCATGCCGAAGTCCTGACCATTACTTGCCGCATAGGAGCGCTGGCTAGTCCGCTTCACATAGCCTTCTTTTGTTACTGTTACGATAACATCCTCACTGCCGACAAGAACTTCGAGATTGATTTTGATTTCCTCAATTTCAGCCTGAATCGCCGTTCTTCTGTCAGAAATAAAGCGTTTTTTAACATCTTTCAGCTCTTTTTTGATAACAGCAAGAAGTTTTTTCTCACTGGAAAGAATCGCTGTCCATTCTTCGATTTTCTTCGCCAGTTCTTCTGCTTCTGCAGTAAGCGCCGTGATATCCGTATTTGTAAGTCTGTATAGCTGCAAGGACACAATCGCTTCCGCTTGAGCTTCAGAGAATTGGAAGGATGCAATTAAATTATCCTTCGCATCTCGTTTATCCTTAGACGCACGGATTGTGGAGATAACTTCATCTAAAATAGACAGTGCCTTTATCAGACCATCAACGATATGCTGTCTTTCTTTCGCTTTTTGCAGATCATATTGCGACCTTTTTGTCACAACATCCTTCTGATGCTCAATATAAGCATCCAATAGCTCAATAATGCCCATCAGCTTCGGACGTTTATTATGAATGGCAACCATATTGAAGCTGTAAGTAATTTGCAGATCTGTATTCTTGTATAAATAATGGAGAATACCAGACGCGTCTGCATCTTTCTTCAGCTCTATGACAATGCGCAAGCCTGTCCGGTCTGTTTCATCACGGACCTCAGAAATTCCTTCGACTTTTCGATCAAGCCTGATTTCATCCATTTTCTTCACTAGATTGCTTTTATTTATTTCATAAGGTATTTCTGTTACGACAATTTGCTGTCTCCCACCGCGAATATCTTCAATATCCGCTTTGCCTCTGACAATAATTTTGCCTTTGCCTGTTTCGTAGGCTTTTTTAATACCGTCTACCCCTTGAATAATGCCCCCTGTTGGGAAATCAGGGCCCTTGATATGCTTCATGATATCTTCTACGGTTGCTTTTGGGTTATCCATTCTTTCGATAACACCATCAATCACCTCACCTAAGTGATGGGGTGGAATGTCTGTTGCATAACCAGCCGAAATCCCTGTTGAACCGTTCACAAGCAAGTTCGGGAACTTTGCCGGCAGAACAGTCGGTTCTGTTGATGTGTCATCAAAGTTCGGAATGAAATCGACCGTTTTTTTATCAATATCCTTCAGCAGTTCTGATGATATTGCAGAAAGTCTTGCTTCTGTATAACGCATTGCCGCAGGAGGGTCACCATCAATACTTCCGTTATTACCGTGCATTTCAATTAGCAGATTTCTGACCTTCCATTCCTGGCTCATCCGCACCATCGCTTCGTACACAGAGCTGTCTCCGTGAGGATGGTAGTTACCGATAACGTTACCGACTGTCTTCGCAGATTTTCTGAAGTTCTTGTCATGAACATTACCATCAACATGCATCGCATATAAAATCCGACGCTGAACCGGCTTCAAGCCGTCGCGGGCATCTGGCAGCGCCCGCTCTTGAATGATGTATTTACTATAACGTCCAAAGCGATCACCGAGAACGTCCTCTAAAGGCAAATCACGAAATTGTTCCGTTGAACTTGAACTCATGATTCATCCCCCTCCTCTGCAACCACAATATTTTCATTTTCTAATATATTGCCTTCCTCTTCGAGTCCGAACGCAACATTTGACTCAATCCATTTCCGTCTAGGTTCTACCTTATCACCCATCAGTGTTGTGATGCGGCGTTCCGCTCGTGCGATATCATCGATCTTAACACGGATTAATGTTCTTGTTTCAGGATTCATCGTTGTATCCCAAAGCTGATCTGCATTCATCTCGCCTAATCCTTTATAACGCTGTAGCACATAGCCCTTACCGACCTTTTTGATAGCGTCCTGCAAGTCATCGTCGCTCCATGAATACTCAATAACCTCTTTTTTTCCTGAGCCTCTGCTTACCTTGTATAACGGCGGTAGTGCGATATACACTTTTCCTGCTTCCACAAGCGGCTTCATATAACGATAGAAGAATGTGAGCAGCAGCACTTGAATATGCGCGCCATCCGTATCAGCATCTGTCATGATGATAACTTTGTCATAATTGGAATCATCGATATTGAAATCCGCTCCGACACCTGCTCCAACCGCATGAATAATAGTGTTGATTTCTTCATTTTTAAAGATATCAGACAGCTTTGCTTTTTCTGTGTTGATAACCTTACCTCTTAATGGCAGAACGGCTTGGAAGCGTCTGTCTCTTCCTTGTTTAGCAGAGCCGCCTGCAGAATCACCTTCAACTAGATACAATTCGTTTTTCTGCGGGTTTTTTGACTGTGCCGGTGTCAGCTTGCCTGATAGCACTGTTTCGCCGCGCTTTCTTTTTTTGCCGCTTCTGGCCTCTTCCCGAGCCTTTCGCGCCGCTTCCCTTGCTTGGTATGCTTTAATGGCTTTTTTGATTAGCAGTGTGCTCGTATCAGGATTTTCCTCAAAGAAGTAGGAAATATGCTCGGAAACGACTGCATCGACAGCGCTTCTTGCTTCACTTGTACCAAGCTTGCCTTTCGTTTGTCCTTCAAATTGCAGAAGGCTTTCCGGTACGCGGACAGAAACAATCGCAGACAAACCTTCTCGTATGTCTGATCCGTCTAAGTTCTTATCTTTATCCTTAAGCAGGCCGACCTTGCGGGCATATTCATTAAACATTCTCGTCATTGCTGTCTTGCTGCCCGCTTCATGTGTTCCGCCGTCCTTTGTGCGGACGTTGTTAACGAAGGAGAGAACATTTTCTGAATAGCCGTCATTAAATTGGAAAGCGAATTCTACTTCAATCCCGTTGCTTTCCCCTTCTAGGCTAACAACCGGGTGCAGAGTATCCTTCTCTTCATTCAAGTACTCAACGAAAGCTTCAATTCCGTTGTCATAATGAAAGACAGCATGGACATCATTGCGCTCATCTATTAATTCGATTTTAAGTCCTTTTAATAAAAAGGCTGACTCTCTCAGCCTCTCTGAAAGCGTTTCAAAATTATAAGTAGTTGTAGAGAAGATGGAAGGATCCGGCTTAAAGTGAATAGTCGTGCCAGTTTGATTTGTTTTGCCTAGCTTTTCAAGCGTAGTAACTGGCTTTCCTCCATCTTCAAAACGCTGTTCATAGATAAAACCGTCTCTTTTTATTTTAACGACAACCCACTCGCTCAAGGCGTTGACAACTGACGCACCTACACCATGCAGACCGCCGCTCGTCTTGTATCCGCCTTGTCCGAACTTTCCGCCTGCGTGCAGGATCGTAAAGATTACTTCAGGTGTCGGCTTGCCGATTTTGTGCATCCCTGTCGGAAGTCCTCTTCCTTTATCCTGTACACTGATAGAATTATCTTTATGGATTTTTACAATGATTTCTTCACCGAATCCGGCTAATGCTTCATCGACAGCATTATCTACTATTTCATATACAAGATGATGCAACCCTCTTGAATCTGTGCTGCCTATATACATACCGGGACGCTTTCTTACAGCTTCCAGTCCTTCCAGCACCTGTATGGCATCATCGTTATAGTCAAATGGTTGTTGATTTTTCGCCACAGACATACCCCTTTCACCTCAAAAACACGACATATTATCTTTTTATGTAGCATGTCGAACAATTGTTTATGTATTCGTCTATAATTTCATTTATCCTCTTTGTTTGCAGGATTATTTTTTCTTTATCTTTTTGCCATCTATAGTGGACGAAGCACACTATTTTATGCATTTGATAAAAAAACACTAAAATTAGAACGTTTGTTCTTATCATATAATAGCAGCATTTTTTCTACAAGCATATTGATATATCGAGTTACTCACAAAATAATCGATTAAATTCAATATTAAACCAAGAAAGCTAAAAGAGAAAAGCTTTTTTTAATAGGTTTCGTTTATGCATCTTAATTATGTTAACACATATTTCTTATAAAAAAAACGCTAACTACCGTTTCTCTGACGGGCTATCCTCATAATAGCGCAGGGAGAAAATAAAAAAACGGATGCAAATAAGGTGCTTTTAAGACCGCTTCTTATGAGGGTCAAGTTACCTTATTGCATCCATATTTTATAGTTATTTCGTTAGAGCATGTTCTACTTTAATACAGCGGTCCATGATAACCGTATAGCCTTTTTCTTTTAAAGAGTGAAAAGTTTCTTCATGAACAAGTCCTTGCTGTGCCCAAAAAACATCAGCATCGATTTTTTCAAATTCCGCCGCAACTTCTGGAAGAAATTCAGATCTTCTAAATACATTGACAATATCAACATGTTCTTTAATATCTGTCAGGCTTTTATATGCTTTCATTCCTAAAACTTCATCTACTGTAGGATTGACGGGGATGATGCTATAGCCTGCTTTCATCATGGCTTCTGCAATCATATAAGAAGTTCTTTCTGGATTGTCACTTAAACCGACAACTGCGATTTTTTTTGCCTTTTTTAATAGTTTGCCGATTTCTTCCCTGCTTGGGTTTTCGATTGCCATAGTATTGTTCCTCCTTTAATTAACCTTTATTTCTACTTTTATACTAGTGGACGTGTATCTGTTGATGCAACTAATATGAACTAGGCTTTGCTTACTCTGATTCCTTATCCTTGTCCTTTTTTTCCTTCTTTTCAGGCATTGCTCTGTAGATTTGCGTATGCATGCTGTTTTGTTCTATATTTTGCAAAAAGAACTCACCAATCAGCTTTTGATAGTCTTCATCCTCATTCATCTTTTTGCCTTGCAATTCCATTTCAGCCAATCCTTCGTACTCCGTTAAAAGGGCATATGTATGATCATTGCCTGAGATAGGCGTCAATATTTCTACTTTGTGTGAGTAATTTTCATTACTAAACTTTTTCAGCTCACGCAAATTTTCCAATCCTTCTTTGAATTTATCTTGCTTGAGTGAAAATGTTTGATATACATAAACGGTCATTTTTAAATTACCTCCAAAAAGTCAATTATGATATATTAACATTCCCTAAACAGCAAAAAAAAATTCTAATCAATAACTAAGGAGCAACTGCTGTGCTCCTTAGTTATATTTATCTTTCCAATGCATTTAAGCGCTGATTAACTCTTTGCAAACTGCGCTCAAGCTGGTCAATATCTCTTTGCTGCTGGTTATTCTCCCGCTCTAGCTGATTTATTCTCCGTTCCAGCTGATCAATACGGCGATCCTGAGCTTCAATCCGTCTTTCTAACTGATTAAGCCTCCGCTCAAACTGTCTCCACTGTGGCTGTTGAAAAAGCTGTGACAGCTGGATTTGTCTGTTCGGATCTTCGTAATATCCTTGCGGGTATTGGTAATCATATTGAGTTTGTGGATAAGCGTAATTTACATAAGGGTACATATAGGCAACTCTCCTTTTTTTATGTCACCCATAAAGTATGCAAACTTCTTTTTTAGTGATATAGGCAAATGCCTAAATTGCCGTTTGTTAACTTGGCTTTTTTCATGGGACTATATATTTTTTCCTGACGATAGTCATATAGTACCTTAAAAGACGTAAAAACGGAGGCAAATCGATGAACCATATTGTTAAGCCCGGGGAGACTTTAACCCAAATCTCAAAAGACTATCGCATTCCATTAGCCAGTATATTAACAGCAAACCCAACAATCCAGCCAAACAGCATCTTCCCCGGACAAATAATCATCATACCCGGCTTACCGTCCCCTGAGAGTATTCCTTATCGAATAGATGTTTCGATAGGTAATAAAATATTGCGCTTGTTTAGAGGCGGTGTTTTGCAAAAGCAGTATCCGATTGCAGTAGGCAGAATGCTGTTTAGCACACCTGTAGGCAATTTTGTTATCATCAATAAAGCGCCGAATCCTGGAGGTCCATTCGGTACAATGTGGATGAGTCTTTCTAAAGAGCATTATGGTATCCATGGTACAAATGATCCTAGCTCCATTGGCAAAGCTGTATCAAGAGGATGTATTAGAATGCAAAACAAGGATGTGGAGGAATTAGCAAGCATTGCTCCTATTGGCACAGCTGTAGCCATTCATCCATAAACCTTATTAAATATAGTCTACAAATTCACGGACTGGCTTTCGGTATCCGCGCGGCTGTCTGCTGTCTGTTTTCTCCTTGCCAATGGTAATCATCAGCACCACCTCTTCCTGATCGGGAATCTGCAGTATTTCACGAACCTGCTTGTCATCAAATCCAATCATCGGGCAAGTGTCCCAGCCTTGATTCTTTGCTGCGAGCATAAACAGCATGGCAGAAAGTGAAGCATTACGAATTGCTTCTTCTTTTTGGAAGGTGTCACCTCTGTCTTCATAAAAGGAAGTTGTATCCTGAACTAAATGGTCATATTCCTGCTTGTTTACAATTCCGAGCATCTGCAGACCTTCATAGATTTCTGGTGCTTGTTTATAAGCAAGTTTGTTCCCAACTACCAATATAACAGCAGCCGCGCTTTTTACTTTGTATTGACCGTTTGCGGCATTTCTTATTTCAGCTTTTTTCTCATCATCTATAACGGCAATATACCTTGTATGCTGTAAATTAAAAGCAGATGGTGCTAGCTTAACCGTTTCAAAAATACTATTTAACTCTTCTGTTGAAATCGGGTTTCCTTCCAAAAAGTTGCTCGCAGAGCGTCGTGATTTAACTAGATCTAAAAATTCAGCCATGATTTGTTTCTCCTTCGATTTTATCTTTATTTAATATATCTCGAATTAAAGATATATTAAATAAAGTCCTTTGTAAAGCTTTTTACTTCCTGTTTTGCCAATAAAAAAACTGCCATTAGAGGCAGCTTTTTTTATGAGAAGCGTTTAATAGAAAAAGGTGAGATATTATATTCTGTCTTCCCCTTTGTTGCTAAGTCACTTAAAATTTTACCGACCACACTGCTGAATTTAAAGCCATGCCCTGAAAAACCTGCCGCAATGGCGACATTGGCGTAATCAGGATGAAGATCAATTATAAAGTCTTCATCAGGTGTCAATGTATATGTGCAAGTTTTGCCAAACTTCAGCTCATCTGTTAATGGCATATAAGTGGAAAGAAACTGCCCTACATCTCCCTCATCCTCGGCAAGCTCACCAAACGGGCTGATTGACTGGCCTGGTTGTATTTCAACACCGCCGCCGTCATGTCTGCCTATTTTCAAACCAGCTTGTTCGATGCTTGGAAAGCCGTAATACATGCCTTTTTCCGTTTCAAAGGAAAAGGCCGGAAAGTTTTCACTAGAATAAATGGTTTCATCAGCATGGAACCAAGCAAACGTCTTCCTTGTCGGTTTTAATGGCAGCGTTAAACCTAGAGTAGCTAACAGCTTGCCTGCTGATGCGCCGCCGCAAATGATAAGAGCGTCTCCATAATAGTTATTGGTTGCCGTTTTTACGATTGCCTTCCCATTATCCATCTGCAATTCTAGTACTTCTGTATATGTAAGAAGATCTGCTCCCTTTTTAATAGCCTGCTCTTTATATGCTTCTATACAAGTTTCACTTTTAAGCACTCCTGACGATTTTTCAAAGCAGCCGATATAATCAGCCGGTAGCTTAATGCCAGACCACCGCTCCATTACTTCACTTGCTTGCAGCACTTCCACTGGCAGGTTATATGTTTTCGCGCTATATATTATGTTTTTCATAAATGGTGAATCTGCTTTGCCGACATTTAATACACCTGTCTGCAAAAACAGCTGCTTGCCTGATACCTCTTCAAGCTCGCCCCAAAGCTCCTGTGCTTTTAACGCCAAAGGAACATACTCAGCACCTTCCCCGTATGCATGACGGATAATTCTTGTTTCGCCATGGTGGCTTCCATGTGCATGAGGAGGGTCATAGGCATCAATTAACAATGTCTTTTTTCCTTGTTCCGCTAAATAATAGCCTGCTGCCATCCCCATGGAACCGGCACCGATGATAATCGCATCATATTTTGTCAAAATATTTCCTCCTTCTCTTCCCCTAAACGTTAACTCTCTTTTTTTATATAGCCAATCATACCATTGTTGCACAGCTTGAAAAATAAAAATTTTCTAATAAGAGTTAATAATTGGGCTTCTTCTTAAAAAAAGTAGATAAGCTCATTAACAGCAAGCCGACATACCCTATACAGAAAACTCGCAACGGAAGGTGATTACATGCAATTTGGACCATATCAACCTAATTTCCCTTGGGGGCAAGGTCAACAAAGCTATCCATACGGCGGCTGGCAGCAAGGTCAGCAGAACTATCCGTTTGGTGGCTGGCAGCAACAAGGCTATCCATACGGCGGTTATCATCAATATCCTGGAGGGTATCATCAAGGTTTTCATGACGATTATCCATACGGATGGCATAAACCCCACCAAGATTGGCATAAGCCATACTACCCGCAAGATTCATGGAAAAAAGGCTACCATCATCCACAAGGTCATTGGGATGACTGGCATAAGCAATATCCACAAAGATAGTCACGATAAAAGAGGTGAGTGATCTCCTCTTTTTTCTATCTCACACTAAAAAAAGAGGAAGCGTCATTTAAGGAGGATCATGAGAATGGAACATAACGAACGTCCGCAGCATTTAGCATGGCATGAAACATTAGAAATACATGAATTAACAGCAGCACAATCAGTAGCATTAATGAAATTGAAACTCGCACTTCCAACGGTGACAGACCCAGAACTAAAAAGGCTGTACACAAAGGCTATTGAAGGTTTAACAGCTAATATAAAAGACTTGCTTGAATTCTATCCGTTAGCACCGAGAGAGGAAGACGAGGAAGAGGACTTGCGCAATCAAGCATTAACACCTTTTCTGGCAGGAGATTTACTTGGTCTATTTAAAGCAAGTGTCAAAAATTATGCGGTTGCCATTACTGAAACAGCTACACCTGAATTAAGAAAGGTGTTAAAAACACATATAAACAAAGCGATTGATTCACATGAGGAAGTATTCCACTATATGTATAAAAAGGGGTATTACCCAGCTTATGATTTAAAGAGTCTGCTGCAAAATGACGTTAATCTTGCCAAAAAAGCGCTTAGTAAATAGTCATTCGTTTTAGATGTGAAAACAGTAAACACCCCTCTTATTAGGATAAGAGGGGTCTGTTATTATGCTTGATTAGATTTCGTTTTTAATACTGCCACTGGTCTTGTTGCCAATGATACAACCGTAAGGACAACTAAGTTAATAATCAAGGCAATAATACCAACGTTGAAGTCCTTAATTGCTTGCGGCAAAAATGGGAACAATGTTCCGACAGTCGTGCCTGAAACTGTCACATAAGTAACCGTGGCAACACCTGCGATAATACCAGCAAACGCTCCTTGTTTCGTAACAAAATTATGTTTCATTAAGCTGAACAATAAGGTCGGAAACAATTGTGTTACAAGGCTGTATCCCATTAACAGCAAAGCAACAAGCGTTCCGCCGCCATTAAATGTAACGATTACGGAAATGAGCGCCACAACAGGTACAAGATAACGGGCCATGCTTGTGACTTGCTTGTCTGTTGCACTTGGTCGTAACACTTTATAAACGTTTTTCGCAAGCAAGGTTGCTGCTGCCATTAGAATCATCGAGCCAGGAACAAGAGCAGTCAAAATACCTGCCGCACCGATAATTCCTACCACCCATGGATCAAATGTCTGGATAGACAAACGAAGCAGTGCTAAATCCGTATCTGCTCCAGTTAATGTTGGCACTTGCAGAATCGCTGCAAAGCCTACGAAGAATACGAATAAAAGGACTAATTGATATAATGGCATGAAAATAGCATTTTTTCGGAAGGCTTTCTCTCCTTGAGAGGAATAAATGGAACCGAATGTATGCGGCCACATATAAAAGCCTAATGCTGTAAGTAAAACAGTTGTTACAAACCAAGAAGAGCTTTGTCCTGAATCAGGCAATGATAAAAAGCCTGCCTTCGCTGTGTCAATTGCTTCAAACATTGGCTGAATCCCGCCATAATAATGGTGCGGAAGATAAATTCCCAAAAATAAGACCACAACAAGAATAAGAATATCCTTCGCAACAGCAGTCCATGCAGAGCCGTGAATACCTGAGACCATTACATAGACGGTTACAACGATAATGCCGATCCAAATCGCCACAGTTGGTGAAATATGGCCATAAGAAGCCTCTGATACAATAATTCCAAGCCCTTTCAGCTGCAGAACAAAATAAGGAATCATCGCAACAAACCCTACAAGCGAAACAAGAATTCCTAAATACGGGCTGTTGTATTTGCTGACGAAAAAGTCTGATTGAGACACAAGCTTGTTGTCTTTTGCGTAGCGCCAGATTTTCGGCAGCAAAAAGTATGACATAATATAAGCAAGAGCACCGTATGAAATAATATAATAGGTTGGGCCGCCTTTACTATATGCCCAGCCGCTTCCTCCAAGGAAGGTGAAGGTTGTATAAATTTCCCCTGCCATCAGCACGAATACTAAAACGGAACCGAATCCTCTTCCTCCTACAGACCATTGTTCTAAATCCATGTCTTTTCCTTTTTTTGCCCGAATACCTAAAAAGATAGATAGTAGCATCGTAGCAAAAATAATTACTAATGCAGCATTCATTCTGTTTCACCTTCTTTATTTTTTGGATCGATTTTATAGATAATTGCCATAATGACAGATGTCAGGACTGTCCATAATACACACCAAAACAGCAGAAATGGCATTCCTAGTACGTATGGTGTCACTTGATTGAATACATAGGCTCCGCCCAGCATGAAAACGAACGGAATCAGCGCCAATACTTTAATCATTTGCTTCCCTTCCTTCTGCTGCTTCTAACAGCTTTAATGCACTGTAAACAAATAAGTTTACGCCCTTTTCAAGGGAGTCTTCATCGATTTCAAAGCGGGCATGGTGATGAGGAAAGTCAGCCCCTTTTTGCGGATTTCCGGCACCTATATAGAAGAATGATCCTTCTGCTACTTGCTGGAATGCAGAAAAATCTTCTCCGCCCATATTTGGCTTCATTCTGTCGATCGCATCGTTGCCATACACTTCTAACACTGTTGCTTCTAACACCTCTGTAACGCGGGCATCATTGATGACAGGTCTGTAGCCGAACTCATATTTAAAGTCGTAAGTCGCTCCATGTGCGTCCGTAATACCTTTGATGACTCTTTCCATTAGCTTTGGAACTTCCTTGCGCAAGTCTGGATCAAAGCTGCGAACTGTTCCGCATATCTCAACAGAACCTGGAATTACATTATGCGTTGTGCCTCCGACGAACTTTGTCACAGACAAAACGAGATTATCAAGAGGATCTGTGTTTCGTGAAACGATATGCTGCAGGTTTGTGACCACTTGAGAAGCAATCGCAATCGAATCAACTGTTTGATGAGGAAGAGCAGCATGTCCTCCTTTGCCGTTGACATTAAGATAGAAGGTATCAGGTGATGCCATCATCGGTCCATAAACGATTCCGATTTTGCCGATTTCAAGTGGAGACCACAAATGGGCGCCAATTACTGTATCAACCTCGTCCATTACTCCTGCTTGGACCATTTCCTCTGCTCCACCTGGGAACAATTCTTCTGCATGCTGGAATAACAAACGGATTTCTCCTTCGATATGGCTTTTAAGGGAGGATAATACCTTTGCTGCACCTAAAAGCATGGCTGTATGTCCATCATGACCGCAAGCATGCATCACGCCAGGATTTTGGGAAGCATATTCACTTTCGTTTTCTTCTTGTATCGGAAGTGCATCCATATCAGCGCGAATGGCAATAACTTTGCCAGGTAGAGCTCCTATAATTCGGCCAACTACACTGGTTTTTGTCGGGCGGGTTAGTTCAATATTGCCAAATGATTTTAATTGGTCATATATATATTGAGACGTTTTTTCCTCTTCAAAGCTTAATTCTGGATGTTGGTGAAGATGGCGGCGCCATGTGACAACCTCTTCCTTCACTGCATCTATGCTTGCTTGTATAAAAGATTTTGTTGCTTCCATTATGTATCACTCCTTTTAGTTTTCATCCAGGCTTTCAATCATGTTTTTCAATACATGCACAGATTGAACACAATCACTAAGTGTTGTCCATTCCTCGGGATTATGGCTAATCCCTTTTCTGCTGCGAGCAAAAATCATCGCAGATGGTACATGCCTTCCTAGAACCATCGCATCATGACCAGCACCGCTTGGTAAAAAGTACGGCTTAATGGCCATTTTTTGCAGTGATTGCTCAAGCAGTTCTTTCATGTCATCTTGTACGAGCATCGGTGAAACTTTCAATGTTTGTTCAAACATAGTCTTGATTCCATGGCTTTCGGAAATAGCTGCAGCTTTTTCAATTGTAAGAGCAACAAGCGCATCTACTTTGTCTTCATAAATGTCACGAATATCAACAAACAACTCAACTCTGCCGGGAATAACATTGACTCCATTCGGATGAACATGCAGCTTCCCAACTGTCGCAACCGCGGTGGAGCTTACCATTTTAGGCAAGGCAGGAATTGCCGCAAGAAGTTCACCTGCTGCTACTAACGCATCCTTTCTGTCATCCATCGGAGTGTTTCCTGCATGGCCGGCTTCTCCTGATAAAGTGATTTTCAGCCAGCTTGGACCTGCTATTCCCGAAACAATTCCGACTGGAAGATTCTCTTTTTCGAGCCGTTTTCCTTGCTCAATATGGACCTCCACATATGCTTTGATTTTAGATAAGTCCCGTTTCGCTTGAAAGAATGTATCAAGTGACAAGCCGTTATTTTCAATAACTGTTTGAAAATTGGCTCCCTCGCTGTCAACTAAGCTGAGTTGATTTTCAACATCTATGTCACCAGTCATTGCTCTGCTTCCAGTCAGACCGCCATTAAATCTTGCTCCCTCTTCATCTGAGAAGATAATCACTTCGTATGGATGAGTCGGTTTGAACCCAGTTTCCCGCCATGCTTCCACTACCTCTAACGCCGCAAGAACACCTAACGGCCCATCAAAATGCCCCCCGTTTGGAACACTGTCAACATGGGAACCAGATAGAATTGCTGGAAGCTCCTCGCCATTACCTGCCAATCTGCCGATGACATTGCCAGCTTCGTCTTGTTTGACAGATAAACCTGCCTCTGTCATCCAGTTAGCAACAAGCTGTTTTGCTAACTTTTCCTCTGCAGAGAAACCGATTCGGTAAGAACCGTTTTCGTCTGTCAAACCAATCTTTGATAATTCATACAGCCTTTGCGCTATTCTTTTACCTGATATGCCCCCATGATCAAGTGTGTGATCATAGTCAGATAACAGAAGTTCGTCCAGCCTGCTTGCTGCTGTTGTATCCATGCTGTACCCCCTCATAATATGTATCATTATTTAGAAATTGTAGAATAGTTTGACAATTATTAATATATCTAAAGCAGACAAATTAATCGTAAGCTTTTTGTCTGTTTTAGATAATGCATCTTAAAAAATAGCGAATTTTTACAACTTTTAGACTAGTGTTTGCCGATGCCTTTCTTTAAATAGTCAAACAAATAAATAGCAAGCTGCAGTTCAAACATTTCCTTGCCTTCAAGGTGTATGCCTAAAATCTCTTTCACGTTTTGCAGTCTGTACTTAATCGTATTTAAATGCACAAAGCACTGCTTCGCTGTTAACGTCATATTTTGTTTATTCTCCATATATACCGCTAATGTAGACAACAAGTCAGTTCCATTTGTTTTATCATAATCAATTAGCGGACCAATCGTGCTTTTTACATATTCACGAATCTCTTCTGGCTCCTGTTTAATAAACAAGCGATAGATGCCAAGCGATTTATAGGAAAGCACTAGTAAATCCTTACTGTTCGTTTTAATATAGTCGGAACAAATTTTTGCTTCTCTGTAGGAGCTTTGAATCTCCTTAATTTTTAAGAATAGCCTGCCGATGCCGACATGGAAGTCAAAGGATATACTTTCAACAAGTTTATCCTTTAACCCATTAAAGAATAGGCTAAACAGTTCTGTTATTTCCTCTTCTGTTTTTCGGTCATGAATCATAACTAACACATCATATTCCATGTTCTTTTCCGAAACTAATACTTTGTAGGGCAGCTTTTTGATTTCCCGAAACAATAAGCGATGAAAATGCTGCTTCTTTCGATTTAATTCCTCAAACTCAAGGAGCTGGTTAGGAATTTGGATATTAATGCATATATATCGATAGTTGTCAGACAGGCCGACAATGCTTTTTTGCGGTCCGGAAAATGAATCCAGCTTCTGACTTAAAAGCTGATCTAATAAGTACCCCTCATATTTATAATAATCAGAGAGCAATCTTTCCTGGCCGATAATTTCCCGCGCGAAAATATTATTGGCAAGGTCAATAGCAAGCAAGTCTAGTGTATCAAGAGAAGCTCGTTCGACGTTAAAGATTGCCAGAATGCCAATAACAATTCTGGCATCTGTTTTAATGGGAATCAGCTTTATTCTCTCTTCTTTACAATATAAACTCCCCTCATTTTGCACCTCATCATTATAAACAGTCATAATCACGTTTCTTTTAGCCGTCCCCATTGCCTCAGCCTGTGTCGAGGAAGAAGAAATAATCTCAAAAAACTCATTATAAACACAAACCTCTTCTTTAATAAGCTGTGTGAGCGTGCCTGTAATTTCTTCTAGACCTTTTTGGTTGATTGAAGCGGTAGCCAATTCAGCATGAATTTTCTTCGATCGCTCTGTATCAGCAAAAAATTTTGCATTTTCAATCGCAATACTGGCCTGTGCGGCGAATGTTTCGAGCAGGAGAAGATGATGGTTTGTGAAATGCACGTTTTCAGAAAAACTGTCAATCGTCAATACACCAATACATTCCTCTTTAGATAAAAGGGGAGCACAAATGGTACTGACAGGATGATAGCGGAATGCGCCAACAGCCTTTTGAAACAGACTTTTATTATCACCTCTAATATTCTCCATCCCTCTCTCTGTTTCTTTTACATGACTGAATATTTGTCCTTTTTTGCTCAAGAATGTTTTGCCTGTCATGCCTTCCCCAGGATGAAGTTTAATTTCCTGCAAGTATGCTAGTTCAACTCCGACACCATTTTTGGCTATAAGCCTGCCTGTCCGTTTATCATATACAAACAGCAATATAGCATCTGCACCATCTATTACATTTAACGTTTCTTTAATCAGCTGCTGGAGCACCTTGTCCAAATCTAATGTAGATGTTAAGACTTGCGCAGCATTTATTAAGCTCAGTAATTGTTTGTCTTTATTCATGATGATGTATCCTCCAACCATAGCGCTAACTTTGTAAAGCACTAGTTCCTTCTATTATTTTAGAATACATATAGGTTTTCTTACAATATGCTGTTAAAGTAAAAACCGCCTTTTATCTGCCAAGACGGTTTTTACAAACTAATTATTTCTGAAAGAAGCCAACAAACTGACTAAAGGATACTGCATCCCCAGTAAGCTGAAAACCTGCATTATTTGCCGCATCATTTGGATTTAGAATACCTAATATAATCTCCTTCCAAATAGATGAACTTGTTGCTACCGTTATATCCGGGTTTGTTAAACATCCTTCCTGAATATCGATAATGCCATTGCGGATGACTAAAATATGCTGCTTCTGATCGTCTGTAATGGTAAGGCTTAGGGAAAGCGCTCGATGCTCGCATTTTTCAGGCTGTAGAAGAATCGTCATTTGCTGAAAGAACGCGCGAATGGGCATTTTTTCAGCATAAGCATAAGCGGAGTGGTTGCTTCGATTGTTTAAAAATGGTACACCGTTTTGCAGCTCTTTCGCTTGAGATAGATAATAAGAGCGATTATTCGAGTTATAAGATCTTAGTCCAAGCTCTGTTAACGCACGAATCTTAACTTGCAACGCTTGATCATTTTCAGGCAATAAAGACAGCAGCATGTCCGCTAATTGTGCTGCCCACTGAAATTCACCATTTTCAACAGCATTTGTTGCTTCCTTCAGCAGCCTGTTATTTCCTCCGGCAAGATCCGCCATTTTTTGGGCAAAAGCACGGGAACTTAATTGTTCCAAATTAGAAGCATTGCCGTCAAACCATCCTAAATAACCGCTGTAAATCGCGCGAACGGATTGGGATATGCTGCCATACAGCTCACGCAGTTCTTCGTATGAAGCTAGAGATTCTGGCAAAGAAATTTCCTCCACTAATTCATCAACCGTTTTTCCTGCATTCATCCCGCGTACCGTGCTGTCATGAATATATTGAATCCCATCTCGGTAAATCGTTAATAATTCAGCGATTTTTTCTTTGCCATATACAGGTTCAGTATGACCAAGCACTAAGTATTCGGCTTGCAGCGCGCGCATTTTATCGAGAGAGTATACCCATTGCAGTACTGGCCGTGGGCTTGTTCCTCTGATCGTATACAGATTCGGAAAAGCTGGATAGTAGTTATCCGCACCAAGCAATACCTTTTCCTCTGGTAGCCAAATAAAGATTTGGTCTTCTGTTTCACCAGGAGCGGAAACTAGCTGTATAACAGTGGAGCCAAACTGCAATTTCACCGCATCTTCAAACACTGTGGTTGGCACCATTATTTTTTTTGTGCCGCTTAGTTTTAAAGCAGGTCCTAAACCACTGTATGGATAATGCTCCGGCTGAAGAAAAACGCCAAATTGTCTTGCCCCCCTTATTTCAAGTATACTATTTAACTGGTTATACTGTGTTTGAATAAAATCGAGCGTAAGCTTGTTGGCATAAATTTCTGTTTTATCGTCTGCAAAAACGGAAGCTCCGTTAATATGATCAGGATGACCATGTGTATAAATAACAGCTATGGTTGGCAATGGCGATATTTTATCAAACTCTTTTTTTACTTCAGCAGCCGTTTCTATTCCTTCGGTTGTATCAACAATAATATTTCCTGCATCTGTTACTATTAAAGTCGAATTCGCCAGTCCATATCCAACTGCGCAATAAATATTTTCAGTAACCTTTTCCACTCTTTTCGTAAACCGTTTTGTATGTTCCTGCAAATACATTAATGCTAGTTCTTTCTCATCCTTGCTTACACTATATTTCATCTTATTTCCTCCTATTTTAAATGAATTCCCATATTATGTTGACCTGGGATTATTTCTTTCTGAGCCGGCCTTGCAAACAATGCAAACAGGACTGCACTAATTATCAGCAGGATTGCCATCGCCTGTATATTTCCGTTAAATCCGGTAAGCGAATCACCAGATGCATCAATCACTTTGCCAAAAATTATTGGCGCAATAATACCTGAGGTTGTCGCTAATCCCATCATAATACCTGACATCAGCCCTTTTCTCTCAGGCATCAAGCTGTTTACAACTTGCGGACCGAGTGTGAAAATAAGCATAATCAGCCCGTTTTCTAAAATTAAAATAAGCGTCATAAGTGCTACAGACTCTGTTATGGTAAAAAAGAAAAATACTATCCCCGCTAACGCAGCACAAATGGATGTAAATAAAACACGGGACAGCCATATATTTTTGCTTCTTTTGAAGATAAAGTCAGAATAAGCGGAGAGTCCGACAGACAAAATTGCTCCTGTCGCACCAGCGGTCGCTTTCATATAGCCCATTACACTTGGTGAGATTCCCTTTACTTCGGTTATGTAAGTTGGACTAAAGACAAGACTGAAGGTGATAACACTATAACCAATAAAGGCAATCATTGTTGTAAATACAAAGGTGGGTGAAAAAATGGTCTTCCTTACATCAGTCCAGACTATTTTGGTTTTTGCAGAAGTTTGTTCTACAGTGTGAGGAGCCTGGAGTCGTCCTAGCCATAACCAGATAAAAACAAACAGCAGGCTCACACCACCTAAAAATAAAAACGTCATTTTCCAGCCTGTTTGAGTGATAAGCCAGATTAAAATCGGAACAGAGACAGCTTTTCCGACTGTATTTCCTAAATTTAGAATCGAAATAGCAAACCCTCTTGATTCTGGAGCAAACCATTTGCTAAGATGGCTGACAGCTGTTGCAAAAAACGGCCCTTCACCAGCACCTAGTAACACACGAGTCATAATTAAAAACGGTAATCCTGCGGCAAACACAGTGATGGACTGGGCAATAGTCCAAATAATTGCCATAATCAGCAGCATCTTTTCTGTTCCAAACCGATCAGACAGAGCCGCTCCGACAATACCAGCGACAGAAAACAGCCAAAAGAATGAACTGCCCACAATGCCCCACTGCTCATAATTGAGCTGCAAATCATTCATGATAGGAACGGCTGATAAGCCAATCACTGTTTTGTCTGCGAAATTAATGACAGCCAGTAAAAACACAGCCCCTAAAATCAACCAACGCATAACTCCTTCCTCCTTTGAAGCATAATCGACAGCAATTTATGGAATCTCCCTTCTACCAATTCCGAGTAAACCATTAAGAAAAGATTGAATAAATTATATAATGTAGTTTATGATTAATAAAATTAAACTTTTTGAAGGTAAGGTAAGGAAAACTTATAGAAGGTGGGAGTCTATGAAGATTGAACAGCTTGAATATGTACTCGAAGTTGCAAAATCAGGAGCAATTTCCAAAGCATCAGAAAACCTGCATGTCACACAATCAGCTGTGAGCCAATCAATCACTGCTCTTGAAAAAGAACTGGGTGTTGTTTTGTTTCACCGTGCCAGAACAGGAACATTGCCTACCATACAAGGCAAAAAAGTAATTCAAAAGGCAGTGGAAATTTTATTAAAAGTAGAGGAATTACGCGAAGAAATAAAAGAGGACTCAAAAGATGTTCAAGGGAAGCTAACATTTGCTTCCATCCCAATCTATATGCCCTATTTACTGGAGCCGCTCGCAGCCTTTAAAGCGGATTATCCAAATGTAGAGATTGAGATTATGGAGCAGGAAACACATGAAATAATCAACGATATTACCCGTTTTGAACTGGACATTGGACTGATAACACTACATGATGGTCTAAAGGATAAAATGGAAAATCTTGATTTTCAGCTTCTAAATAAAGGGGAAATGAAGGTATTCGCACATAAAGATTCGGCCATTTCTGTTAATGATAGCATTGAGCCACAAGCACTCATTAATGAAACGATTGTTATGTATGACGGAGATTATGTAAAATGGTTTGTTCAAAACTTTATTGCTGAATTTGGAAGCTTACAAATATTGTTTACATCGAATAATACGGATGTCATTAAAAAGGCCGTCATTCAAAACATGGCTATCACCTTCTCACCAGAGCTTTACAAGGAAGGAGATACTCTCCTTGTTAATCAAAACGCTATAAAAAAAATGAACATTCTGAATCACCAGCCTGTACATATCGCTTTTGGTTTTGTATATCCTAAGAAGAAGACTCCATCATTGCTTGGTAGAAAATTCATGAAATATATAGAATCAGCAATGTCTCCTAACTAAAAAAACACCACTCCAAAATGGAGTGATGCAGGATTCAATTATTTTGCAAACGTATGGTTACCAATTTTGATTGTCACTTGACGTGAGAAAATCCAATCACTTGTAGATGTTTTTGGGTTATAGAAAAACAGAGAACCTTGTCCGTAGCCTCTTGAAGCAATTGCTTCTGTTACTGCCTTTTTCGACTCTGCATCTGCAGACTCATTTATTGCTCCATTTTGCACAGGTGTGAAGGCATAATAGCCATTGTCTTTTTGGTAGATTACATCTTTAATAGTATCAGGGAAATCTTTGTTATCCAATCTGTTTAAAATAACCGTTGCCACAGCGACTTTCCCTGCATATGGCTCACCTTTAGCTTCTGCAGATACAAGACGTGCCATTAGATCTTTATCAGCTGCTGAGATAGTAGAGTTAGGAATAGTCAGCGATTGACCAGGAATAAGCATGTTGCTTGTAGCATCGTTTGCGCTTTTTATGCTGTTTGCTGAAACACCAAATTTATTTGCAAGAATCCAATAAGTTTCGCCACTTTGGACAACATGATTGGTGGCGGCTTTAGACTGCGTATTAAACCCAAATAAGGAAAGGGCTACTGTTGAAACAATAAGTAGTTTCTTTAAGTTTTTCATAGATTGTTAACCTCCTAGAATCATTCTTTAATACTCTAGTAGGTTAACAGATGTCATATATATATTCATGTGCCAAAATATTACACATGAAAAGAAAAATGCTCGATATCTTGCTGGATAAGTGGTCCGCTCTTTTAAAAAGGCAGGCATTACCAGAAATAATAGCTTCTCTTTCTCTTCTAAGCTCTATTATTACACTATTATTTCGAAATTGTTGCATCGTTTATTCGTTATTTGCTTATATAAACAGATTTAAAATGCTCTACCGTTGGAAAAGGATCATAATAATGGTGAAGCAGCTTTTTCCAGTTCTCATACTCTGCTGATTGCCTAAACCCGATTGTGTGATCTTCAAGCGTCTGCCACCTGACCAACAGCAAGTATTTGCCCACATCTTCCATACAGCGCTGCAATTCATGCTCTATATAGCCTTTTTTGCTTGCAATAATGCTCGATGCTTCAGCAAATGCTTGTTCAAACTCCGACTCCATTCCTTCTTTCACGTTAAGCATGGCTGCTTCCAATATCATTCTTACTGCCCCCAAATTTATTTTAAGTAATTGTGTACTATTCTCTGTGCCTTTCAAGAATCCCTGCACTGATGAGGGGGAAAATATTAAAAGGAAGAGACCCTGTTTTGATATGGTTATAAAAAAGCAGATTTAATAGAAAAAAACACTGAAGTAATATTCAGTGCTTTTAGTGATAATACTGGCTAGTCTGCTCAAGCCATGGATGTAAATGTCTTGGCAATTCTTCCTTCCTTGCTAGCAAGCGTTCAAGTGCTTGTTTACCAGACAGTTTGTTTTTTTCTATATAGAAGCCTGCAATGGCCAGTTCACAGTCAAATCTATAATCATGAACCGTATAATCGACAAACAGCAGATCGTTTGCTGGGAACGGAATTGATTTCCCTTCTGCTGCAAATAAATAGGCAAGCTGATAATTTTTTAATTCTCGATGAATCCGAGCGAGGTGATAAATGGCTTCACCTCTTGATGGTCTATACATCCATGCTTGCTGCAATCGAAATAAAGATAATGCCAGCAATTCTTCCCGCTTAAGATTTACAGAGGAGCGGTTCGCGAGTTGTTCATAAGCAAGACCAATTTTCAGCATGCTGTAATACACTTCCTCCTGCCAGCCGCCTTCTGCTATTCGCTTTTTATACCATTCAATTGCGTTGGAGTAATCCTGCAAATCATAATAAGTTTGTGCTAAATAGAACATATATCTTTGCCAAAGCGGCTTTTGGTTCTCGTCTTGTACAGCCTCTTCGAGCAACCTTTTGTCTCTTTCAAACTTATCTTGTTTGCTTCCGCCATCTTCCTTATCAAGAATGAAAATATTCTCAAGCTTTCCAACAGTTCCTGTGGCAGGAGATTCTTTCAGCTCCCAGTACTCATGTGTCACACCGACGCATTCCCATGAACGTTTTGCATGGATAAGCCGCGTGTTCCAATACTTTAAATCTTGATTCATCTGCATGATTAAATATTGGTCACTTTTTAAGTTATTTACATGAAATGCAAGGGAATTCTGCAGGATCATATCTGCATCCAATAATAAAAGATAATCAGAGTCTGGATAGGCACCTTGTGCCAGATTCACAGACAGTGTTCGGTTATATCCGAAGTTTTGAAATGGAGTATGATGAATCGTACATTCTTTGCCATTATCTTTTGCCCAGTTTTTGATAATTTTAACCGTGTCGTCTGTCGAACCTGTATCACAGATGGAGAGAGAATCAATAATCGCTTCAGCTGAATCTAGGCATCTTGTGATTATTTTAGACTCATTTTTAACAATCATACAAAGTGTAATGCTTTTCGTGAATGCTTCCAATCCCATTTCCTCCTTCAAAGTATCCGCTCCTTTGTCGCTTATATTAAAATATGAACGTTACCTTTTTTCGGAAGTGCTATTATCCTAGCTGTGCTCTAAAGTTGACGGTGAAATCGCTCTCATTTATAATTCAACTTAGGCTCATGGGACATTCTGTAATGTACGTGAACTAACCATAAAGGGGGAAAAATCATGAGAACAATGAAGCTTGGATCAAGCAATTTAGAGGTGCCAGTTGTCTCTGTCGGCTGTATGCGCATCAATTCGCTTGAAGCAAAAGAAGCGGAGCATTTTATTCAAACTGCATTAGAGCAAGGAGCTAATTTTTTTGATCATGCAGATATATATGGCGGCGGAAGCTGTGAGGAGATTTTCGCTGACGCTATACATATGAGTCCTACTGTTCGAGAAAATATTATTTTGCAATCCAAATGCGGAATTCGCAAGGGAATGTTTGATTTTTCCAAAGACCATATCCTCCAATCTGTTGATGGCATCTTACAACGATTAAACACAGAATATCTTGATATTCTTCTTTTACATCGTCCTGATACACTTGTTGAACCAGAAGAAGTAGCAGAAGCTTTTGATATCCTGGAAAGCTCAGGAAAAGTCCGTCATTTTGGTGTATCCAATCAAAATCCAATGCAAATTCAACTATTGCAAAAGTATGTAAAACAACCGATTGTTGCGAATCAGCTTCAATTAAGCATCACAAATTCGACCATGATTTCGAGCGGTTTTAACGTCAATATGGAAAACGAATCGGCCATTAACAGAGACGGCGGAATTCTCGATTTTTGCCGTCTTCATGATATTACTATTCAGCCTTGGTCACCATTCCAATATGGATTTTTTGAAGGCGTATTTTTGGACAATGAAAAATTCCCAGAATTAAATCAAAAAATTAATGAAATTGCAAAAAAATACAATGTCAGCAATACTACTATTGCAATTGCATGGCTGTTACGTCATCCAGCGAAAATGCAGCCAGTGATTGGAACAATGAATCAATCAAGATTGCAGGACTGTATAAAAGCGAGCGATATCACTTTAACTCGTGAAGAATGGTATGAAATTTTCCGCGCAGCAGGAAACATACTTCCATAAATAAAAAATGCAGCTTCCAATCGGAAGCTGCATTTTTTAGGAACGTGGTGCAAACAAAATGATACCAGCACCTAGCAGACAGATACCGGCACCAATCCAATCATAAAAATCGGGTGTTTTATTATCGACACCCCATCCCCAGAGCACAGACAGAATAATAAACACTCCGCCGTAAGCCGCATAAACCTTGCCGAAGGACGGAAATGTTTGAAAGGTGGCAATAACGCCGTAAAGTATAAGTGCTATCGCTCCAATCAAGCCGAAGGAAAGGGGCTTGCCTTCCCTTAACCATAGCCAAATGAGATAGCCGCCGCCAATTTCTGCCAAGCCTGCAATAATAAACATCAGCATGGAATAGAACATAAATGAATAACTCCTAATAAATAATGGTACTTACTCCTTGCCAAATCGTACCATAGCTGCTGCAAAACCTCTATAAAAAACCATAATTTTATGTAATAAGAGACAGATTAATTAACTATCTTATAAACACCATCTTTTTTATATTCCGTGCAAATAAAACAAAACCACATCCCAGTCGGAATGCAGCAGCAGCGATACAAGTTATTCGGGATTAGAATTCTCCTCTTCGTTGGAGTCTGCGAGAATTTTTTTAATTTCTCCAATATCACCTTTAGCATTGATAATTTCAAAAATTTGATTCAATCCTTCGCTCGTTGTATCCTCGTTTTTGCTCATATTCACCCTCCTTTTTACCGATATTGTTCGCTTGCAGCCACCAATTTATGTAATCATAATATTATTTTAATATATTACGTCAAAAAACCTTAAAAGAAACGTTAGTCCCCGTTCTTTTAAGGCAAAAACACAATAGTGATAACAATAGTTCAAGGCATTGTTCTTATGTTATCTATATTTATATCGTCTAAAATGAAGTTTTTTACACTAGGAAAAATTATCCTTATACAATTTTAGTTAGAACGAAAAAAGGCAAGCATATGACTCCAAGCAGTTTTCGCACTATCTATATTGAAACTTTTAGAAAACGGATCACAAAAACCGTGCTTTCCAGCCAACTTAACCTGCTTTACTTCTTTTTTTACTAAAATATCCATCAAGCTAGTAACATCAAACGACTGTTCTTCTTCCGGAAAAACAAGCAAAACAGGACATTTAGGCACAAGTTCTGTATAGTCTCTAATTCTCGATCCATAAAGGCACACCGCTCCATCAATGTCTGCAGTGCTCGAGGAGGCTAACCATGCAGCTGTCGCACCAACACTAAAGCCGACGATAAAAATCTGCTTATATTCCCTTCTATTTTCTGAAGCAAGTTTACATAAACTTGCTCTACTATCTAAAAAGCTGCAGTTAGTATGGAAATGGTGATATGCTTCCTTTTCCTCCGAATAAGAAAAAGCTAGCGGTTCTTTCAACAGATTAGGACATACGACATCAAATCCTGCTTGTGCTACCTGCTCACAAAACGATTTTATATGCTCATTTATTCCATAAATCTCATGTGCAACTATGATTAGATTAGGTTGATTTTGGATGATTTTTATCATTTGGTTCTCCTCGGATTATTCCACTAAACTTTTGAGTCTGCGTTTTTTATAGTCTGTAATACCAATAAGAATGATGGAAGCTAAAAGAATGACCGCTCCTAATATATTTAGTGAAGTTAAAGGAACAGGAAAGAATGGATAAGAAACGATTGCGAGAATAACTGGACTGGCAGCTCTCATGATGTTTGCAATGGAAAAACGGATTCGCTTCAATGCCTCATATAAAAACAAGGTTCCTAAAAACCCTGTCATCAGAGAAGCGGCAGCGGTAAGAGAAACACTTTGAGCAGACACTTGCCAGCTTACAGGAAAAATCAGCAGATAGAGTGCAAGAAGAAAAAATGTCCACAGGCTGTTTGTAAACAGAATCGAGTTAGAATTCCTGCCTTTCTCCATTCGCCATTTTATGAGGACATTGCATAAAGCAAAGAAGAACGTATACAGGAGAGCGCAAATGACTCCTGCAACTGACAGACTTCCGCTGTCTTTAGGTGTAATAAACAGGAAGGTTCCGGCAACAGCAAGGAGAACGAGCATCCATTCTGTTTTTGAGATTTTTTCTCTTAACAAAACAAATGAAAGTAAAACAGCAAATACTGTGTAAAATCGGCCCAGAAAACCGACTTGTACAGGTGAAAGCAAACTTAAGCTCACATACATAAATAAGACACCGAGCACATTGCAGACAGACAACAAGGTCATATCTTTTGAAACATAAAACTTAACTGGTTCTTTACGAAGCATTCCCCAAATAAAACTCGCAATTACAATTGTGCATGCATTAATAAATGCAGCAGCACTGGCTGAAATGGTTTGCAAGCCAAACTTTGCAATTAAAGGCCCAACCCCCATCATTAATATAGAAGCTATATTATAACCATATCCTTTCACACATTTTTTCCTCCTCTGCTAAAAATAGACGAGCTGTTTACGTACAAGTCCTTTAAAAAATAGTATTCAATTAAGAAAAAAACGTTCGAGAAAACGCTATCATTTATACCTATTCTAACGCCTTAAGTCTCAGGAGTGGCAGCGGAAAAATCCAGCTGTCATTTAGACAGCTGGATTTTATGTATCTGTGCTTATCTCATCCCATGTTTGATCCATGTAATGAACAAGCCAGTTTAAGGCATAATGCCTTTCATAAACAACTCCCTCATCAAAGACAGCAGGAATTTCGGTTCCGTTTAGCTGTGCATCACGGACTGCCCAATGAGCACGATAAATAAAATCAAGCTCATCCAATATCATACTCTTTGGTTTAAGTTCGGCCTTATGAAGAAGCTCTGTCCGCGAGCTTTCCAGGATCATTTCCAACAACAGATCTACATCACATGTTTGATCAGGCATTCCTAATTCCGGAACGAGATCAATGGACCACATCAAAATCCAAATACATTCAAGCTTCCAAGAAAAATTAATTTTAGCTTGCTCTGGCAAGATCGCTGCCATCATAAACTGACGTTCTTCGTTTGTAAACAAAGCAGCAGCCTGAAATTCTTCCGTTGTTTCCTCCAAAAAATCATCAGGTGCTCCCAGTGCCTTAGCAGCGGCTATAGTCAAAGGAATTATGCGGTCTACAATCTCTTCTTTAGTACGAACTTCTGTATATTGCTCTGCCTCGACATAGGGCAGGTGCTTATTAACAGGCACAGATAATCTTTGCAATTGCTCTTCTGATTTTCTTTTGCGGAGCATATGGCTGGTCATCATCCACCAACTTTCTTTCATCAAAAAATTTATTCTATGTACATTACGTACCCAATAAATAATTCGACAGTAACATACCATTTCCTTTTTTTACTTGAATCAAATATAGATAACTGACTTATGAATAATTAGTGCTGATTAATGAAAATATATTCAAGTAGATAAAAGATTAAGACCTGATTTTTTATAGGTGATGGGAGTTTTCATATGCATCTTCTGCTATCCATTATTCTTATATCAATCTGCTTTTTCAGAAAAGATTGGAAGAAAATCCACCACTATCATCTTACCATCCTGTATGTTATCATCTGTGACTTATTATATAATCTACTTTGCGCAGACAAGCTCCTATGGAAATACAATCCTGATTTCTTTCATGATTATCCTGTTCTTGTTGACATCTTGCACAGTTTTATAAATCTGCCGTCCATAACGCTTTTATTCTTGGCTAATTACCCTAATAAAAGAGGATACTTCAGACAAATTAAATATATTTTACAATGGATTGCTGGTTCATTAGTAATTGAATCACTTTTTCTATATTTTAATCGTATTGAATTAATAAACGGCTATAAGGCGTGGATGGAAATACTTTTTTACACGGTTATGTATGTAATGCTTCGTCTCCATCATCTACGGCCGTTGGTAAGCTATCTTCTCTCAGCTGTTATTATTATCTTTTTGATATTGTTTTTTAAGATTCCTTTAACATCATAAAAACAGTCTTTATAGCTAATATTCTTCCAGAATTTATTATACATGCTTCCTTCAAAAACCGTACATGATATAGTCAAGGAGGTGAATCACAATGGCAAATCGCAGTAATGGTAATAGCAGCAACAATCTTCTTGTACCTGGTGCTGAGTCCGCACTAGAACAAATGAAGTATGAGATTGCACAAGAGTTTGGTGTTCAACTTGGCGCTGAAACAGTAGCTCGTGCCAATGGTTCTGTTGGTGGAGAAATTACAAAACGTCTTGTTGCAACAGCTCAATCACAATTGGCTGGTCAATCTGGCAACGTAATTCGCTAACAACTTCATATAATGGAATAAGGCTATCTTCTAATATGGAA
Source organism: Niallia sp. Man26 (assembly GCF_022049065.2). NCBI lineage: Bacteria > Bacillati > Bacillota > Bacilli > Caryophanales > Bacillaceae > Niallia > Niallia sp. Man26. The sequence continues at coordinate 2,004,908 of NZ_CP095743.1, forward strand.
GATAGCCTTTTTTATATTCAACTTTATTAAAGCTCCATTTTAGGAGGTTCTTCCATCCATCCTTTTTCCATCATCAGTTTGGCACCCTCCATCGTATACTCAAATGCATCCTTTGCAAAGATTGCAGACTTGGCAATAACGTCATTTCGCAGGATAAATGCAGAGCTGAAACCTTGCCCGCCAATGCTGAACCCGCCTAATAAATATGTACAATATAGCATCAGTCTTTCAGAAAACGGTGCTTCTGTTGAAGAAGTTAGTAGCCCGCCAGGTAATGTTGGAGAAGGGATATTGTTTTCCACTAATATTTTTTCTGTTCCTTGCAGAATTTCTTCTGATAACTGCTGACCTTTAGTAAAATATTGTTTTGCTTCTCTATCTGTAGAACATTGAGCAAATGCTTTCATCAGCTGCATACCAAACAGATTTGTTTCAACAGAATGATGCAGCAGTCCATACTCCACTGTGTTTAACTGTCTTTTTTGGCCGAGAAGATTCGTTCCTTTCATATAGGACGTATCACTGATGAAATCAACGGAATTTGGCATTTTAATTGTAGTTGGCAGCTGCAAAAACTCCTTGGCCAGCAAGTAATCAGTGAAATGCCGGTAATACATATGCGTTAATTCCGTCAACTCTCTGTAAAAGTTGATTATTTCATCTCGATAGGAAATGGTTGTATGAAGAACATACATCCCCATGCTAATCTCCTTTAATATCCGGCAAAACATTACATCAAAACCATTCGTGAAAAGAGCAGGTGCATGTTCATTGATATCTTCTTTAGTAAAGCCGCTTGGTAGAGCAGCACCGCCGTCTTTAATCATGATTTCCATTTCTTCTACTTTCTTTTCCAGCTTTTCGTATAACCCGGACATCAAGCTTTTCGCCTTATTGTCTTCAGCATGCTGGATAAGATGCTCTAAAATCCGTAAAATCATTGTTTTCTTATGGTAGGTTGTCCATAATGCTCCAAGTTCGACAGAGGTCAATAGATCATTTTTCATCTGTTTTATGCTCCTTCAAAACACTTGAGAAATTTAGTTCGGTAGCATTAGTATTTGCTGGGAAACCAATTCTATACCATAATATTCATATATAACCAGAAAATATTTAATCTAAAAGCAGCTTTTATTTCCATTCGCTTTAAAACCATTTCCAAACTTTTTAACAGCCCACACATGATGGGCATGATGCAGATATTTCTCACAATCTTCGATATCAAGCCATTTAGTAGTATAATCCTGTTCAAGTGGTTTTTTCTTTTGTGCAGTCAGAGCAGCATAATAAAAGTGCCCGTCATTATGGATAGGAGCACCACTTGGAGAAAGAAAATACATATCAGCACGTCCGATGTATTGAGCATTTGCTATTGTAAAGCCAGTTTCCTCCAGCAGCTCTCTTTCTAAACACTGCAGATTCGTTTCACCCTCTCTTGTTCCCCCACCAGGCAGGAAATAATGACCGCGAGGATTTATAACTGTAAGCAAGCTTCCATCTTTAATTATGACTGCATATACAGCTTTACGGTACCGATACTTTAATGTTGAGTTGCGAGCACCAAATATTACTCCCATTTAACATCACTCCTTATATCATTTAACTTTCTATATTGTGATGTCTGCCCATGACAATTGTGCTGTAAAAACGTCCATCAGCTAATCGTTTATCATTCTTTAATATTCCTTCTACTTCAAAGCCGTGCTTCGTATACATGCTGATCGCTTTCTGATTTGTCTCAAGTACAGACAATGATAGCTTTTTTAATGGGATGCTATCAGCCCACTCGATTGTGCTCTTCAATAAAAGTGTGCCAATTCCGCAACCCCAAAATTCCTTTAACACACAGATCCCAAATTCAGCACGATGGGTTGTTCTTTTAAGCGCGCCGCCCTCGCATCTTGAAAAACCGACAAGCCTACCAGCCGTCTCAGCAACCAAAAACAAGCTGTTATTCGCAATAGTATCCTCATTTATCACTTTCTTAAATGCTGCTTCATCCAAAAAGGCCTCTCCCTTTTCTCTATCCATATTTTCCGTTTCTCCGTCAATCTGCAGCCGCAAATTTGATAAGCTTGCTGCATCCTTTTCTTCTGCTGTTCTAATCGAAAAAGCTAGATTATTTCGTTCATATTGCTTTTCAGCTAGTTTCATTTGTACAAACACCCCTCTATAAAAATAGGAACATGAAAAAAAGGCTCCTGAAGTCTGAGCCTACGTTAATAATTTTTAGTTTTTAGTTGAGTTTACTACCCTGTTACCATTTATAATGAGATTGTATTCCACTTTTACCAATCCGAGAAACGCAGTACAATTATATTTTCTAAAAATTGTAAAGTTCAGCATAGAAAAAAGCTCCCGCATTCGGAAGCTTTACTCATTTTTTTCCTTTATTTGTTCACGAATCTGCTCCAATTCCTTCAATGATAGCTTATTGAGGGACTTTTTGATTTCTTCTTCCACGACTTTTCTGTTGCTTTCCTTATATTCATCCCACCACTCTTTTAAGCCTTTTGTATTATCAAGTAAATAAGACACATCGATTTCTTCTACTTCATCATCGGAGATGTAGGTCATCACTGCCGCTAGTAATCGATTAAGCTCCGCTATTTTATCCTTATGCTCCTCTTTATGCAGTGCTACTACTTTCGATTCTGTTTCAGCCGCTGCGTCTTCCTTGTCAGCTTCATGTTTCTTCGGCATCGTAAAGCCCCCTTGAATCATTTTGCCGTTAGTATAGCCAACTTTAAAAAATCTTATTGAACTATCCCTGGTCTTAAATGAATTCTATTTAATGATGAAGAAGAATACATTATAATAACTATATATGAAAACGCTTAACAAACTGATAGAGGTGATACATTTGGCTACTCATAAAATCATTATTGCCGGCTGCGGCAGCATGTCCCATACTTGGTTAGAATATGCTTTGCAGCGCGAGAATGCAGTAATAGCAGGACTTGTTGATTTACATGCAGAAACGGCGTTAACTTTAGCAGAAAAATTCGATTTAGAAGTACCAGTTTTTACGGATATTAATGAGGCAATCAAAAACACTGGAGCAAACCTTGTATTTGATGTTACCATTCCAGCAGCTCACCCCTTTATTGTTTCGGCTGCATTAAAGGCGGGCTGTCATGTATTTGGTGAAAAACCAATGGCAGAAACCGTTGAGGATGCGCAACGGTTAGTTGATTGTGCTATGGAGACTGGAAAGAGCTACAGTGTTATGCAAAACCGTCGTTATAACCGGCAAATCCGCGCCTTTGGCGAGCTCCTTGCTTCTGGTATGATTGGTGACATAGGTTCTTTGCATGCGAACTTTTTCCTTGGACCTCATTTTGGCGGTTTCCGAGAAATCATGGATAGCCCTCTCATTGTGGATATGGCTATCCATACATTCGATCAAGCACGCTTCCTTCTGCAGGCAGACCCTGTTTCTGTGTATTGTCATGAATACAATCCGAAGGGCTCTTGGTATAAAGGAAACGCATCTGCTGTCTGCATTTTTGAAATGAATGACGGCTCTGTATTCACTTATAATGGCTCTTGGTGTGCAGAGGGACTTAACACCTCCTGGGAATCTGACTGGCGGGCTACTGGTAGCAGCGGCAGTGCAGCATGGGACGGAACAACCAGTCTCTATGCAGAAATAAAAAACACCTCAAACGAAGACAGCTTCATTTATCCAGTAGAAAGAAAGAATTATGAAGGCAGCTGGACAGCTCGTGAAGGGCATTGGGGCTGTCTTGATGAAATGTTTGCTTCCATTGAGAACGGCAGAAATGCAGAAACAGATTGCCGAGATAACATAAAAAGCATGAAGATGGTCTTTGGTGCAGTGGAGAGTGCAAAAAAAGGGGTGAAAATACATTTTTAAAGCTGGCGGTTAACGCCAGCTTTTTTGGATTTAGCCGACAGCCTCTTCTTTTTCAAGTTCGATGTAGATTTCCTCTTCCCATAGAGCGGAAAGCTGTTTAATATGACTATCAGTAGAAAAATCCATCGGCATAAGGCCGTTCAGCGGCATTTTTGGTTTAGAAAGACCGAGAACCTCCAGCGTTTCCCCAATCAGCTTGCTGCAAGTATAATCTTTGCTTCTACTATGGATAGAGAAGATTCTTCCTTCGATTACTTCTTCAATCATCTTCCATTCAGATGGGTTCGGTATGCCGTGCACTTCCTTTATGTACGTATATAATTTGTCCATGTTAACAGCACTATGTTTTTTTAGAGAACGAACTGCATAAACCGGTGGTACATAAGGGACTAGATCCGCTCCGTATGTCTTCAGGCGATCAATCAGCTTAACTAGCTTAGGACCGGTTTTATGATCATGCTCAAGAACATCTTCTAAGTTTGTTAATGCAGTAGATTCAAAGAAATACACCTCTCCCTCAGGATCGGGCCTTACAACCATGCCTACATGGGACCACTTGCTATGCTCTAATTCTTCCACTAGCTTGCTGATAGGATATTTGCCATTAAACAAAATGATATCACCTGTTTGGAAGTCTTTTACAAGTTTACTATATAATTTACTTTTCATTTTTTTCCTCCACTGGTAGAGAGTTTAGAAAATCATGGTATAATTATACTACTAATTTACATTAGAGGAGTTATTTTATGAAAGTATTCTTTCAGAGTCGTCTTCTGTTCCTGCTGTTATTTATTGCTGTATGGACGGCATCTGCACACCTTGTATCAGCTGCTGAGATTAAGATAGGGAACAGCCTGAACGAACTAAATGCAACAAACAAGACTAGCATTTATATTGATTATTCCGATAAAATCGCTCCTAATAGTATAGTAGATAAACAGGATGAGTTCCGTCCATTTTCCGAAGCCAACCCTTCCGGTAACATCAGCTCAGCAAGCTACTGGATAAAGCTTCCTCTGACTAATATGTCTTCAAGTGAAAAGGAACTTCTTCTTGAAATTAAAAAACCACATCTCAGCTCTGTTACTTTGTACAGAGAAGTAGCAGGCAAGCTGATAGAAGAAGACACAATTGGCTACAGTCTACCTTTCAATGATCGGAAAATTAAGCATAAAAATTTGTTATTTCCTATCACTTTGGAGAAAGATGGTGAACAAGTTTATTTTCTGAAAATAAAGACAGACACTTTCTTTCAAGCACCGATTATCTTATGGGACCCTATCTCTTTTTCAACTGATAATTATTTTACCCAAACCGCAAACGGCATTTATTTTGGAGTAATGATCGCAATGATCATTTATAATACTTTTCTATTCTTTTCATTAAAAGAAAAAACGTACTTATATTATATTTTCTTTGTCATTGGCTTTACGGTTATGCAGTTGATTTGGGATGGTTATGCATATCAATTCTTGTGGGGAGATTCCCCATGGTGGGCATTGAGGTCTAATTCCTTTTTTATCATATTCACGTCATTATTTGCCCTGCAATTCACCAAACATTTCCTGCAGGTGAAAACAGCTGCTCTTTGGCTGTATAAGCTGACCAATTGGATTCTTGCTGTTTTCTGTTTGTCACTGCTTGCTCCGCTAATGTTTGCTCCATCGCTATCAACGATGATTAGCACGGTTGTGGCGACGATTTTTGTCTTTTATATTATTGCTGTTGCAATAATCGTGAGGGCTCATTCAAGAGAAGCTAAATATTATTTTGCAGCATGGGGTCTGCTCGTTTTAGGGGTTGTCCTAAACCTGCTGGCTGCCTATAAAATCCTGCCGCTCAATCATTTTACACTTATTGCTCCAAAAATTGGCGCACTAGTAGAGGTGTTTATTCTTTCTCTTGGTCTTGCTGACAAAATCAAAAGAATCAGCCTTGAAAAAGAACAAGAAACAAAAAAATACTATATTCAGTCGATGCTCCACAACTCTTATAAAAATATGGAAGCGATGGAAGAAACACCAGCCCTTATTGAGAGCGGGCTGACCGTATTGCAAGATGTGACAAAATACGAAAATGCTTTATTTTTAGAACGGGAAGAAGAAGGCTGGAGTGTTTATGCACATAAGGGAAATGCCATACAAACAGACAAATGGACTGTTTCAGAAGAGTTTATGGATAATCCTCAATTTATGACAAATATCCGTAATAACCCTTTTGGCATTCAAAATGATATTCACTCCTTAATCTCGATTCCGATAAAGGCTGCTAAAAAGGAAGGATTATTTGTTGTATTTAACGAGCAAGAAGGAGAACTTCAGAAATTCGAAGCTAACATCATTACCGAATCGTTCGCCGATCATTTTCAGCATATTCTTACAAAGCTAGAAAACTATCAGAATTTGAAAGTTTCCGCCATGTTTGATCATCTGACTAATCTTTATAATCGGAAGTATTTCTTTGAGCAAATAACAGACCTTTATCAAATAACAGCAAGCCTGAATGACAGCTCTTCCCTGTTCTTAATTGATATTGATCATTTTAAAAATGTTAATGACACATATGGTCATATGACTGGCGATAAAGCAATTATTTTTGTAGCCAACATTATCCATAATATATGTCATAACAGTGGAATTATCGGCCGCTATGGCGGTGAAGAATTCATTGTTTTTCTGCCAAATACGTCCCATAACCAAGCTAAAACGATTGCAGAACAGCTTGTTCTTGCAATGCAAGACCAAGCAATGGAGCTTGAATTTGGCGGCAGTCTTCCGCTGACAATCAGTATCGGTATCAGCTCCGGTGAAACAAGCAAAACAAGTCTGCACCAGCTAATCTTAAATGCAGATGCCGCATTGTATCAAGCAAAAGCACAAGGAAGAAATCAGGCAGTTGTATTTATGAAAGAAGCGAAAAAACCAGTTTAATCGCATCAAGAGACACCAGTCATTAAATCGGTGTCTTTTTTTTATAAAAATTACCTAAGTATTCGAACAATAATTACATTTTTTATGCGTCATGCTATGATAATGATATATTATTCTTGAAGGGCGGTAACATACTTGGAAAAAACGCAAATTACTGTGAAGCCATTTCAGCGAGAACATATAAGCATCATAAATAAAACAAATGAACCATTCTCCATCATCGGTCGGCTGATTCCCTCATTTAATAATGGTAAATGGACTTATGAAGAAGAGCTGTATGAACATACGTCATATACAAAATTTCCTGATGATAACCTTGAATGGGATGATTATATAAACAAAGAGAATAAAATAATCTTTCTTGCCTTTATAGGTGATGAATATATCGGGCAAATCCGTCTAATTAAAGATTGGAATAAGTTCTGCTATATTGAGAATATTGCAGTGTGCAAAGATTATCGAAAAAATGGGGTTGGTAAAACATTGTTTGCAACAGCAGAACAATGGGCAATACAAATGAGCTTACGGGGAATTTCTCTTGAGGCACAGGATGATAACCTGCTAGCCTGTAAATTTTACATAAAACAAGGAATGGAACTTGGCGGTGTTGATACTTTAAAGCATGTCTTTCATCCAAATATTGATAAAACATTGTATTGGTATAAAGTCTTTCCCGAATATAAAGTTCCTGTAATTAATCGTTAAACTGACTTAAGATGCTTCCCTAACAGAGAGTAATTAGCTTTTATTAGGGAGCTTCTTTTATTAAGGCTCCGAAATTCCATAGGCAAGTGCTAGGAAGAAGGTAACTACTCCTAACCCTAAAAACAGAACAGTGTTCGCTATTAAACTAAAAACCTTAAAAGATTTTTTACTTAATAAACCAAAAATAAACGATACAACAAATCCGACCAATATCAAAAGATATAAAAGGACTACTGTTCCTAACTCAAAAACTCGAGGCAGGATAAATATTACAAAGGCTGCTGCAACTAAGATAGCCGTTAATATAACGGATCTCATGCCCCAAATATCTTTCTCATTCATTTTTGTTCACCTCCATTCACATTAAAAAATTCCCGTTTGTTTATTATTGCATATATGTAATTATTTATCATTTTTTTGCATTATAGGTTTATTTCATTATAAAATTCTTTTTATAGTAATTTGCTTTATTCTCTGTACTCGCCTATAAAAAAAGAGCCTGTTTGCAAGGCTCTTGACACTCTTTAACTATTTCTGTAAACACCCCATGATATTTGTCTTGCTTGAGGTGCTGTGTTCCCACAAGAAGGGCATCTTGGGCTGTTTCCTCTTGATAAGTCAGAGCAATTCCAGCAATACCAATGGCCGCATTTGCTGCAAGTGCCTCCGTTTGCCTTATCATGCCCTGTACAAAAATGACATGCCATTTATTCTCTCCCCTTATGTCGTTTTATCTAATTAATCTCTACACTACTAATATATAAAATTGGCATGTAGTTTGTTCACCTAAATTGGAATTTAAAATCAGTGTGTTTATTAGCTTTTTTATTTTTTTATAAAGACGAATACACGTCAGAAGTTAAAATTTAGGTGTTAAGGGTTAAGTTATTAAAACATACGGTGCCATCTTAGGCAGGATAGCTGTATTGCTAAAGACACATGGCAGTATCGTTTAACAACTGAAGATGGCGCAATTGGTATGCAAGAAATTGTCCAAATCTTTTAGGACTGTCCATTACATAATCAAAACTTCACCATCCAATAAAAAGCACTTGATTCGGATAACGAATCAAGTGCTTTTTTATGCGGTATTTTCCCTTTTATTCATCCCTTTTCTGGATGAATAAAATCGAAGTCCTGTAAGGATTGCCCCTATGAAGCACAGAATACTTGACCCGATAAACACGACATGCATGCCTGCTAGAAATATGTCAGGCCTGTCAGGAATCAATGCTGTCACTCGGTAGCCTGCATGCAAGCTCATCACAGAAAACAAAGTGCTTGTTGCGACAGAAATACCGACGACCATTCCTAAATTTCTCACGAGCGAATTTATACTGCCAGCAATTCCGAGCTGTTTTCGATCAACTGTAGACATGACTAATGAATTGTTAGGAGATTGAAATAAGCCTGTGCTTGCTCCAAGCAAAACAATTAGTATCGATAATGTGAGAATACTGCTGCCTTCATGAAGAAATGTTAACCCTATCTGGGCGATTATCATTAAAATCAACCCAGCAAAGGTTATTATTTGCCCGCCAATCTTATCAGAAAGAGCTCCGCTAAACGGTGCAACAACTGCCATTGCAATCGGAAACAGCATTAAAATATAGCCTGCATGCAATGGTGATAGTCCTAAAATATCTTGTGTATAAAATGGTGCAAGTATATTGAAGCAAAAATTAGCAACAAACACGAGAAATCCACAAACGATGCTGATCGTAAACAGAGAATTCTTAAATAGGGAAAAGGACAGCATGGGGTTTTCCGTCCTTCTTTCAACGAGAACAAACAGGATAAACAAAATAATCCCTATCAAAACAGATAAAATAATAAAAATATTAGCATAACCATATTGCTGACCTAACAGAAGACTTGAAAACAGAAATAATATCGCAAAGGCAAACAAGAGGCTTCCAGGAACATCGATCTTCACTTTTGTAGTCGTCACGTCCTTTGGCAGGAGCTTCCAGGCAATCATAATCGCAATAATGCCAATCGGCACATTAAGCCAAAAAATATATTCCCAGCCTAAACTAGATAATATAATGCCGCCAAGGCTTGGTCCTGCAATGCTTCCCAATGACACAAAGGTCCCTATTAAGCCTAACGCTTTGCCCCTTTCTCTTGGAGGAAACACTTCTGTGACTATCCCCTGATTATTCGCCATCGTCATCGCAGCGCCAATGGCCTGTACTACACGGGAAAAAATCAAAAATCCTAAAGAATGACTAAATCCACAAAGAAATGACCCGATAATGAAAATAATTGACCCGATTCGAAAGATTTTTATTTTGCCAAATATATCCCCCAGCTTTCCAAAGAACAATATCGCCGTACAAATCATCATTAAATAACTGCTGACAATCCATTGAGATTGCGCAAGGGGCAAGGAAAGCTCTTTTGAAACAGTTGGAAGAGCAATATTTACGATACTGCCATCCAATGTTGCCATAAAGGTAAACAAATTTAAAATAATTAATATCGTCCAGCGTTTTTCATGACCATTTGCGCCAGCTTGAACTGTTGCCAACATCATCACCTCTATTCATTAGTTGCGCACGCAACAATTTTATTGTAATCTAATCAAAAAGCTTAAGCAATTGACTTGATAAAATATAAGCGAGTTGACGAAAATGAAGGAAGCACCTTTAGGAAGATTAATATCTGTCATTCACAGACAAAACCAAAAATATTTGCTCAAAGCATTTAAACAATATCAAATCGGCAATGGCGGACAATATGCGTTCTTGAAATGGATCATTCAAAAACCTGGGATAAACCAAGACGAACTTACATCTAAGCTGAAATTCGATAAAGCGACGACCGCTCGTTCTGTCCACCAATTAGAAAAAGCTGGCTACATTATTAAGGAAACGGCCAGAAAAGACCGGCGTGCAAATGAACTTTACCCCACAAAAAAAGCTATTGATGTATATCCACATATACAATTTGTTTTAGACCAGCTAAATAAGGAATTAACTAAAAACTTAACAGATGAGGAAAGAAATCAGTTAATGTATTTATTAAAAAAAATAGATAACGGCCTGTAATGAACTGCTCCCAGCTTAAGTCTGGGGCTTTTTTATTTACCATGCCTTATTATCATGTCTGTTATACAAAACCCGTTAACGTTTGCCGGAAATTTCATCGGGTAGAATAATATGGATGAAACTCAGCAAGACTACTAGGACAAGACTATATTTTAATCAGAGGTGTATATCTTGGAACATTTTGAAGAGCTAAACAAAAGTTTTATTGATGGCGTATGGACAGAAGGAAAAACAGGCCGAACATTCGAGGATAAAAACCCATATGATCAATCGCTTATCACTTCGTTTAGTTTGGCAACTGCCGACCAGCTCCATACTGCATTTACTTCAAGCGTTAAAGCGCAAAAAGACTGGGGCAATAGAACACCTGAAGAAAGACTTGCCGTCCTTAAAAAGGCAAGTGAATTTTTGCGTGATAACAGAGAAGAAATTGTCTCCATTATTTCAAAGGAGACAGGCGGAAGTTCGATTAAAGCAAATGTAGAATTTGACTTGAGTCTTAACTACTTAGAGGCTTCGTTTGATCTTGTAGACAAGATTCATCAAAAACGAGAGATGGCAGAAACAACCGAAGGGAAAAAAAACTATGTGTACAGGCTGCCATTAGGTGTTATTACCTCTATTTCGCCGTTTAACTTTCCGATGAATTTATCGATGCGAACAATCGCACCAGCTTTAGCCCTCGGAAATGCTGTTGTTCATAAGCCAGATGTGCAGACAGGCCTTGCCGGAGGCTCTATCATCGCTCGCGCTTTTGAGATTGCCGGACTGCCAAAGGGCGTACTGCAGGTCATCCAGTCAGACTTAGAAGAGCTGGGCGATGAGATGCTGACAAGTAAAGATTCTGGTTTAATCAGCTTTACGGGATCAACACCTGTCGGCAAACATATTGGTAAAATAGCAGGCAGTATGTTAAAACGAGTTGCTTTAGAGCTTGGCGGAAACAATCCATTTATCGTTTTAGCAGATGCAGATATCGATAGAGCTGTTGATGCAGCTATTTTCGGTAAATTCATTCATCAAGGACAAATATGCATGATTATAAATCGGTTAATCATTCATAAGGATCTTTATGAAGAGTTCGTGCAAAAGTATATAGACCGAGTTAAGCAGATTCCATATGGTGACCCACAGGACCCAAAAACCATCATTGGACCGCTCATCAATGAAAAGCAAGCAGATAAAGCGATGGCTATTATTGAAGAAGCTAAAAACGAAGGCTGCCAATTGGCTCTGGAAGGTGAAAGAATCGGTAATCTTTTAACACCATTTGTGTTTATTGATGTCGATAACAGAAGCAAATTGGCACAATCAGAATTATTTGCACCGATTTCGACGATAATTAAGGCAGATTCAGATGAACACGCCATTGAACTAGCGAATGACACAGAATACGGACTAAGCTCAGCCATCTTTACAAATGATCTTGAACGTGGCAGAGAACTTGGCTTGGCAATTGAAAGCGGCATGACTCATATAAATGACCAAACCGTAAACGATAGTCCTACTGTGCCATTCGGCGGTACAAAAGCAAGCGGTATGGGACGCTTCGGAAATGAATGGATTGCGGAAGAATTTACGGTGACGAAATGGATCTCTGTGCAGACGAAATTCCGCAAGTATCCATTTTGAACATAAATAATGAATAGGAGGAATTTTCAATGACAGTTAAACTTGCTATTGTTTACTACAGCTCAACAGGTACAAATTATCAGCTTGCACTATGGGCTGCTGAAGGCGGCAAAGAAAGCGGTGCGGAAGTAACGATTTACCGTGTTGAAGAGCTTGCTCCCCAAAGTGTGATCGAAGGAAATCCAGCTTGGAAAGCACATATTGAAGAAACTAAGGATATTCCTGTTGTCACACCTGAGGTAATTGAAAAGTCTGATGCTATTATCTTCAGCACGCCAACACGCTTTGGCAATATGGCAGCACAAATGAAACAGTTTTTAGATACAACAGGAGGAATTTGGTTCCACGGCAAGACGGTAAATAAAGTGGTCAGCGGGATGACTTCAGCCCAAAATCCACATGGTGGACAGGAAGCTACCATTCTTAGTCTGTATACAACTATGTATCATTGGGGTGCAATTGTCGCCACACCAGGATACACAGACCAATCCTTGTATGCAGCAGGCGGCAATCCGTATGGAACAAGCGTTACTGTAGACCAGAACAACCAGATTGTCGGTGACAAAGAAGTGTTTAAAAAAGCGGCAAAAGTACAAGCACAGCGTGTCGTTCATATAGCTGAATTGATTAAGAACGGTAAGCAATAACAAAACAGAGCATTCTTGACTTCAAGAATGCTCTGTTTCGTTATTTTCCGTATGCTTCAAACTCAAGGCTACTGCCATGAAATACATTCATATCAATAAATTTTTCTTCACCGTTATAGCCAGCCAGTTTTTCTTTATCTGTATATTGCCAAAAAATCCAATGACGATGATCTGCCAAAGAGGGATTTGTAAAAACATCGCGAATCCAAATATCTGTATCTTTAAAACCATTTTTTATATAAAGATTATATGCTTTTTGAGTCGCATACAGAATGACTCGTTGGCCGTAATGCTCTTCAAGCAATTCAATCATCGTACGCAATTCTTGTTCCACATAACTGCGCTTTGGAGGATTTTTGTAATTATTTCCATAAAACTCCACATCAATCACTGGCGGCAATGCAGCATTCTTTTTTGGGACTGTGTTAATAAAATTTTCTGCCTGTGTTTTGCCACTGCTGTCATAGCTGAAAAAATGGTATGCCCCAACTCGCAGGCTTGTTTTATTTGCTTCTAGCCAATTGTCAGAGAATTCTTCATCCACGAAAGAGCTGCCTTCTGTCGCTTTTATAAACGCAAAATCGATTGCTTGCTCCTCTATTACAGGCCAGTTGATATCCCCTTGGTAAGCCGAAACATCAATTCCCTTTACTGAATAATTATTTGCCTGAAATTCATTTGGGATAAAAATTCTCTGCCGCCATAAAATGGCAAGCATAAGAATGAAGGCAATAATGATATATAAAAACACTAAAATCACTTTATGTTTTCTTTTAAGTCCACTCATGTTCTAGAATACTGAAAAGCAATGAATCACGCCAACCATCACGTATCAGCATATCCTCCCTTAGTCTTCCCTCCTCCGTCATGCCTGATTTCTTTAAAACCTTTGCTGATCCAATATTTCTTGGATCACATGTGGCGTAAATTCGGTGAAGGTTTTTTGTTGAAAAACCAATCTCAATTAGCTTTTTGGCGAGTTCTGTTCCATATCCTTTGCCCCAATAATCAGGATGAATAATATAGGAAATTTCACCAGTTTGATGATAAATATCTCTGATGTTTAATTCTCCGGCACCGATTACTTTGAGGCTATCCGGAAGAAAAATACTGTAAACAAATCTCGTACGCGAATGATGCTGTGCATCTATCAGTACTTGATCAACAAATGCAGCCGATTCTGCTTCTGTATTAGGACCCCAAGGCTGATATTTGCATACGATATGTTGTGATGCATATTCATGAACAGCTTGCCAGTCTTTTCGCTCCATTTCCCGCAAAAGAATTTTCTCTGCTGCCACTTTTTTTCCCTCCTTCACTTGGATGCTCGTTAAAGATGAAATTCTCCATACTGTTTCCATATTGTTTTGATTCGGCACTTATACATGAAACTCCTTTGGAGTTTACATCTATCTTTCTATATGCTAAGTTTTTATTTCAAGCTGCACCTAAAGGAGGATGCAACATCAAATTTGGCCAGAAAGTTATTTATAAAAGCAAAATTCATATTGTCTTCTTTGATTATGGAAACGGGCTCGCCGAAATTCAAAACCCCTACACGAAAGCTATAATTCTAGCAAAATACGAAGATTTAATTGTGAGATTGAAATAAATGCCATCCCATTAGGATGGTTTTTTACTTGTGTTTTAACGTTTATATGCATTGCTGCCTGGCAGTTTCTTAATCGTATTCCATGCCTGAATCGCTTCATCGCGGCTTTTCCCTCTGTTGTTAGGATCTGCAAAAAAATCACGTATAAACCGATTATATTCAAATGGAGGAGCAATTTCTCTCTTATAATTTGGATCCTTTTTCCGTTCCTCCTCCTCATGCCATGCGGCGACAGCATCTCGATATGTTTTCCCTGCATTATTGCGAAAATAGTTTTGCATAAAAGTAGAAAAATGAAATTTTTTCCCTATTGCAGATACGAAAAATGCTCTTACCTGTTGACTGCAGCGATGGTTTTCGGTTATTACAGTATTTAATGATAAACTTTCCCGTTGCGTTTTTGGCGATTTTGTTCTTGCAGGCTTCCTGATTTCTCCTGTTTGTAGAAACACCTCTATTCTTTCTGTCAACTCAAGCTTAGACCCAGCTGCACTCAACCCATTTGTCCGGCAAAACTGCTGCAATTCCGTTTTCAGCCAGTAATACTCTTGGAAAGAAGCAACCGTAATTTCTGATGACAATTCCGGTCTCATTCCCCTCACCTCCATAGTTAATTATTTCCATTATAGAACATTAGTTCCTTTTTTACCATAAAAAAGAGAGCTGCCAATGCAACTCTCTCTAAAATTTTCCATATTAAAATGCGTAGCTGTATAACCCATAATATAACGGGCCAACAAATATAATAAAAAAAATGATGACAATAATAAACGGTACATCTTCCTCCGGCTCTTCGCCATAATGGTCGTTTAGAAAAACCCCATATAAGATTTCCCATGCCAGCCCTACAAAAAACACAATCTTCCAAATTAATGGTGTCCATATTTGTGTGTCTGTCACAAAGCCAAATAAGCCTATCCATGTTATGACAGAAAGGGCAAAGTCTATTTTTGACAAGGTTGTCTTATATTTTCCCTTTATTAAAAATCCAATTGCTGCTGTTCCCAGCAAGCCTATGTAAATAGTCCAAAATATAGTTGCAAACATGCTGTTCCTCTTTCTCCAAATTAACAAAAAACTAGTGCTTGAATATTGATAATATCATATTTACATAGCAGGAAAAAGAAAGGGCTATTAAAAAAAGTAAAAAAAGATATATTACTGAGCTAATATTTGGATTAGCCCAGTCATTTTGGTCGTCTTCTAGCTAACCCTTGCCAATCATGCCCTCTTGCTTCACTCCATTCTTTTACCCTTCCAGTTGCGACAATGGGGCAGCTGTGCAGGCTGGCAATAGATTTTGCTCCTTGCAGAACTAGAAGTGTCTTTAAGTGCTCTTTCCACTCTTCCAGTTCGTCTATCAATCCTACCACACCTTCATTATGAAGAATCTTTAAAAACGGGCCGGCGATTCCAGCTGCAGCTGCTCCT
This sequence comes from Niallia sp. Man26, assembly GCF_022049065.2. Lineage (NCBI taxonomy): Bacteria > Bacillati > Bacillota > Bacilli > Caryophanales > Bacillaceae > Niallia > Niallia sp. Man26. Next base: position 2,020,798 of record NZ_CP095743.1, read on the forward strand.
AAAGAGAAGCATTTGACTGCGTCAAGGGGGTTGCGTATTCCTCCTGAAGCAATTATAGTCAGCTTACCTAATACTGGCTGTGCTTCCAGCAAAGATACAGCAGCCGATTGGCCCCATTCCTTTAAATAAGCAAAATCACGTTTGCTTCTCCGCTCATTTTCAATATGGACAAAGTTTGTGCCACCCCTGCCCCCTATATCGACATACTGAATTCCCGCATCACTCAATTGCAACAATGTATCAGTGCACATGCCAAATCCTGTCTCCTTCACGATTACGGGCACATCCAATTTTGCCGCCATTTTTTCCAACCGCAGAAGTATATTAGTGAAATCCCGTTCTCCTTCTGGCATGACAAGCTCTTGCGGCACATTCACATGAACCTGCAGTGCATCTGCTTCAAGCATGTCTATTGCCTTAAGTGCGTAATCAATGGGAACATCTCCACCAACATTGGCAAACACAATTCCCTTTGGATTTTTCTTTCTCACAATTTTATAGGTATGTGCTAATGCTTCATTTCTGATGCCTGCATGCTGAGAACCAACTGCCATCGCAATCCCTGTTTCCATGCAAGCTTCAGCAAGAGCTCCATTAATCTCGCCTGACTTTTCACTGCCGCCTGTCATCGCATTAATAAAGATTGGATATGGGAGGGATAGTGGACCTATCTTGGTCTGCAGCTTTATATCTTCTATTCCAGTCTCCGGCAAGGAGCGGTGAATCAAGAATAAATCATCAAAATCAGCGTATGGCAAGTAGTTCTGTTGTAAAGCAAGCTCAATATGTTCTTCTTTTCGTTTTTGTCGTATTGTTTTCTCATCCATAAAAAACAGCCTCAAATCTTTCCAACTTTATCCTTTACTCTCCCCCATTTGACTAACTCGTATTCTAGGCTGATTTTACTTTCATAAAGTTCTTTTTTGTGGTTTAGCTATCACTGTACAATAAGGTGAGAAACTTTAGATAATAATCCCCCTTTCTATATGATTTTTGCGTTATATTAGTAGTAAGGTGGTGGAAAGGATGTTATCTAGTACACATATACATATAAGACGATTTTCCTTAGAGGATGCAGAAAGTCTTTTAACGTATCAGAATGAGAATAAAGCTTTTTTTGAGAGATTTTCAATGGAGCGGGATCAGCACTATTATTCTCTTTTAAGACAGCAGCAATTAATTGCTGATTGGGAACAAAAATGGAAGGCAGACACTCACTATCAATTCGGCATATTTGAAAATGAAAATCAGAGACTCGTTGGAACAATCAGCTTGTTTCAAGTTGTAAGAGGCTCACTGCAAAGTGCATTTATCGGGTATTTTATCGATTACGCTCATAACGGCAAAGGTTATGGAACAGAAGCAGTTAAGCTTGTTGTAGAATATTCCTTTACAAGACTTAAGCTTCATAGAATCGAAGCAGGGGTAATGCCACATAATATCGGCTCAATCCGAGTATTAGAGAAGGCAGGATTTCATAAAGAAGGTATTGCCAGAAAAAATGTAAAAATTAATGGCAACTGGGAGGATCATCAAGTTCTCGCTATCATAAACCCTGCTGATTAGATAAGCAGACATGTATGAACATGTCTGCTTGAAAATTTTATGGAAACACAAGGGGCTCCTGTATCTTCACCATTTGTATTCCGTATTTTTTCTCTATTTCTACTGCATCAATGTCATCAGCATAATGCATACCGTATAAAGATGGAAGCGCAAGCTTGTCAGAATAATAAGCTATCACATCATCTATATAGGAATGGACCGGTGTTTGAATAAAGGAAATATCATGAAATAGTGCTTTCGTGTTTTCATCAAAATGTTTATCAAATAAAGCTTCCTCATGCTTGCCAATATCACTTGTATAAATGATATTAACATTATCATTCTTGTCAGACAGTTTAAAGCCCATTGAGAGCATATCTTTCGCATGTAAATTATCTGTTTTAATAAACTCTATTTCATAGTCATTGCCTAATTGAAAACCATCCTTTTCGTAATGCACGTGGAAATAATCGCTGAGCTGCAAACCGTCTGTAAATAATCCAGCTTTCAGCACATCCTCTATCCCTTCAGCTAGCTCTGCACGAATCCACAAGTTTGGCTTATAACTATACAGCCACATGCAGCGCTGCGCAAACTCCTCCAAGCCCCCGACATGATCTGCATGCAAATGGGTAATCACAATATCTGTTACATCCGTTTCTTTATAGCCAGCCGCAGGCAGACTGAAGCGCAACGTTGTACCGGCATCAACCAAAAGCTTTCTGTCGCCTAGTTCAAATATATAATTATTATGATAATGCTTTGTAAAAGCACCACCTGTTCCTAATGGATACACTTTAATCATGTAGGAGCCTCCTTAAATTGCTATTATGTACTAGTTTAGCTTATGTTTTTCTATATGCAAAGCGGCAAGGGTGAAAGATTCTTTATTTTAAAAAGCCATACAGAGACACTAATTCTTTACAATCTTACTCTATTAGCTTTTGAACCCTCCTTATCTTGAACGTCTCCTAAAACTGTGTCCTTTCATTAACATTAAGCAACGGACTAATCTTGACTGCATCCACTTGAAAATGAAAAGACAAAAGCACACCCTTTCATGATAAACCGAATCCAAAAGTTTTTGTCAGCATACTAAAAAGCCCTTCTTGCATAACCAAGAAGGGCTTTTCTTTATTTGCTGTTGTCTTCTTCTAAATCCATGGCTACCCATGCTGACTCGTCTGCAAAGTAGCGGGACCAGCTCGCAATTCCTGCCAAATCATACTCTTCTACAAGCTTTGCACGCTTAGATAAAGACAATTCATCTTCCAGCCAAATTTTATAGGTGGATTTTGTTTTTGAATCATAGTATTCGCCGTAGTTTTGGCCGCTTTCTTCATCATACGTTGGATTTACTTTATACGTATCTAACCATTCCTGCACCTTTTCCATGGAGAGACTCTCAGATGAGATTTCCCCGTTTTCCTTCTCTTCCCATAAACGTGCATATAATGGCACACCTAACACTAGCTTTTTATTCGGCACTTCCTCAAGCAAAGTCTTCAGGTTGTTCTCCACCCATGGAAGACTTGCAACACTGCCGGCTGTTGGTGAGGTTGCCCAATGCTCGTCATATGCCATAACAACTAAATAGTCGACAATCTCAGATAGATGATCTCTTTCAAAGAAAGCAGAGTAATTTCCGCCGGCAATGAATGTGATATCCATCGAGACTGTTAAACCTGCATCATGGAAGTAAGGCGTTGCTTCTCTTACGAACTGCGTCACATATTTGCCGTCCTCTTCATTTACATTCTCAATATCAATATTGATGCCGTCAAGGTTGTACATTTCACTGTATACAAGGAGCTGCCTGATTACTTTTTGTCTCGTCTTGAAGTCTTTAAAAACATCATGAGTCTTTTGAGGGTCAAAATCATTGGAGAATAACCCCCATACTTGATAGCCTTGCTTATGCGCCCATTTTACGTAATCCGCTGAGCCGAGATTGCTGACATTTCCTTTGTTGCCAGACAGCTTAAACCATGTAGGTGACACAACATTAACACCATCCATTTTAGGAATTTTTGAAGTGTCTGGATTCTGAGAATAAACAGCTTCCCATGTAAGGTTGACTGGACCGTCTATTTTTTTCAGCGCAGGCGTTTTTTCCTCTACTTCAGCTTTAACTGTTATCGTATCCTCTGTATTAACAAGGTCTTTTTTAATATAACCTGCAACCCCATTGCTCTTACGCACAAAATAGTAGTCGCCCTCTTCCTTCTCAATCGTTACAGCTTCCTTTTGCTCAAGCTCACCAGTATAAGCAGAAAAAAGAGTCGGTTCTGTACGAAGCCTAGCAAAATCATCACGCACTTGTTTAGTGCTGAAAGTTGCCGCTGTTTTTTCCGTACCATCTTTCTCCAATAAAATGGCATTTGTGTCCTCACTAAGTTGGGTAAACTGGTACGGATAAAACTCGATTAACGGTTCAACTGCTACATAAACTTTCCCATTATCATCCTTTATTGGATGAAACTGCAGATCCACCGTTTCATCATTTACAAAATACGAAACAGATTCAGATGGAAACTGAACCACTTTATCTTTTGTTGTCGCTATTACCGAATTGCTTTCAGAATCATATGTGATGCTCTCATCTATATTTTCTTGCCAGAAGCTCAAAGGCAAGTAAGCAGTCCCATTGTCTATTAATGCATTGCCAGCCTGTTTTCCATCTAAAATAATCGGGTTTTCTCCATTAAAGTATTCAGCCGTTTTAGAGCTTGCAAATGGATAGAATATAAAGAAGATGCTCGTCACTACCAATAGAACAGCAAATGCTAGTCCCAGCAAGAATTTATACTTGTTAGGCCTTTTTGGTGCTTGAAAAGATATTTCTGCCATTACCTTCCTCCTGTGATGCATATCAAATGATGCCATATTTTTTCTATTTTAATAGAAAGATATTTTTATTCTAACATGAAAAAAGAGCAGACAAAAGGAAGAGCCTTTTCCATTTTTCTGTAAGTGTTATTCTGAAGGTTTGACAAGCAGGCTGCCAAACATTAAGTCAGCGTCTGTTTGAATCGGAAAGGATCTTTTTAACGAAAAGTCTTCTAAATCATAGATATTATCATTTCCTTCGATAATATATAGATAATCTTTATAGATTTCCCTTTATTCTTATATAAGCTAATTTTATATATTTGTTAACGTTTTCAAAATGACCAAATTAGTGTACTTTGTGAATATTTAATGAATATTACATCCAAAAAGGAGCCCTCTTTAGGACTCCTCTCCAACCACTATTTAGCTTCTGTATTTCCGGCATGATACCCTGTGCGCCCAGCAGGACGATTGAGCACTAATCGCGGTGCTGCTCCAAGCAGAATAACAACGACAATGGCACATAGTATGGATGCACCGATGAATGGAACTCCATTGTAAAAGAGTGAATAGGCAAAGGCTGACTGACCTTTTGGTGCGTATTGAGCCCAGATTGTTACGCCAGCAAGAAAGTGCCAAAAATAACGGACAAAGCTTCCAAAAAGGATGCCGGCAACCATTAATAGTGACGCGGCGCCTTTTTCACCATTTTTTAATTTATTTTGAATAGCTGGCATGAACAGCCCGGCAAGCCCGATGCAGGCAAAGGCAAGGAAGTACTCAAGAATAACTTGCCAAAAAGCCAGTGCTTGTAAATCTCCTGTGACGATTTGCAGCAGCCCCCATAAAAAGCCGGCTGCAACGCTTGCTTTAAAACCCCAGCGGAAAGCAATGATAAAGATTGGCACCATTGCGATGGAAATAGAGCCGCTTGCGCCAAGATGTATCGATGGCAGCAAATCCAGTACTAGTGCAAAGGCTGCGAAGATGGCGATTTCAATTAAAACAACTAACCCCATTTTTTTCATAAAAAATCCCCCTTGTTATATATGCATACCAAAGGGGAGATGAAGTAAGATTAATGTGTTTTTTCCGCATAAAAAAGTTAAGAATAAACTTATCTACTTAGCTAATTGTCTTTTAGCCACGATCCCTACGCTAGTATTAACTAACAGGTTCTAAGGGTCTGATCATTTAAGATCACTCTCAGCATACATGCTCCCCCTGTGGTTTGCTTTTTATTCAATTGTATATATTTTAGCATACACTTATTTAAAAAGCAGTTTCTATTTTAAGGAGGATTTAAAAATATCCGTATGATTATCATTACTTCGTAATGCACAAACATATTCATTGCTTCGAGGCATATAGCAGTAATCCTTCTGCCATTCTTCTTTATACATGATTATCTTTTTAAAAGCATGGATAATAGAATAAACTTCCTTATTGGTCATTGTCGGGTGAAGCGAGATTCTTATCCACCCTGGTTTATTTGTGAAGATGCCCTTTTGAATCTCTGCACTTATTTGCTTAGATTGCGCTTTACTCATACCAAGCAAATAGTGACCGTATGGGCCGGCACATGAGCAGCCGCCTCTTACTTGAATGCCGAATCGGTCATTCAAAAGCTTTGCTCCAAGATCAAAATGCAGCCCTTCACAAATTACGGAAATAATACCATGGCGGTTTTTATTTTCACCGTCCAGTATCGTTATTCCTGGTATTTTACTTAATTCTGTCATTGTCAAAGCGACAAGCTCCTGTTCACGCTGCTGCATTTTCTGGACATTCATTTCTTCCTTTAACTGAATAGCGAGAGCAGTCCTAATTGCTTGAAGAAAGCCTGGTGTTCCGCCGTCTTCCCGCTCTTCCAAATCCTTTTTATAAAGAACGTCTCCCCATCCGTTCGTAAAGTCAACTGTTCCTCCACCTGGATGATCAGGAATTTTTGCATGAATGAGCTTTTTATTCATTATAAGAACGCCGCTTGTACCTGGTCCACCTAAGAACTTATGAGGCGAAAAGCAGATGACATCTAGGAATGCTTCCTTATCCTCGGGATGCATATTCATGGTTTCATATGGGGCGGATGCAGAAAAATCAACAAGACAAATCCCGCCATATTGATGCATTAGTTTTGCTAGCTGATGATAATCAGTTTTTCTGCCCGTTACATTGGAGCAAGCAGTAAACGCTCCTATTTTCATATGCCTTTGCTTATGCAATAGAAGCAGCTCCTCTAAGTGACTGTAATCCACATCGCCATTGGCATCTGGCCGGATTGTGATTACTTCTGCCGCAGTTTCAAGCCACGACAGATAATTGGAGTGATGCTCCATATGTGTTACAAAAACAATTGGTCTTTCCTTAATAGTCAGCGTTCGTTTGTCCATATGTTTAATGCCGATTAATCTTTGAAATTTATTGATAACACCTGTCATGCCAAAACCATCAAAGATTAGAATGTCATCATCATTTGCATGCACGTGATTTTTAATGATGCTTTTTGCCTCATGGTAGGCATTTGTTATATAGGTGCCAGTTATGTTGGACTCTGTATGTGTATTTGCTACATAAGGACCAATTATGTCAACAAGGTTATCTTCAATTTTCCGATACAATCTTCCGCTCGCTGTCCAATCAGCATATAATAATTTTTGGGTACCATAAACAGTAGGGTAGGCAAAATCATCTCCGATAATATGTTTCTTGAATGAGCTAAAGTGTGATTCTAGCTCCGTCCCAATCACATATGTCGATTCTCCAATTTTAGCTCTTATCAACCTAAATCCTCCCTCTCTCTCACTTACTAACCTATGTTAAAATAAAGAAAGAAGTTAATCTAAATCCAGAAAAATTTTTTAAAAAAGAAAGGGGCTGAAAGCTTATGGCTATATTACCCGATTTTGCTCATGCTTTCCTAGAGGATTTGCACGAAGCCGGACGCTCTAAATTGACGCTAAAACAATACGAATCAGACTTGAAGAAGTTTTTTTCTTGGCTTGAAGCAGAACAGAAAAAAACGGATATGGATACGTTAAAGGCATTAAGAAAAGACGATATTCAAAAATACTTCGTCTACCTGCATAATAAAAAACTTTCCCATGCGACGATTCGCCGGTTAGCGACAGTGCTGAGCCGTTTCCTGAAATATTATCAATGTATTGCAGCCCATGATATTCATAAATTATCACACACAGCACCGCTCCGTTCCTTAACAAACAATGATTTTATTGAGAGTGAGGAGTTCACTAAACTGATCTATACTATGAAACTTCGATACTCGGAAGCAACAGGAAAAAAAGCAGCACGAAATTTTTTAGTGGAGCGTAATGCTGCCATTGCATCCCTTATCAGAGCATTCGGGTTAACACCGACAGAAGTGTATGCCATAACGATGGAGCAAATGAATCTTTCGCAAGGAGAGCTTTCGATACCTTTTGGGACAACGATGAAAAAGTTTGCTGTTGAAAATCAGATTATGGAAGATATCAGGACATATTTTTATTCTATTCCGAAGCTGTTTCGCCCGAAATATCACTCTAAGGATCCGCTTTTCGTTGCTTTTAATAATGTGTCTCTATCCTTTCAATATGATTATGACAGACAGAAGCCAAAAGCTTTATCCGTTCGTGCCATCCAGGAAATGATAAAGGATGAAGTCAAGCGGGCAGGCTTGCGAAAAATATCAGCAGTGACCTTACGGAATACAGCAATTTTAGAGGAAATTCAGCAAGGCAAATCTGATGAATATATTATGGAACGCTTCTCTCTTACAAGTGAAGCAGCATTGAGAAGATATAAACAATACTTGCTTGCGATGGATGAAGAAGTCTCCTCCAAGTAAATAAGAGCAGATGGATAATTCCATCTGCTCTTTTTAATCAGGCAAAGTGGTCAACTTCTTTTTTATTAAAAATACCTTTTCTAAAAACAGTCTAATCCGCGGGTATTTATCCTTCTTCTCCCACTTGCTTATCATCGTTAATACACTTGTTTTCGTAGACGCATAAGAGCCTATTGCAGAATAACCATAAAACCATCCCATAAACAGACCTGCTGTTAAACTATGTCTATGGCTGAAAAAGACAGAAATTATTAGTCCTAAAATAAGAGCGGTTGTTGGTCTGAATTTTTTAGGAATAGGAAAAAGCCACTTTATAAGCTGTGTAAGTACCATCACAATCGGCACTGCCGCCACGGCATCCCAGAAATTCGTCTGTATTGTCGGAAAGTCCATCATAGCCCCCCTTAAGATAGAAAAGCTCCATGCTCTTATTTTGCTGTTGTTATAAGGAAATATGCGGGTTTAGTAAATATAAAAAAAGCCTCAAGTTCAAAAACTTAAGACTGTAATAACCATTACGAAGAACCGCCAACCGTTATCGTAACCTCAATTTGTTCATTTTCAACTGCTTCGTTTGATAGCAGCTTTAATAAATTATTAGCAGCGATACAACCCCATTCATAGCTGGAATAGCTGATGGTGCTTAATCTTGGCACCATATATTGTGCTAATTCAATATTATCAAAACCTACAAGGAACACATCTTTGCCTATTTTATATTCCTTATCCTGAAGATAATTATAAATCCCAACAGCCATTTCATCATTTAAGCAAAATATTGCAATCGGCTCCCTGCAGTCTGCAAAAATTTGTCTTGCTGCCTCTTCGCCAGAATCTTTTAGGAAATTACCTTGTATTTCAATCAGCTCCACATTTGGGAACGAAAGTAATTCCTCCCTGACACCTTCCAGCCGTTTTTTGGAATCATAAGAACCAGCAGGACCTGTAACTGCATACAGCTTGTTCACCTTATGATGAAGAAGCTTCCTTACAGCTATTCTTGCACCAGCTTTATTATCCAAAAGCACTCCTTTAATATTTTCATGATTAAGCTCCCTGTCGAGCACTACGATTTTATAGCTTTTGTCAGCATAATTAAGCAGCTCTTCGTCAGTAAATGCCTGATCTAAAATAATACCGCCATCTATAACCTTTTCGAGTAAAAGGCGATGAGATTGAACACCAGAGCACGCAATTAATTCATACCCCTTCTCATTTAAAGCCTCACGCATCCCCCGAAGCAGCGGACCATAGAAATATCCTCCATAATCAGCCAAGAAGACACCGATTATCTTTGTTTGCTTCACCTTTAGCATTCTTGCCGCAGCATTAGGAACATATCCTAACCGATCAGCAATTGCCAATATCCGGCTTCGTGTCTCTGCCGTTACTTTTGGGCTCCCATTAAGCGCATACGAAACGGTTGAAATCGATACACCTGCCTCTTTTGCGATATCCTTAATTCCTGCCAATACGAATCCCTCCAATCTTGTAAAAGTTGCTATGTAAAATAAATCAATAATACTATTTTATCAAAATTACTAGGATAGTTCTTGTTGTGTGCAAGTTATTTTTTATGTAAGGAAGGGAGCCAGGAAATCGTCTGGATTTCCTGGCTCCGCTTATAAACGTTTTATTTTCCAAATAATCCACTGCAAAAACTTAGATGCCCATTAAATTAACTTTCTTTTGTTATCAACGCAAATCTCCCAGACAATACATCCTCACTGCTGCTGCCCACATACAATTCAAACAAGCCTGCATCACTAGTAAAGCTCATATCAGAATGGTAGTAGCGCAGCTGTTCTTCTGTAATTTGAAATTGGATGTCCTTTGTTTCCTTTGAGTTTAAGGTTACTCTTTGGAAGTCTTTTAGTTCTTTGACGGGACGGACTACTTCGCCTGACAAATCACGAATATAGAGCTGAACAATTTCTTCTCCGGAGTATTCTCCGGTATTTGTAATGGTTAGTGTGACTTGAACGGGTTTATCTGCGCTCATCTTATCGGAGGACAATCGCAGATTAGTGTATGTGAAGTTTGTATAGCTTAAGCCAAAGCCAAATGGGAGCAGCGGCTTATTTGGAATATCTAAATATTTGGATACATAATGATCACGGCTTACTCCGTCATAGGGACGGCCTGTATTATAAGCATTATAGTAAACTGGAATTTGCCCTGCTGAATAGGGAAAAGACATAGCCAGTTTTCCTGAAGGGTTCACTTTTCCATATAGAATATTAGCTATTGCAGCGGCTCCTTCTGTTCCAGGATACCATGCATCGAGCACAGCATCAGCTTCATCTAGGACACCGTGTAAATCAAGGGGACGGCCGTTGAACAGGATGACAGCTATTGGTTTATTTAATGTTTTCATCTGTTTAATTAGCTGCAGCTGCGCCTCCGGTAAAGTGATATCACCACGGCTGCAGGCTTCACCGCTCATGGAAGCATTTTCGCCGACTGCAAGAATTAGTATATCCGCGGCCGTCGCTGCTTCTATTGCCTCAGCAACTTGTTCTTCTGTTATAGTTTCAACATTACAACCTTGTGCGACGGACAGATTTTCTGTCATTGTTTTTAGTGCTTCATGGAGGTTTACTGTCTTTTCGATTTCTCCTTTCCAAGACCATGCTCCTAAGATGTCCGATGATTGTGCGAAAGGACCAATGAGGGCGATTTTCTGCTGTTTGTCCAAGGGCAACACGTTCTCATTTTTTAAAAGAACACATGATTTCTCTGCCAGTTTACGGGCAACTTCTCGATTGCTCTTAGAAAGGATCACTTCTTGTTCCTTTGCAGCATCTGCAGCTCTGTAAGGATTTTGGAATAACCCGAGCTTATCTTTCAGCTTTAGAATGCGCATCACTGCCTCGTCTAATAATGCCTCTTCCACTTTCCCTGTTTCTATCAGACTTTGCAGGCTGCTGATATAGCAAGGGGTCATCATTTCAATATCAACACCAGCAGTGATTGCCATACGGGCTGCTTCTGCTTCGTCATCAGCGACTCCGTGGGGAATTAACTCTTTGACTGCGCCCCAATCTGATATCAACACACCATTAAAACCCCATTCCTCGCGAAGAATTTCTCGCATGAGCCACTTGTTGCCGCTAGCTGGAATCCCATCAACGGTGTTAAAGGATGTCATGACCATTTCACAGCCTTCATCTAGTGCTGCTTTATAGGCAGGCAGATAGGATTCTCGCATTTGGCGTTCAGACATGTTGACAGTGTTATAGTCACGGCCTCCTTCTGAGGCACCATAGGCAGCAAAATGCTTCACACATGCAGCCACTTTGCTGTAATCTTCCGCCAGATTACTGCCTTGAAAGCCTCTCACAAATGCTTTGGCAAAAGCACTGTTTAAAAAAGAGTCTTCCCCTGTCGATTCAAGCACTCGGCCCCATCTCGGATCACGGACGAGGTCAACCATTGGTGCAAAGGTGACATGTACACCAGCAACTGCTGCTTCACTAGCCGCGACCGCTGCACTTTTTTCTGCCAGCTCCATATCCCAAGAACAGCCAATCGCTAAAGGAATCGGAAAGATTGTTTTATAGCCATGAACGATGTCTGACATGAATAGGAGTGGAATTCCATGACGATTGTTTTTTAAATGCTCCTCTTGTATTTTTCGCACCGTTTCTGCTCCAGAAACACCTAAAACAGAACCGCTGTTTTTAACAACAAAGCCGCTGATGTTCATCTCTTCAAATGGACCAGTTATTTCACCTGCCAAGCCGTAATAAAAATTTCCGGCGAGCTGGATTAATTGTGCGACCTTTTCTTCTAATGTCATGTTATGAATTATTGACTTCAGATTGAGCTCAACCATCTTTCTGCCTCCCCTTATCCCTTTATCGAAACGTTTCACTAACGATTACAATTTGAATTATAAGCGTTTTCATTTCTGAGGTCAACTTAAAAACCAAGGGGAGGACTTAATACTATAAACTTGCTACTATTGTTTGTAAATTTTGCAAACCGATTTCGACACTCGCTAATGGTGGCTGAGTAAATGCTTCTTGTTCAACGATCAGCCACTCTGTACCATTCTCGTAAGCTTTTTCAACAATACCCTTTATATTTAAACTGCCATTGCCGACTTCTGTACTTTCCCGTTTACTAGCATCCAAGTCCTTCACATGGATTAGCGGAGTTCTATCCTTCCATTTGTCCAAATAGTCAATAGCATTAATCCCTGCGTATTCTAGCCAGTATGTGTCAAGCTCTGCATTTAAATAGCCGGCTGGCACTGCCTTAAACAGCCTATCAAGAATAAATTCATCATCATTGCGGGCAAATTCATGGTTATGATTATGATATAAAAGGGATAATCCTGCAGCTGCAATCTTAACACCTGTTTTCTGCATCTTTTCTGCAAAATCATTCCACTCCTCGATTGTAGGAAAGTTTGCCCAAGGACACACAATATATTTATTTCCAAGCTCTTGCTCAAATTCTATTACCTTGTCTGTGTTTTGCAAAATATCCTCCATGCTGATATGAGAACCGGCAATTTTCAACCCTAGCTCCTTTAATTTTGCTTTTATTTCTTGTGCACTTTTCCCGTAATAACCTGCAAATTCCACACCGTCATAGCCCATGCTTGCTACCTTTTCCAACGTCCCGAAAAAGTCTTGCTCAGCCTCCTCTTTTACACTCCATAACTGCAATGCGATTGGCATTTTCATAGAATCTCTCCTTTTCATGGTTTGTATAAAATACTCAAGTACTTCTTTATATATTCGAGCGTACTTTTCCTCCTCTTCTGTCTAAATAATCGATTATTTTTAAAGTGAGTTGCAAAAGTTTAAAAAACATTCATTATTTGTTCATAATTTGACAGTATGATAGGTTATAAGGCTCATTTTTGTAAGGAATAATGAATAAGGGAGAATACATCTTGCTGAAGGAAAGGGATTGCAAAGAGGAAAAGCTTAATAAGTTGCTTATTAAAATCAATCATCTTCGCTGTGAGTTGTTGCTAATTGCGTCACAGGAAGGTTTAGAGAGTCTTGCTGTTTTGAATATCAGCCAAGAACTTGATGTGTATATCGTCAAATACCAGCAAGTTCTCAGCAGCATAAAAATAAACAAGTAACAGCCTCCTTTCCAAAATGAAAAGGAGGCTAAGGTAGTTTACTGTTCTGTTGCACCGTTTTCTTCCCAATATATTTCGGAGAAGACGTCGGCAAAAGCTTCGATTGTCCTATTCAGTTCTTCTTGGTTATTGTCGACACCGCCTACTTCAAGAAGGATAGCTTTATCTGAGTAGTTTTGATTGTATATACCATTGCCTGAATCCTGACTTTTTCCAAATACGCCTCTGCTGATACCAGGATACTTAGCAGCAAGTTCTTCATGCATTTTTTTGGCAAAAGCCTGGTTTTTTTCATAGCCTTCATAACCTTCACCGACAACAAAAACTATCTTTGCATATGACTTGCCATTAATAGTAGCAGTTGTTTTATCTTTCCGCAATGAATCTCTGTGTATATCAATTAAATACGTAAGATCTTTGTTTTCTGCCATGGCTGTTTCTACAATTTCACTTGAAGCATTATAAGAAGCAGTATACTTCCACTTCCGGTCTAACAGTCTTTGATTCATATTTGTTTTATCATGCTGAACCCCTATCCCTTCGTTTTGCAGAAGGCTAGTTAATTTAGTACCAAGACTGACTACATTAACCCGTTCATCCGCACTGATTGCATCATCTGGGTCTTTAGCATTCTTCAACAGCGGCAAATAAGATTCTAAATTATGTGTTTGATAGATAAGAACCCGTTTTTCTGAGGAAGTTTGATTTGAATTGTTGTCTTCTGATTTTGGGGTATCTTCGGTAATTTTTTCTTCGTCTGCTTCCTTCGGATTTTTTAGTATTTCATCAGAAGGTGTTGATTCATACGGCAATTGGGCGATGGTTGTCCCTTCTTCAGCAACAATGATTTTTGTATGATAAAAGCTTAGCTGGGGCAGCTCTCGTCCTAATAGTGTTCTTGTATCATCAAGGCTGATATTTGTGGCAACCTGAAAGAATAGGTTTGATAAGGAAATAGCGCTTCCTTCCTTTGGAAAATAGTGATTTTCAAAGTTAAAGAGCTGGGAGTATAAATTGGTGGCATCGACCTTGTCGAGGGCCTCTCTTATATAATCAGAGGAGAATTTTTGTGAAACTAGTGAAGTCGTTGCACCAGAAATTAAGATAAAAACAAGGATGACTCCTAAAACAGTAGTGTAAATGTATTGGAAATAGTATTTTAATTTTGATATATGCATAGGTCGTCTCCTTTCTCTCTAAATTTATATTCAATTGTAAGAGATTTAGAAGAACGAATTTATTTAACTTTTAGTTGCTTTGGTTTATTATTTTTATTTATAAATTGAGTGCGTAAAATTTATTATAAATTTGTTAAAAAAGCGTATGTAGTAGCTCCCTTACATACGCGAAAATTTTATTTAAAGGAAAACAGCAGCTCTGTTTCACAGATTAATTCACCGCGAACGGTTGCGATTCCTTTTGCTTTGGCAATCGTTTTTTTGACCTTTGTGACGAAAACCTCCATACAAAGCTCGTCACCTGGAAAGACTGGTCTTCTTATTTTACAGTCATTTATTTTTGCTAATAACGCCCATTTGCCTTCATGTTTTTTTTCACTGTGAATGGCTACTGCTGTTACTTGAGCAATTGCTTCAATGATTAACACTCCCGGCAAAATAGGGCTTTTTGGGTTTTGACCTGTAGCAAATGTGTCTTCTTTACTGATTTGCTTAACACCTACAGCCATTTTGCCAGCCTTCAATTCCAAGATTTCATCTACGAGGGGCAGCGGATAGCGGTTTAAAATATCTTTTACAATGGCTAAATCAATCATTGCTTTTTCCCTCTTGCATCCAGCTGCAGCTGCAGACTTGCCATAACATCAGTCATTTCTTGCGTCAGCTCCGCAACATCTTTTCTCGAGCCGTCTTCCTTTTGCAGTAAAATCGGATCGCCGAACATTACTCTAATTTTATTTCCTTTTAGCAATCCCTTAAGATCTGTCGGACCGCTGTAAGCTGCTGGCACAATCGGCACTTTAGCAAGATTGGCGATTGTTGCTGCTCCTCTTTTCAGCGGAACATCCTCGGACGTTCTTGTCCCGCTTGGAAAGATGCCGACGATTTTCTTCTCTTTCAACAGTTTAACAGGCGTCTTAATACTGCTAGGCCCAGGATTTTCCCGGTCTACTGGAAAGGCGTTAATGCTGTTAAGAAACTTGGCAGCATTAGGCTTTGTGAACAGCTCTTTTTTTGCCATGAAGTGAATCTGTTTCGGCAATAGTGATGTTCCAAGTGCCACAACATCGATCCAGCCAATATGAGAGCAGGCAACAACATAACCTGTATCCTTTGGCAGTTTATCCTTGTTTATCGCCTCACTGCGCCCAAATATTTTTAAAACAATATTGGCAAAATTACTTGTGAATGTATACATGTTAAATCTCCTTTATGTAAAAATACAACGAATTATTTATGATTAGTATAACATCTGCTCTTAGTACTAGATACTATATTTTTCTATACCTTTAATTATATACTATCCAACTGAAAAAGAGTAGTCTCATCTACACACAAAAGGAGCTCATTCCTAAGCTCCTTAAGTGATTATTCTAAGTCATCCTTGTTAATAAAATTATCCTTGATTACTGTATCCTCTATATTGCCTTTAGTGACTGCTACTGGATCGAGGAGGATTGCTGGAACGTCGATTTTGCCGTTGTTCACTGTTGTTGTTGTTTCGATTTTTTCCTGATTCCCCGCCTTCATCGCGATATTTGCAGCATTTTCTGCAATTGCTTGAATCGGTTTATAGACTGTCATTGTTTGTGTTCCTGCAAGGATGCGTTTAATTCCGTCAACCTCTGCATCTTGGCCGGATACTGGAATCTTTAAGCCGCTTGCGTTTAAGGCATTAATAACACCGCCGGCAGTGCCGTCATTTGCTGCGATAACTGCCTGAATGTCATTTTTATTAGCTTTTAAAGCTTGCTTCATGTTGCTCTCGGCTGTTTCTGGCTTCCATTCAGCTGTATATTGATCATATACAAGCTTAATTTGTCCTTTATCTATATACGGCTTCAGCACGTCCATAGCTCCTTCTCTGAAGAGGATGGCGTTATTGTCTGTCTCAGCACCGCCGATATAAGCAAAATTCCCTTTATTTTGTTTTTTCAAAATTTCTTGTGCCTGCAGCTGGCCGACTTTTTTATTATCATAAGAAATATAATAATCAACATCAGCATTTTTAATTAATCGGTCATAAGATATTACTTTAACATCTGCCTTATGAGCTATTTCCACTATCTCAGCAGATACTTCGGCATTATGAGGTACAACGACTAAAACATCAACACCTTCTGCAATCAACAATTCAGCCTGTTTAATCTGCACACTGTCAACCCCGTTGGCAGCAAGTGTTTTCACCTCACCGCCAAGCTCCTTAACAGTCGTTTCAAAAGCATCTTTATCTTTATACCAGCGTTCTTCTGCGAGAGTATCGAGAGAGAAGCCGACATAAACTTTACTATCATCTTGTGAAAGCTTTATTTTAGCTGTTTCCTTAACTGTATCTTGAGAGCAGGCGGACAGAAGGGAAATGCTTAGTACCATTGCTCCTGCTGCTAGTTGTTTATGCAGTTTACGCATGTCCCTTTTCCTCCTTCTCTAGTTCAAATTTTTGAATCATATTGTTCATATCATCTACCATTTGCGTAATTTCTTTAAAGTTTGCCGTAATGCTTGTCATCATATCATTTTGCTGCATCATCGAAGCAGAAACTTCTTCAAAGGACGCTGCTGATTCTTCCGACACAGCTGCAATCTGCTCAACAGATGTACTTATGCCTGTGCTCGTTTTGCTGAATTCTTTAATGATTTCAGAAATGTTCATCGTTTTATCTGTCAGATTAGCAATGCCTGCCAGGATTTCATTAAAGGAGCTTTCCGTTAATTTAATTTGTTCTGCTCCTTTGTTTACTTCCTCATACCCTTTTTCAAGCTGAGTCAGAGATTCAATACTGTTTTCCCGAATGGCTGTTACTAATCCTGTAATATCATTAATAGAATCAGAAGTTTGCACAGCCAACTTACGCACTTCCTCTGCCACTACAGAAAAACCTTTGCCAGCTTCCCCTGCTCTTGCTGCTTCAATCGAGGCATTTAAGGACAGCAAGTTTGTTTGCTCTGCAATTGATTTAATAAATGTGACAAGTTCAGTAATATTAGCTGTATTGCTTTCAAGCTCTTTCATTTTCTTAACGCTGCTTGTTACAACTGTATTAATCGTATGCATCTGTTCTAAGGACAAATGCATCAGTCTGCTTCCCTCTTTGCTTGACGTTGTAACAGCCGCGGATGTTTTTACTAATTCATTTGCATTTTCATCTGCTTCGGCAATTTGATGATTGAAATCTTGCATATTTGCGGCAATCGTTGAGGCTGCATCTGCCTGGACATTGACCCCTTCTACTAGCTCCATTACTGTCGTTGTCATCATATCAATTGTTTCGCTTACCTCAACAGCTGCTTCTGATACTTCCATACTTCTTGAATCAAGATTTGTCGACATCCCAGAAATACCATGTATTGTCTCTTTTAAACTTGAGCCCATTTTATTAATAGATTTGGATAATTGACCAATTTCATCACTGGAATCTTCCGCAAGTGGTGCAATAGCGAGCTTTCCATTTGCGATGGAATCGCTTACCTCAATGACATGTTTTAACTGACTTTGTACTCTTCTTGAGATGATGATTAAAATAGCACTGGAAACTACAATTGTCACAACAGTCAATACGCCGACAAGCAAGCTAGTTCTGCTTACAAGGGCTTTTAATGCAGTTATTGACTGATTATTTTCTGCAGCGACAAGCTTGTTCAACTGCTCCCCTTCATCTGTTACCTTTACTTTTAACTCTGTGATTTCTTTTTCCAATTCTTTATATGCTGTTGTATTAAAGTCCTTCACGTTCGGAACAACAGAGTTGAAAAATATTTCATCAATTTTTTGGTTATTTTCAATCAGCTGTAAATATATTTTTTTCGCTTCTTCGCCTTCTATACTACTCTCGACTTTAAGTGCAGTCGCTGTAAACTTTTTACTTAATTCTAAGTATTCATCAAGTTTTTGATCGTTTGCATCAAGAAAATAAAGCGGTATTTGCGTATTTTTCTCTTGAAATAACGCCACTAACTCCATTGTGTTAATACTTAGCTCGTTTTTGCTGCTTACTTCATCGTTGTTTTTGGACATCTTATTTAAGGATACAAAGGTTATTGATATAGAAGTGATAAATAATACAAGTGTCAACAAAAACACAATTCCATATTTATAGCCTATTCTAAGATTTTTGAATTTAAATTTTTCTGTCAAAAAGAGTCCCTCCTATCTCTACCGGTAATATCGACAGCCGCAAACAAATGTTGAATAGGTTATGAAAAAAATTTTTCCTCCCAAAAAACATGATAAAAAAACAGCAATAAAAAAAGGATTCTGTCTGCAGAATCCTTCGCACTACTAAGTTTTCGTTATCCTAATCTCTCAGTTTAGTATGTTTTTAGAGTAAACGAACAAATCACAACATTTGTTTATTAAGCCATTGAACTGTCTTCTCTATCAGTTGTTCATAATGACTGGCACAAGAAAAAGTATGCTCTCCGTTTTCTATGATAAAAGCTTCTGCTGTGCCATTTGCACGTTGTTCGTAATTCCGTTTATATTCTTGGAGGTAATCATGGGGAATATCTGAATCACCATTGCCATGCAAAAGCAGGACATCACCATTAAAGCTGGTGCATTCTTGCAAAGGCTGATACTTTTTCATCGACTGAAAGAAATAGCCTGAAAGTGGATAGCCGTAAAAATCGATTGTCTCGGTTTCTGTTAAAGCGGAAACCTCATCCGCTCCGACTATTTTCGCTAAATCTTCATACGGGTTTCCAACGGCTGCCCACTGGATTAGCTTGCTTACTCTGTCATCTCTGTTCGCTTGAAGCAGTGTTACAGCGCCTCCTAAACTGTGACCAAGAAGAATAATTTCGTCTGTTTCCTCTTGTCGGCATGCATAGTCTATCACTGTTTTCGTTTGAGCAATCAGGTCACTCAAACCAAATTTGCCGTACTCGCCTGTGCTTTCACCGCAGCCTGCATAATCAAATCGATACACAGTATAACCGTTATTTACAAGCTCTGCTGCTGATTTCACAAAGAGACGATCCACTCCAATTCGGCTGCCAATTAAGCCATGGCAAATCAGGATAACATGATTATTTTTATTAGCTCTGTTTCTTGGATAGTCGATGGAAAGGGCAAGTTCTTCTTGCTTCCACATTAGCCTTTGATGAATTGTCATTCGTTTACCTCCCATAATCCCCTTAAATAAACTTTTCTTACAGGTTTACTTGGTTTTAATATACGCTTTTTTCTTATCTTTATATTATAGAGTGAAAACTGTTTTTTTGTCAAAAAGAATTAAATAAACTGACATGTAATTTATACTATGAAATAATAGATAGAGAGTCTTTTCATTTAGGAGGAATTATGCAATATTATACCGATTATCATCATCACTCCAATCATTCCTTTGATTCCAAAGCCGATATGGAGGAAATTTGCCAAAGCGCAATCCATAATGGCGTTCATGAAATCTGTTTTACAGAACATTTTTCTGTCAACCCGAACGCGCCTACCTTTGGGCACATGGAGTGGGAAAAGTATTTAAACGATATTAATAAATGCAAGGAACTGTTTAAAGGAAAACTCACGATAAAGCTCGGGATTGAATTATGTGAACCTCATCAAATGATGGACAGCTATCATCGTGTGCTGTCACCAATACCTTTTGATTTCATATTAGGATCTGTCCATAATTTAGGTGGCACAACCCTTAGAAAGTTTATGAATGCACATCCTGAAAAGGATATATACGAAGACTATTTCCTTGAACTAAAGGAAATGGTTAAAAATGCGGATATTGATGTTATCGCCCATTTTGACTTAATGAAACGCTATGCTTTTTCTACAAGAGGTTTATATGACTTTACTAAGCATAAAGACTTAATCGCTGACATTTTGACAATCGCCATCAACAGGGAAATCGGTCTTGAAATTAATACATCCGGCTTAAGAACAAGCCTTGAGCTCTCTATGCCACATGATGACATCTTAAAGCTGTATAAAGAATTAGGCGGACAGCTTCTGACAATCGGTTCTGATTCCCATCATGCCGCAACAGCAGGCGCGGGTTTTAAAGAAGGAATCGAGCTTGCAAAGGCATGTGGATTTACCCACTTCTACACATATTCTTTGCGTAAGCCGACCGCTGTTAAAATTGGCTGATTGAAAGCTTTCCTTACGAGGTGATTTATGCACCTCGTTTTTGTATATATAATCAGATTATTGGTAATGACTCCATCTTAAATAGCCACTTTTTCTGGTGATTTTCAACAAAAAAAGAGGTGCCCTATGCACCTCTTTTCGACATTATAGATAAGAAACTATCAATTCACTGCTTCCTTCCAGTTCAAAGCTGCCAAAATCGCTAGGCAGTAGGAAGTGATCGCCTGTTTTAAACGGATAAACAGCAGAATCTTTTTTAATGCTGCCTTCCCCTTCAATGACACTGCATAGAAGAAATAGTTTTGTCTGATTGTTTATGCTCGAACCTTGTAGTTCCCATTTCTCAACAGAAAAGTAAGGGCACTCAATAAAGGTGGTTGCTGTTAAGTCACCATTTGTTTTTACCTTCACATCATACTCGTCCGCTTTATGAGGAACTGTTGTAACAGCAACTGACTGTTCAACATGCAGCTCTCTAGTATTGCCGTTTGCATCCTTCCTGTCATAATCATAAACACGGTAGGTTGTATCGGAATTTTGCTGTGTTTCCAGTATAATTATGCCTTCGCCAATTGCGTGAATAGTCCCACTTGGCACGAAGAAGAAATCACCTTTTTTAACTGGCACTTTATTCAGCAGCTCAGTCCATTTATTTTCAGTAATCATGCTGGCTAATTCTTCTTTTGTTTGAGCATGGTGGCCAAAAATAATTTCAGCACCTTCCTTGCAGTCTACAATATACCAGCATTCTGTTTTTCCTAGCTCTCCATTTTCATGAACTTTTGCATATTCATCATTCGGGTGCACTTGGACAGATAAATCTTGATTGGCATCCAAAATTTTTGTCAGTAAAGGAAAACGGTCTCCTTCGGCATTTCCAAATAGCTCACGGTTGTATTCCCATAATTCACCTAGAGTCTTACCAGCAAACTGGCCGTTTTTAACAACGCTCTGTCCATTTGGATGAGCAGAAAAAGCCCAGCATTCACCTGTAGTTTCTGTCGGTATATCGTAGCCGAAGCTGCGAAGCTCCGTTCCTCCCCAAATACGGTCCATAAAGATCGGATTAAAAAATAGCGGTTCAAAATTCATATAGTTTTAGTGCTCCTTTAAATGTTTGTTTTCCAAATTTATTCTACCATATAATGGGGCAATTTCTATCTATTTTCAAAATAAGAAAACAAAAATGGCAGGATTAACATCCTACCATGCTTCCGAGCTTTTTTTCTGCTTTGCTTTCTTTTTTAGTTGAGCTTAACGAGCTAGCTTCACTCTCCTTCATACGGCGCAGGAGCTTCTCCTTTTGCTCAACTGTTGAATTTTTACAATTGATTGCCGTGCGAACTGCGAGCTTCTGCACATATTTCTCCCATTCTGCTTGAGCCATACTTGTTTTATCAAGACTGGAAGTTACCGCCTTCTGCACGACAAGCTCCGCTAATTGCTGCTGCTTAATAATACAGAAGACAGAGCGGAAAAGCTTCTGGGCAAGGACTGCAATATATGCTTCGTTTATGTAATTGTCAGTCATTTGCACCTCCGCCTTTCCTATCATTCACTTATTTTTCCAGACTATTTTTAATACTTTCTGGTAAGTTTTCTTCCGTAATGTAATTTACTTCTAATCCATATTGATCTCTTGTCTTTACATATACGGCATATTTTTCTTTCCCATAAGAATAGGTTGAAATAATCTCTTTTTGTAAGCTTTCTGTATTTACTTCTACTTTATTTGAAAGCTTATCTAGTTCTTCTTCAATATTTTCAGGAACATAATCATAATCACGGTTAATATCAATCCCTAAATCACGAGCTTTAAACACAACAACTTTTTCAACAAATTCCGGTTTGATGGTCAGTTCATTATGATATCCATGCTTTTTTAACCATGCAATCGTTTGTTTATCTTTTAAGGTTATAAAACTATCATAATAATTGTAATTATTTTCATCATTCTCTTTTAGGATAGAAATACTTGCAGAAGAAATATATCTGGTTTTCATATCTTCATATGACTCTTTCTGCTTGTCAGCAGTTAACGCAGACAAAAAGCCTTTAAGTTCTTCGGGATTAGTTATGGTAATAGCTCCGCCTTCATAAGAAAATTCGAGCGTTACCTCTGTAATATTCGTTTGTGACTCAAAATCATACACTTGCTGCTTATATTCCTTTGATTCATAAATCGGCTTAAGCCATTTACTATAATCATCTTGATTAATTGTGTATGTTCTTGTCACTTTCTTATTATTGTTGAGCTTATATTCTATTGTCAGCGGTATTACACTTTCCCCATATATTTCTACTGTGTTTTGTGTTTTAATCAATTCACGTTGCATCTCTATAACTTTTTCCATGTTTTCTGAAGAAGACAGTTTCTTCATTGCCTCATCTGTATACGTCATACTGTCATTTATAGCTACGCTTTTAATGTCATTCACTTCTGGAATGTATTGTTCATATTTGTTAATTAAGAATGGTGAAACTCCTGCCACAATTACTACTGCAATAAAGAAATAAGCATATCCTTTTAGGCGGTTGAATACTCGCCATGATTTTTGGATAAACATTTCACCAATCAAATAGCCAATTAATGAGCCGATTAAAAGACCAAACAGATGAAAACCGATGCCGTTATTCATCACTTGAAAATACAAACCAGCCAAAAGCATAAAGCAAATCGTGACTGTGTACTTAAACAATCCTCTCAAGTTACGGAATGTCAAGGTCTGATATACAGTTTCAGCATTGCGTCTTTTGTAAAGAAGCATTGCAGCCACATAAAAAATGACTGATACGACAATATAAGCTATACAAACCTTTAAGTCTGAATAATTGCTGTAGATGATGGCTGGTGCCAGTATCGGTGACAAATATATTAATTTGTCAGAGATATATTTTTCGAGAGGAAAACCATACACATAGGTGCTGAAGTTATAAAAAACCATAAAGATAACTCCTGCTGGAAATAGCAGAAAAAGAGCTGTAAACAATCCTTGAGTAATGGATAAACCTGTAAGCATGCCGACAAAGATACAAGCAAAATATATTACCGATGTATAAACAGTAAAAATGCCAATCCAGCTCCAAATACTTTTAATAGAAATAAATATTCCTAGATCAAAAATTGAATAAGCTGCCATTAGAATTAAACCATTTAAAACTACTGGTAAAACTAACACAATAAAGCCGTTCCAAGTAAAAAAATGAAACAGGAACTTTCTGCTGACAGGCAAGCTGTGCATTAAATCGCTAAATGCTTTATTTTGTATATAACGAAACAGAAAAATGCCAAGCAAGATAGGAGTCAACAATAAGACACCCATTTGAATCTCTGGAATGACATCGAAAATCTGTTCAAATACTATGTTATTTCCCCATTCTTTGTATTCCTTTTTGTCTAAGAGAACTAGATGCATTGGTATCGCAAAAAACAAGACTAAAAAAGAAAGAATACCAATCCAGCCGACATTGCGGAAGATTAATAGATATAATTGCTTATAATATAAAGGTTTCTTTGATGGCATAATCTAATTCCTCCATTTGATAAATAAAAATCTCTTCTAATGTAAGAGGCAAGATATCCAGCAATAAGGGCGATAATAGCTCAATCTGTTTGACAATTGCTTCTCTATCTCCTTTAATGATAAGCATGCTGACACTTCCGCGCTGTTCAAAATGAACAATGTCTAAAGAATCTTTCAATAATTCTTTTGCACCTTGTTCGGAAAAAGCGACTTGGATTTTGTGGAAATCAAGCTTTATATCATCAATATCATTTTCAATCAAACATTTTCCTTTATGAATAATGCTGATATGGTCACATAAATCTTCCACTTCTGAGAGATTATGAGAAGAAATGATAACCGTCATTTCATTTTCTGCGACTTGGTTTACGATTAGTTTCTTTACTTTCGAACGTATAACAGGATCCAAGCCGTCAAAAGGCTCATCTAATATTAAAATTTCCGGCTGTGTGGAGAAAGCAAGCCAAAAAGCGATCTGTCTTTGTACACCTTTGGAAAAATGATGGATTTTTTTATTTTTGTCTATAGCTAGCTGATCTCCCATTTTATTGAATAATTCATCATTCCAATTGGAGAACTGTTCCTTGTAAAAAGAAGCCATTTGTTTTGTTGTATAATGCGGTAAAAAAGAAGGATAGTCTGCAATAAAGAACATCTTCTGTTTCAGGGAAGTATTTTCAAATACCATCTCTCCATCTACTGTTACCGTTCCTTCTTCCTGCTTATAAATTCCCGCTATCATTTTTAAGATTGTTGTTTTTCCTGCCCCGTTGGAGCCAAGCAGTCCATAAATGCTACCTTTTCGTATATTCAAACTCATATGGTCGAGAATGATATCCTTATCAATGCGCTTTACGACTTGTTTTAATTCAATCATCGGCATTATTCCCTCTCCCTTAATTAATCAATTTCCTGATATGCATAAGCAAATCCTCAGGCTGAATGCCTAAGTACAATGCTTCTTTCACCGCTTTTTCCAACCTCTCTAGCGCCTCTTTTATTTTGCTGTCATCTTGAACGAACTCAGAAGCCTTCACAAAGCTGCCCTTTCCTTGAACGGAATAGATGTAGCCTCTTACTTCGAGCTCACGATAAGCCTTTTGGATGGTATTCGGATTAATCGTCAGCTGTGTCGCCATCGTTCGAACAGATGGAAGCTGTTCATCAGCCTTCAGCACTCCTGTCACAATCAGCTCGATCAACTTTTCCACCAGTTGTTCATAGATAGGTGTCCTGCTTCTTATATCCAGTTCAAACATATTCAGCCCCCCATCTGTACTAAGTGTACTATTATTCGTAATACAGTTATTATATTATATAAAAAGCTCTAAAAAAAGAACTAAAATGAATTTTTTTCCTTTATTTCCATTTTCATTTCTTGTCAGTTTGCCATTTCACAGAGCAAATATACCTCTTATTAGCAAGAATACCATGTAATATATTGCTGAGATTTCCCATACAGGAATGGTGCGTTTCACTTTTGACATACATCTTTGTTCATTTTTTGTTTTAACTGCAGATTATTTAAATTAAATTAATATTTTTATTGCTTGTCCCTAGTTTCTGCAAAGATCAATATTCCAATTTAGAAAAGCAGTATTTTTTTCTTCATAAAAAAACAGGATAGATAACTATCCTGCTGCGGTATTTTAAGCTATTTAGTTGCCGTCTTTAAATTTCTTTAATGCCGTTCTTGTTTCATCCATATATCTTTTAAGTCGATATGGTTTGCTTAGCGCACGTTTTGGAAATTCTCCAAGAAATTTATTTAAATCATCTCTGTATTCTTGGGTTAGTCTAGTAGGTTTTGTAACAATTCGTTTATATATTTCTTTATATAGCTCTCTTTTCGGATTCAAATGCATATCAAGTTTACGGTGGCAATTTGTACACTCTGTACTAGAGATTTTATGGTTTAAATATTGAACACTGTGCAGAGTTTCATCTTGACAATGTGAACAATATAGGAAGACATCTAATTTTGTGATTTCCATCGTAATCTCTCCTTATCCTTAATGAGGAAAATTGATTCCGTATTATGATGCATCGTAAATACCACTAATTAACATTATTATATTCGATTTTTTCTGGATTAGGTACAAGATATACAGAAAAATTTACTCACGTTATGTTTTTTATAATAGCATTTGCAGTTAATTCATCGGTAATCAATACATCAATAAACTTGCCCTGTAATGCCCCTAATATACTTGCAACTTTATGTTCCCCTTCCACAACTGCAATTACATTTTTGATTCCTTTAAACTCTTCCAACGTAATGCCGATTACTTTTGTATTTAACGAATCATTGATAGGCTTCCCGTTTTGATCGAAAAAGCGGAAGCCGATATCGCCGATTGCACCTACGTCTCGAAGTTGGGCAAGGTCATTTTCTTGTAAATATCCTAGTCTCAATAATGTTGAATCATCAAAAGGATTTCCGATTCCGATGAGAGCAACATCTACATTCCTGCCTATTTCTAAAACTGTTTGAATATCCTCCATCCCCATCAGCCGCTGTTTTAGTTCTTCTGTTTCGACAATGGCGGGTGCATACAAATAGGCACATGTACTTTGGAGTTTTTTCGCTAATTCGTTTGCCAGTTGGTTTGCATGGATTTGTACTTGTTTAACTCCCATCCCTCCTTCTAATGGAACAACGGTAATATCTTCTTTTCGCTCAAAAGGATACTCCTGTACGAGATTAGCTAACGTTTCTCCCCAAGAGATTCCAATACTTTTAACGTCTTTCATATTGTTAGAAATATAGCTGGCCCCCGCTTGACCTACTTCCCGTTTTGCTCTTTCTGCCGATAGCCCATTATTAGGAACAACCACTGCATCTGCTAGGTCAAAATATTGCTCCAGCTTTCTTTCTAATTCTACAGTGTGCACACTTTCATCCTTTATATATATCTTAACGATTCCTTCATCCTTTGCCCTTTGCAATAACTTTGAAATAACTGGTCTTGAAACACCTAGTTTTTGGGCAATTTGTGCTTGTGTCCAGCCGTCATTATAGTACATGCTGGAAACCTTCACTAATTGTCGTTTTTCTTGCCATTCCACGCTTCATCATCTCCTCTTTCTACAGCCAATCCGTAATTACAAATGTTATGTATAAGAACATATTACAGCATATTTTTAGGAAAATCATTACGTCTTATCATAAAAAAACCGAGAATTATGATTCTCGGGGAAACTGTTTATAAGACACTTTTATATGTTCTTCCGCCATCTAACAGCAAGATTTGGCCATGCACATATTTGCCTTCCTCACTGCTTAAATATTTTACCGCCTGACAAACATCAATTGGTGTACCAAGCCGTCCAATTGGAATGGCTTTTTTCAGCTCAGCCTTTGATTGTTCTGTCGGATATAAAATATCGAGCATATCTGATTCAATTACCCTTGGTGCGACAACATTTATATTTATATGGTTATTTCCCAATTCTTGAACAAGGGATCTCATTAACCCAAATGCCCCGCCCTTTGAGGCCGTATATTGGATTCCGCCGCCAGTGCCAGTAATAGCAGAGCCTGATCCAATAATAACAATGCTTCCGCCGCTCTCGATCAACGGATATATGAATTTAATGCTGTAAAAAAGACCGTGCAGGTTTACAGCCAATGTTTTTTGCCAAACAGCCCAATCCATCTCAAGTAAGCTGATTGATTTTGTAATACCTGCTGAGTAAACAAGTGTGTGAATGGTGCCAAACCTCTTTTTTATTTGTTCTGCAAGGAGTTCGATACTTTCCCAAGAACTAGCGTCTGCTTCCAATGGAATAAGAGTACTTTGGCCGTTTTCTAGAACTAACTGTTCCAAGGATTGTTTATTAATATCTGCAACAGCAACCTGATGTTTATCTGCTGCATAATGTAACGCAATTTCCTTGCCGATGCCACTTGCTCCGCCTATAATAAGAATATTTTTTTTCATATACAGCACCTCAAATCATAAACTATTCTTCATCCAAATAAGCTGAACATGCTAGTAACGTCTTATTTGCTACTGCTTCGATCATGTGTCTTCTACTCTTTAAAGGGAGTGACTGATCATGTAGCTTAACAGGAACACAAACTTCCTTCACCTTTATGCCCTTTTCTTTAAACTCTTTTGCCAAGCCCTTTGTAAATGAGTTTAATGCACTTTTGGATGCCGCATAATGAGGACCAATATCTCCTGTAAATGCCGCTTGTGAAGTTATATTAATAATGGTTCCGCTGCCATGCTCTATCATGGCTGGGAGAATTTCCTGACAGCATAGAAAAGGTGTATCCAGATTTCTTTGAAAAGCAGCTAACCATGTCTGTGGTGTCAGCTGATCAATTGTAAAGCTATCCTTCTTTTCTGCCAGATTGATGAGAATATCTATTTTTTTATCTTCTGCGATGATTTTATTGACTACCGTTCGAACCTCTTCACGTGAGTCCAATTTACTTATAATAGTGGTTGTATTCACATAATGCTGATTGGAACCTGCTGTATTTTCGCTAAATTGATGACTCCAAACCTTAGCGCCATTCTTTACAAGCTTTTCGCAAATAACGGTACCAAGACTATCATCCGCTCCTGTTACAAGTACTATTTTTTCATTTAACCTTAAATCAACCATTGCTCCCCCTCTTTCTATGGTGTTATTAGCACTTTCAAAACACTTGCAGTAGGATTATGTGCCGTTGCGATTGCTTTATCTAACTCTGCTAACGGAAAGCGGTGGGTAATCATCCTTTCTACATCAAACACTTTATTTTTCAACATATACACAGCTTTTTCATAATTATATGGATTGGAAGAGTAGGAGCCGATTACTTTAATTTCATCCTTAAAAAATTTTGCTGCAGGTATGGCTACCTCTGTGTCTTTAAATGGTGCAAAAACTAATACGGTCCCGCCTCTTGCAACACATTCCAATGCTTCAGGTAAAAGAGAGGAAATGCTGGCGGAAATGATGATGATATCTGCTCCCCTTCCATTTGTCAGCTCTAATACTTTTTCTGCTACATTTTCCTTTTGACTGTTAATAGCCTCATCAGCACCGAACTCTAGTGCTTTATCCAAACGAAAAGGATTAATATCACTGACA
This sequence comes from Niallia sp. Man26, assembly GCF_022049065.2. Classification (NCBI taxonomy): domain Bacteria; kingdom Bacillati; phylum Bacillota; class Bacilli; order Caryophanales; family Bacillaceae; genus Niallia; species Niallia sp. Man26. The sequence goes on from NZ_CP095743.1 coordinate 2,050,022, forward strand.
ATAATGTTGGAAGCATATAAGGCTCTGGCAATTTGTACTTGCAGGAGGCCAATTTGGCCAGCGCCCATAATAAAAATCGTATCTCCTGGGTGTGTATCTATTAATTCAAAGCCATGAAGACAGCAGGCGATTGGTTCGACAAGCGCTCCTTGTTCATAGCTCATTCCGTTTGGAAGTAGCCCCATCGTATGTTTTACATGCAATGCTGGCACACGGATATATTCAGAAAATCCTCCTGGATCTAGATTGGTTTGTTTAAATTGCGCACATAAGCTGAACGAACCTCTCTTGCAATAATGGCAGGTGAAGCATGGAACATGGTGAGCGACAAATACTCTATCACCCACTTTGTAATCCTTTACTTTAGCACCTGTTTTCACTATTTCCCCTGAAACTTCATGGCCAAGAACAGTTTCAGGCGGCACTGTTTCGTCGATTACTTTATGAATATCTGTGCCGCATAGTCCGCAATACTCCATGCGAATTAACACTTCCTCGTCACCGATAGTAGGAATATGCCGGTCTTCATAGTTTATTTGTTCCTTGTTATAGTAAGCAGCAACTTTCATCGGCAGTGCTCTGTCATTTTGACTGTACGGTTTCACCTTCATGCTTTTCACGTCCTTCTGCTTGTGCTTTTATTATGGTTAATAATTCTTGATACCCTTCGAGCTTATTAGAAATCCAATAGCGGCCTCCTAACAGACGGAAATTGCCAATTCTGATAAAGGATTTTCCTACATATCCATAATCTTTAACGGTAAATTCTGTGACCTCTTGCCATTTATACTCATGCTTTCGCCAAAACCCAATAAATGCGATTGCCTCAGAAGTGACAGTAATTTGCGAAGGGTTATTTAAACCAATAACAGAGGAAACAAATAATAGAGGCATCACGATTAAAACAAGCAAATAAATACCCTCTGAACCATTATTTATTAGGCTGTTTATAGCCCAAATAAACATGCCAATCATTAAAATCACAGGAAAAATAATAGAAAACCAAAATACTGTTGTACTGTAGCGATAGTGCTTCATCATCTCTCCTCCATTTTAAAAAAGCAAAAAAACACAACATCGTTTTTTTGCTTTTTTATCGCTTATTCTAAATGGCTAATAATCTTTTCCATATCTGCATCAATTCCAACCCCTGTCAAAAAAGAGATTGTTTGTATAACTGGTGTTCCGCCTGTATTACTTACTGGTGTTGTTGTGACAATTAAATCTGCACCTGCCGCTTTAGACGGCACCTCCGATACTTTACATTGCTCCACAATAACATTCAATCCTTTGTTTTTTAATATTTCTTCTATTTTTTTCGCTACGACTGTGGATGTGGCAACTGCTGTACCACAGGAAACCAAGATTTTTTTTGCCATTGTAATTCCTCCTATAATAAATAATTAAGCTTTAAAAGCAGTTTCATCTTCCTCTAGTTGAACAGGCTTTAATGTCTTCGCATCTAATCCCATTTCTTTCGCATATTGTTTTTTAATGTCATTTCTGACCCAATACCAGAGCGAGGCGTACAATATCGCAGCTATAATCGCACCGATAAAGTATGGATTGCTTGGGTCAAGCAATCGGACGATAATCCATGGAATGACGTGTGATCCTAAATCTATACCAGAAATTTGTGTAGCTCCCTCTGGGAAATCAAAGCCGACTGCTCTTCCCATCGTTGTTGCTAAATCTGCAAGATTAGTAGCAATAAAGAAGACGATCATCAAGGTGACGATACTGTTAATAATGCCGCGGATAATATTGCCGCGTGCTGCTGCGACTGCCCAAACGACTGTAAAGGGAAGTACTGCAAAATCCGCAAAAGGCAGCATACCGTTATATGGTAAAATTACAGCTAATAATAAGGTAATAGGAACCATGATTAGTGCAACCGCCATATTTGATGCTGTTCCGATAACAATCGCTGTATCAAGCCCAATATAAACATTCTTACCAGGGAACTTTTTATTGATTAAGTCGCGGGCTCCTTCTGAAATAGGGATTAGTCCTTCCATTAATAGAGCTACCATTCTTGGCATCAAAATTAATACTGCAGACATCTGAATCCCTAATGTTAGAATTCCTTTAGCATCGTATCCGCCCAGAAAACCAATCAGCAATCCAAGCACTAATCCCATTACGAGGGGCTCTCCAAAAATCCCAAATCTTTTCTTTAATGTTTCAGGATCTGCCTCGATTTTATTAATTCCTGGTATTTTATCCACAATCCGGTTGCTAGCATATGTGATGGGAGCAAAGTTAACTGTTTCCGAGTGAGCCATTGAGACTCCTTTTAACCCAAAGTGGTGTTCTACAGCTGGAGCAGTCCAGTCCGCCAATTTGAGGGTTATCGCAGAAACAATTAAGCCAACAGCAATTGCTAAAATCATGTTATCGTAGGCATAATAAGTGACCGAGGCAGCGAAGATTAAATGCCAGAAGTTCCAAATATCAACATTTAGTGTTTTTGTTAAATTCGTTGACAGCATGATTACATTTAAAACCAGTACTAATGGAATCATTAATGGTGCTACAGGCGTTCCAAAGGAAATAGCAGCACCGATTGGCCATCCCACATCAAGAATATCTAAATTTAATCCTAATTTCTCTACCATCGCTTGGGCAGCTGGTCCGATTGCCCCCGATAAAAGCCCGATAACAAGATTTACACCTATGAAACCAATCCCAATGGTTATACCTGCTGTAAATGACTTTTTAAAGCCTTGCTTTAACAGTAAGCCAAATACTGTCATAATGATCGGCAGCATAATAGATGGACCTAAATCTAATACAAAATCTACAGCTTGCTTAATCATAAAAAGACCCCCTCACAATAGATAGCGCTTACATTTCTGGTGAAAAAAAAAGTGCTAAACACTTATCTGATTTATTTCCCTGTCTAATACAGAAAGCAGTTCTTTAGCAGATGCTGCATTTTTCAACTGGGACATGGCAGCTTCATTTTGAAAGACACCCATTAACCGTTCGAGCATCACAAGCTGTTTAGTAGGTTCAGATATTGCTAACATCAAGACAATCTCCACATTCACTGGTGTATCTGTACTGCCCATTACGATAAATTCTACTGGGTGCTCTAATACTGCCACAGCAATCATCGGGGTGACTACATGTTCTGGATCAGTATGGGGAATTGCCACGCCCATCGAAGCTAGAGGCAAGCCTGTTGGAAAAATGCTTTCCCTTTCTAAAATAGAAGCTAAAAAAGTATCTTTAACATAATTGTATTTCTTTAGCTTTTCATAAAGCCTCGTCATTACCTCCTCCCTATTTGCAGCTTTAACATGCAATTGAATTACCTTTTCATCTAATTGAATTAACTTTTCCATTGTTGTCTCCCTCCTTTCGTTTGTAGTGATTTTTACTTTTGTTCAATAGCGTTACATTTGTAATCATCATAAAATACAGAACCTGTTCAGTCAAGACATTTTAAGAAAATTCTTATTATTTAATTTCGTCTATTCCTCTTATTATTTTAACTGCACAAAAAAGCCTATTATTACTAGGCTTTTTTGTTGCGAATATGATTAGATAGCCGAATGTATTTCTTTATTCGCTTTTGATTTGTAGACTGCATTCAGCGCTGCTTCATAGAAGGTTTCTGAAATTGTCGGATGTGGATGAATCATGGAAGCTGCCTCTTCTATTGTTCCTTCTAGGTACATAAAAGCTGAGGCGTTTGCGATCAATTCTGTTACATTTCCACCTGCCATAACGACACCGATAATCTCGCCAAACCTTGCTTCATAAATGATTTTAGTAAATCCTTCTGGCTGACCGGCACTTATTGCTTTCCCGCTCCCGCCAAAATTAAATGTCTCTATTTTCACGTCCATTCCTTGCGCTTTTGCGGCTGCTTCTGACAAACCGACAGATGCAATCTCAGGAAGGGTATAAATGCAGCGCGGCATTACTTTATAGTCAATAAGGTCTTTTCTTCCTGAAGCATTATTTACAGCAACTATTCCTTCTGCACTTGCAGCATGTGCTAGCTGCCATCCGCCAATGACGTCTCCGATAGCATACACATTTGTCATGCTTGTTTCCATTTGGCTGTTAACTTGAAGAAAAGGTCCGTTCGTTTCTAATGGAAGCCCTGTAACTGCTGATAGATTCGGCCGGCGCCCAGTACATACGATTAATATATCTGTGTGAAGCTTTTGCTCATTCCCCTTTTCATCCTCACAGGCTACTAGTTTCGTCCCTTCAGTTTCCTCTACTCTCTGCACTTTAGCATTTGTATGGATGGTAATCCCTTTTTTCTTGAGACTACTAGTTAAGAACTTGGAAGCTTCGATATCCTCTGTCGGGATAATCTTGTCAGAAGCTTCGATAATGCTTACTTCTGCTTGTAAGGCAGCAAAGATAGTTGCAAATTCTACTCCAATTACGCCACCGCCGATAATGACGACCGATTTAGGTATCTCTTCCAAATCGAAAACTGTATCACTAGTTTCATAGGAAACAGTTTCTAATCCTGAAATCGGCGGCACCGCAGGGACAGAGCCAGTTGCAATAATGATTTTATTGCCCTTAATAGTCTCTTCCTTACTAGCGGATTGAATCATTACTTTTCCATCAGGCAGTACTGTTCCATAGCCGTTATAAGCATCCACCTTTCCTTTTTTTAAAAGGAAAGCAATGCCGTTGCGAAGGCGTTTAACGACGTCATCTTTTCGGTTCTTCATTTTACTTAAAGATAACTGAAGCGGTCCTGAGTCAATTCCCCACTCTTTCCCTTTTTCGATTTGTTCAATAATTTCAGCATGCTTTAAATATGTTTTGGAGGGAATACAGCCTCGATTCAAGCATGTTCCACCGAGAAAGTCTGCCTCAATAAGGGCTGTCTTTTGTCCAAGCTCTGCTGCATGCAGAGCCGCTGTATATCCACCCGGTCCTCCGCCGATAACAACAATATCATAGGTTTTCACCATTATACCTCCTATGCTAATAACTCATATGGGTTTTCCAATATTTGCTTTAATTCTGTTAAAAACGCTGCGGCCGGGGCTCCATCGATTGCTCGATGATCAAAGGAGAGACTTAATGTCATCATTGGCCGAATTTCCAGACTGTTATTTATAGCTACAGGTTTATCCTGAATGCGGCCGACTCCTAATATGGCACTTTCAGGCTGATTAATGATCGGCGTAAAAGCATCAACTGCATACATTCCAAGGTTGGAGATCGTAAAGGTAGAGCCTTTTAGTTGTTCTGGGAGCAGCTTATTTTCACGCGCTCTCTGTCCGATATCTTTTGCCGCCATTGTAACTGCAGTGAGTCCTTTTGAAGAAACGTCTTTAATGACTGGAACCATTAAACCGTCAGGAACCGCTACTGCCAAACCGATGTTAATTTCTCTGTACTGAACAATTTCGTCTCCTACTACAGATGCATTCACATGAGGATGACGACTTAATGCGGTCCCTGCCGCTTTTATGATAATATCTGTAAACGATAAACGAAGGCCTGTTTGTTTTTCGACAACTGGTAAGAGGGATGTTCGCAGTTCTTTTACTTTGATCATGTCTGCTTCTGTGGTTAATGTAACATGTGGTGCGGTATAAGCGCTTTGTGCCATCCTTTCGGCAATAACTTTTCGAATCCCAGACATTTTCTTCCGTATTTCCATTGATTCTAGCACTGGTTCTGATTCCATTGATTTTGCTGGCAGCGCTGATAATATGTCTGCTTTCACAATCTTGCCCTGTGCTCCGCTTCCAGCAACAGTATTTAAGTCCACTTGTGCTGCTGCTGCTATTTTTTTCGCAAGTGGTGTTGCCTTTGTATTATCTTCTAGTTGTAGCAACACATCTTTTTTATGAATGCGGCCGTTTGGTCCGCTTCCGTTAATGAAAACTAAATCTAGTTTGTTTGTGCGGGCCATTTGCCGAGCAGCTGGAGTTGCCCGAGGTTTTTCTTCCGTTTGTATGTGATTATGGGAGAGTTCTTGTTGAATAGAAACTGATTCTGCTTGTTCTCTCACGTCTGTTTCACCGCCAGCAATGCCTGGCGAATTGGCAGGCACTGCTTCACCCTTTGCACCGATATAGCCAACAATATGGTTAACTGGTACCTCCGTGTCAACATCGACATATTTTTTTAACAACACACCATCATCATAGGCTTCTACTTCAATGTTAATTTTATCTGTCATTATTTCAAACAGCGGTTCACCGATTTCGACAGTCTCTCCTTCTTCTTTAAACCACTGCAGAAGTGTCCCGACTGCCATCGTGCTGCTTAACTTAGGCATAAATATTTCTTTTGCCATATTGGCTTTCCCTCCTTACCTGTTCTTCACTGTTTCTTTCACTGCCTCAACAATATCGGGAACTTGGGGAATGGCGGCTTTTTCTAATTTCGGGTTGTATGGAATCGGGACATCCTTTCCTCCTAACCGTTTAATTGGGGCATCTAAATAGTCAAATGCTTCGCTCTCTGCAATAACACTGACAATTTCTCCACCAAAACCGCCTCGCTTTACTGCTTCATGAACTACAATTAATCGTCCAGTCTTTTTGACAGATTGTATAATCGTGTCTGTATCTAGTGGAACAAGCGTACGCGGATCAATGACTTCCACACTTATGCCGTCTTTTTCCAGTTCAGCCGCTGCCTCGAGTGCTTTATGAACCATGATAGCGGTTGCAACAATTGTCACATCTGTGCCGCTCCGTTTAATATCTGCCTTACCTAACTCGATTTTGTATGATTCTTCTGGCACGTCTCCTGTTGTTTTATACAAAAGCTTATGCTCGTAAAAAATAACGGGGTTATCATCATCCATTGCCGCTTTTAGCAATCCTTTAACATCATAAGCTGTCGCAGGCTGGACTACCTTTAAGCCGGGGATGTGGGCCATCCATGCTTCTAAGCTTTGTGAATGTTGAGCAGCTGCTCCTGTTCCTGAACCAGCAGGTGTGCGCAGCACCATTGGCACCTTGCCTTTACCTCCAAACATATAGCGTGTTTTCGCCGCTTGATTCACCATTTGGTCCATAGCTATTGTAATAAAATCAGAGAATTGAAGCTCCAATATTGGACGCATTCCTGTTAAAGCTGCACCAATGGCAGCACCTGCAATCGCTGCCTCTGAGATTGGCGTATTACGAACGCGCTCCGGTCCAAACTCCTCAATCATACCCCGAGTAACGCCAAAGGCTCCTCCGTATACACCGATGTCTTCACCGAGGATAAACACATCCTCGTTTTCTCGCATTTCTAAACTCATTGCTTCCCTGACTGCCTCTAAATAGGTTATTTGTCTAGTAGCCATTTTTTAGCTCCTCTCTTTTAGGCATATACATCTTCTAGTAATCTATCAAGGGATGGTTCTGGACTGTTTTCAGCGAATGTTACAGCCTTTTCAATCTCTTCATAGGCTTCTTCCTGAAGCTGTTTAGCTGTTTCTTCTGTTAAGACACCACTATTGATTAACGTGTCTTTAAAGCGTTTAATTCCGTCCTTTTCGCGCCATTCCTTCTCTTCTTCCCGAGTCCGGTATTTTTTTGCATCGCTTTTAGAGTGGCCTTTCCAGCGGTATGTTTTCATTTCAATTAAGGATGGTCCTTTAGAATTGCGTGCATGCTCAACCGCTTCGTGAACGGAATTCATTATCTCAATCATGTCAAGACCGTCCACTACTTTGCCAGGTATGCCGTAACTGCCGGCTCTGTCGGCAATATTTTCAATCCTTGTCATATCTTTGACTGGGCCGGACATCCCATACTGATTATTTTCGCAAATAAAAACTACCGGCAAATCCCAAATCGCTGCTAAGTTCAGCGATTCATGGAAGCTGCCTTCATTTGATGCACCATCTCCAAAGAAGCAAAGCACCACATAATTCTCATTTTTTATTTTGGAGGTAAGAGCTGCTCCGACTGCTAACGGAAGCCCGCCGCCGACAATCCCATTGGCGCCCAGATTGCCTTTTTCTAAATCTGCAATATGCATCGATCCGCCTTTTCCTTTACAGTAGCCTGTTTCTCTGCCAAAGAGCTCTGCCATCATCTTGTTCACATCGCCTTCTTTCGAAATACAGTGGCCGTGCCCGCGATGGGTGCTGATAATCTTATCTTTTCTGCTAATCACTGCAATGGATCCAGCAGCAGACGGCTCTTGGCCAACACATAAATGTGTTGTTCCATGGATCATTCCTTTCGCAAAAAACTGGTCAACTTTTTCATCGAAATACCGAATTAGCCACAGTTCTTTATACAGCTCTTTTAATTTCTGTTCTGTAATCATTTCAGGAAGCTTTAATGTTTTAATCTTCATTATTGTTCCTCCCTTTACATTTGTTCAATACTGTTACATTTGTAAAAATCATATAATGTATTGCTCTTCTAGTCAAGGGAAAAGCGTGTATTTTCTGATATTTTTTACTAATCAAAAATCAATTTAAAAGAGGATAAAAAAAGGGAAAAAGAGCTCAAGTTTATATACTTGATTCTCCCTTTCCCGCTTGTTTATTTTACTGAAATTACTGTTCCTTCATTAATAGAATTTGGGAAGGAATATGGTGCAGCAAACACAGCTCCAGGCAACACTTCATCTACTGGTTCTTGAAAATAGATAGATATATGCCCTAATTCCTTGAAATTCTTATTTGCATGATCTCCTAACGCTGTAATAGTAAAAGTCTCGTCTCCAAATGCAATCGTGCCGCCATGCTTTAATGGCTCACTATCCAACAGCTCAAATTCATGAATAACTGCCATTTCTCGAAGTTCCTTCGGTGCCTGTGGCCCGAATAATATTAAGATTTTATCTTCTTTAAATGCGGAAACTAATACACCTATTTCTTTTACGACTGATGTTGTCATCCTTAATCCTCCTATTGGTTCATTACTTATAGTGTCACAAGCGGCCGTTGTTCTAAATTAGATGGAAAAAGCTGATCTTGTAATGCTCTTAATTTCCAAACCGTTGTATTTGTATCTAACTCTATATCATCAAAAGTCAGGAACGTTCCTGTTTTTATATCCCGTTTTGCTATTACTTTTCCACTAATTAAACCAATTGGAATATGACCATTTTTCTTCATATCAGAATGCGTTTCCAGAACACCGCGAACACTGTATCCACCAATGCCGTCTAATGTTTCTCCAGCTTTTATATCTCTTTTAGCGACCGTTACTGTTTCAGATATAGGCGCCCCGAGTGGGTGAATGGAAGAGTCATGCTCTAATACTGCTTTTGCAATAGTGATCGGCGTTTCTAAACTAGCCAAATGATAAGGGCGGTAAAATACATAATGAGGACCTTTGCCAACTTTTAAGTAGCGCAGCTCTTCATCAACTGGTTCAAGCTCACTTTTGACAATGACAAAAACCCCTGGTGCTAATCCGTTTACATACTCTACAACCCCAAAGCTGTTTAATACCCCGCCATTTTCCTTTAAGTCCAATTTATCAGCAACATCCTGCACTGTTGCTGATACACCGTGCATGCCGACCTTATCTGGAATTAACCCAATCGCATTACTTAACAGGTTCATTTCTGCCATTGTTTTTGTCCCATCTTGAAAGGCCGCTAGCATATGGGCACTCATGTTTTTACTTTTTGCTTCAGCAGCTGCTGTATCAGGGTTTGATAACGGGTTAAATGGATTGTTTTTCCCTTTGCCGGCAACAAGCACTTCCAATCCCATCGTTTTAGCAAATTCATATAATTCTAGTGTAGCAGCAGGCTCATCACCGGCTGAGCCTGTATAAATTAGTCCGGCATTGCTGAACATTTGATACATGATGGAGCCAATTGTTATATCCACTTCTACATTGAGCAGAACGATATGTTTTTTAGACCTTAACGCTTCTAATGAAACATTTGCGCCTACTTCTGGAACACCAGTGGCATCTACGATTACTTCCACATTGTTTGACTGAATGACTTTACGATAATCGTTTGTAACTACGATAGAATCCTTGCGGGCAGATTGAGAGGAATAGAAATCAGCAGCTCTTTGTGCTGCCTGAACATTTACATCACATATACCTGTTACGATCATACCGGGAATTTTGGAGATTTGCGCAATCATTCCAAAACCCATCTGGCCTGCACCGATAACTCCGACTTTAATGGGTGCATTTTCACGTTCTCTTTGTAAAAGCTTTGTGTAAATTGACATTAATAATTCCTCCCTCGTATTTGTAATGCGCTTACAATTTAATATTTTAGAAATACAAATGTTATATAGTCTAACAATATAGTGAACTTTATTACATTTGTTCCAACCCTTATCATTTGTTCCGCATTTTCAGTTTAAGGTGTTAAATAATACCTGTCAATGGTAATTTTCGAATAAATCAGAGTTCATATGCACGACTTCAACTCTTGCTAGCCTTCTACAAGGGCAGTTCCAGTTGCTTCATCTGTAATCAGCACATGAATTAAACTACCCTCCAAGGCAGCTTTTATGGCTTGAACCTTTTCCAGACCGGAAGCTACACCAATAACGAGCGGTATTGCTTTTAATTTTTCCAGTTCCATTGCTATCACTCTGTCATTCCAAGCATTTTGAACAGGCTTGCCAAACTTATTAATAAAGTTATAACAAATATCGCCGACAATTTCTGAGTCATTCGTGATTTGCAGATGATCAGAGCCCATGTACGATTTTACCATCGTCGAATCCTCTGGCCGGCCGCCTATACCTACAATGGCAATATGTGATTGTTCTGCTAAATGAAAAATAGACCGGATAGAAGGCTGGCGTATTAATACTTCTCTCGCTTCCTTTGTGTCTACCATTACTGGAACATGCAGTAACTCATACTTCGATTGAAGGGCATTGCCGACCTTTGAGACAATACTGTTCGAATGAATGTCTACTCGCTCGTTCCCCATCCCTCCGACTAATGGAACAACGGTTGCTGTTGGATAGTGCTGCACAGAACTGATAGCCTTTGCCACTTCATTTAATGTCGTGCCAGAGGACATGCCAATAATCTGGCCATCTCTGATAACACGATGTAAATACTCACTGGCCGCTTCGCCTAATTGCTTTTTTGACGTCTCCTTGCCAACACTCTCTATGCATACTACTTCCCTTAATGCATAAAGACGCTCTATTTTCCGTTCAATATTTCTAAATTGATGAATATGGTCATCATGAATGATAATTTCGACAATACCATCTTCCCTCGCTTTCGTTAACAGCTTAGAAACGAGGGACCTGCTGATTCCAATTCTGTCGGCAATTTCCGATTGGGTGGCACCTTCCTCATAATACATTTGGGCAATTTTAACGAGCATCCTTCTATCCTGTTTAAACACATCGACCCTATCCTTCCACGTATTTAATACATGCCAAAACTAGCAAAATAAGCAATGACTACAGCAACAACACCTGTGATCAAACGACTGTAAAGAATCGCAGGTACTCCGTAGCGAACTGTTTCTGGCTTAGCTTCGCCAAGAGACAAACCAACAGGAATAAAATCACAGCCAACTTGCCCATTAATGGCAAATAGGGCAGGAAGAGCATATTGGGGCGGAATATTGCCTAACGCTATTTGCGAACCGATTAATACGCCAATAACTTGGGCGATTACGGCGCCAGGTCCTAACACTGGAGATAAGAAGGGCAATGTACAGACAACCGCTATGACAAGCAGCCCCCAAAGGGAACCAGCAAGAGGAGTAAGTGCCTGTGCAATCCAATCGCCCACACCTGTATAATTAATAATTCCCATGAGCATACTTACAAACGCCATAAAAGGCAGAATATTCTTTAGCAAAATATCCATTGTGTCCCGGCCAGCTTGATAAAATGTGCCTGTGACATTGCCAATTCCTTTTGAGAAACGCAGCAAGATATTTTCTTTTTGTTTTGCTGCAATGTTTTGTTTTAATTGTTTATAGTTCTCCTGGAATTTGTCTTTATCTTTAGTATCAAATTTAGGACGCTCTGCTGCTTCTTCGGCACTTGCAGATTGATTATAGCTTTCTGAAATCGCCACATCTTTCGTTGTTACACCTGAAACAAAAATATCATCGGTTATATATTTGGACAGCGGACCTGATGGAGAGGAAGGAAGAACATCGACTGTCAAAATTCGTTTCATTGGGTAAACGCCAATCCGTGCAGTTCCGCCACAGTCAATAACAACACAGGCCATTTCTTCTTCTGGATAGGAGCCTTTAAAGCCATCTACTGCCTCAGCACCAGTTAACTCTGCTATTTTTGCGGCAACTGGATGAATCCCTCCGCCTGTAATCGAAACAATTTTGCTCTTTTTAGAATCTGGTTCCACATACAGACCAACACCCCAGCCGCCTGAGCCTTTGGATACGAAAACACCGCGATAAGCTGTCATATACAATCTCCCCCTTTTCTACGCTATATCAGCGCCATCCTTTTTCGCTAAATATTTTGTGATTATTTCAGTTACGATTCCACGAATCAAAATAATAACGACACCAACGATAAAGTAACGGACAGCTAAGTCTGCTATCGGCAGCCCTAATTCTTGGATGCCGTTAGCAATTCCTAAATAGACAAAGAGCTCTCCTGCATTTGCATAAGGAAATAAACCTGTGACTGGATGAACGAATGATACGGCTGAATCGTAGAAGGCGGGCTTTTGCTTTTCTGGTAAAAAACGGCCAAAAGTATATGCCATTGGGTTTGTTAACATAAGAAGTGATAGAATTGGCATGAGTGTATAGCGAAGGATTGTGTATTTAGCAGCAAACTGAATGATTCGTGTAACTCTTTCTTCTCCAACAAATTTCATCATTGCATACGTGAATGTTAATAGAACTACGAGAGTAGGAACAATGCCTGTTACCAGCCCCATAAAGGTTTCCCCGCCTGCCTGAAACATCCCAATAAAATGCTCTCCTAACCATTTGATCCATTCCATTGTTTGACCCCCTTATTTATACTCCTAATGACACCTTTTTCTTAGCGATTGTTAATAATGCATTTTCACTTGCCTGTAACAATGCCTTTCTTGAGGAAGGAAGTTTATTTTTGCCCTTATTAGGAATCTCATCATGGATGTAGCTGACAATTTCCCCAACATGCTTGCCTTTATAGATTTCCATCGCCTTAAATTTAGTTAAGACTGACATCCCTTTTAACAAGTGACATTCATGAATGATATAGTTACTATCAACAATTAAGACAGCAATTGCTCCGTGCTTAAGCTTTCCGCGTGTCATTCCTGAGAACATAAAAAAACCATCCTGACCTTTGTAACCGCTGACAATTTTATCGATATTCTTTTTGTATTGCTTAATCTGAAACAGCGATAAAAGATATTGCACAATAAGTATCAAACAAAGTATAAAAGCTAACTGCATATAAGCCCCCTTCTCCTCCCCTTATTTGCTTGTTATTGAGCCTCCTCACCCTAAATAATAGCGCTTTCATTTTTAAGTTAAAAAAACTGTAACATCTGTCACAGATAAACACTTTAAGGTTCTTCATGTCACATTTGTTACAGCACTTAACATTTGTTATACCCTTAGGATAATAAAAAGTTCACACATTTGTCAATAATCAAAAAAATATTTTTTAATTTTTCTGCAAATGGTTAAAAGCTCTTTGTTTCCATAAAAAAACCTGAGCAAATTAATTTGCTCAGGCATTCAAGATTTATCCAGCTTTCGATACATTGCTCATTAACTTAGCCTGTTTTGCCGCTTTTCCATGTAGGAAATAATAAACGACAAGTGCTAATAAGATATAGAAAGTACTGTAGAAATATAGCGAACCGAAGCCAATCATGTCTCCGACAAAACCTACTATAAAGGACCCGATTCCGATACCGCTGTCGAATAATGACAGGAAAGTTGCTGTTGCTAAGCCGCGCTTTTCTGGAGCAGCTTTTTGAATGGCGATTGTTTGGAAGCTTGGAAAGAGCGTTCCATAACCTAAGCCAATTAACGCTGCTGCAAACAAGAAGAAAAAGGCTGTGTTTACATTGCTCAATGTCAGCATTCCTATAGCAAATAGCAGAATGCATGGATAAACAATCACATTTGCACCATAACGGTCAAACCAGCGTCCTGCAAATGGTCTGCCGATCAGCATGATTATAGCATATACGACAAAGAAGTAGCCTGACACACTCTGCAAGCCTTTGCCGTCTGCATATACAGACACAAAGGACAAAATAGATGAATAAACGATTCCAAACAGTGCAGCAACAATGCTGATCGGAATAGCAGACGGTTCGAGAATGCCGCCGAATTTAGATGGAGTCTTTTCTGCCGGTGCTTCGCTTGCGGGAACTGTATTTTTCGGCAGTTTAATAAATAAACCTGTTAGGATTGCAAAAACCGCAAATATTACAGCCAGCAAAAATAGTGTATCTGCTCCCCATGAATTAATGGCCATCAAACCAAGGAACGGCCCTGCAACCATCGCAAGGTTCATCGACATTGAATAATAGCCCATTCCTTCGCCTCTTCTGGAGTTGGGAATAATATCTGCAACAATCGTTCCTGTTGCAGTAGTTGCCATCCCGAATCCGATGCCATGAAAGGCACGGACAATCAGTAGGCTTCCGACAGATTCAGGCAAGAAATAGAATAGCGCCACAAGAAAGAAGATCGCCAATGACAGTACAAGCAGTGTCTTCTTCCCGTATTTTTGCATCAGCTTGCCTGCGAACGGTCTGATGACAATGGCTGTCAGCAAGAACATTGTCGTGATCAGACCTGCGCTTGATTGTTTCCCATGCAGTTCATTGATGGCATAAACGGGCAGAGACACCATTAAAAAATAAAATGTTAAAAATAAAAAAAAGTTGCTAACCCAAATATTAATAAAACTTTTCGTCCAAAGTGTTTCCTTACTCAAATTCCTTCCCCCTAGTTGATAAATCCTGATTCCAATCTGAAATCAATGTCAGTAATTGCTGTTGAGATGCGGGATTTAATGGCTGAATCAGCTCCTCGTTCATTTGCAGGACTGCTTTTTCCCATTCTGGGTACTTCTCCAACGCTTTTTCGGTAAGCTCAATCCTTTTTGTGCGTTTGTCGATTCCCTTTACTTGTCTCACATAATCATTTGCTACTAATTTTTGCACCGTTCTTGTAATCGGCGGTGCCTCAATTGCTAAATAATCGGAAATTTCCTTCTGTGTCATAGAACCCTTTGTTTTAAGCAAAAAGAGAACAGTCCACTGTGAACTGTAAATATCGAACGGCTGAAGTGCATCATTCAATGATTTTGTCATTTGTCTGGCAAGCTGGTTTATCGAGTGAAATAATTCATGAACATCATTCATAGCAGCAGGTGCTCCTAACTTATAAGGTTAAATTAAAATTAGTTACCTAAGTAACTATATCAAGAAGAAAACAATTCATCAATAGGTTAAATGCATTTTTTTAGCTAATTTCTGTACAAATCTTTCATTTTTCTTATATAATGTTCGGAAACTGCTGTGAATTTTTTCATTATAAGGAGCAAGAGTAATGGAATGTAGACGAAAGATTTTCAGAGGAATGTGCTTCTGTTTATTTGCTGTATATATAGTAATTTTATTTTATTTATTGTTTTTTTCAGGGTACAGACAAGCAGTCAAAGGAACTGTTGCTTATAATTTCATTCCATTTAGAAGTATTCTTGCAGACATAGGCGGATTGTCTTCCTTTAATCTGGGGTTATGGACGAATAATTTATTCGGAAACATCCTCGCTTTTATGCCGTTCGGGTTCTTTATTCCCCTTCTTTTTGCTAATGTCCGCAAGCTTTCCTCGGTTATTGGCTGCGCTTTTGCCTTGTCTGTTTCTGTCGAACTGCTTCAGCTTGTAACAAGGATAGGTGCTTGTGATGTGGATGATGTTATCCTTAATACACTTGGGGGATTTTGCGGATATTGGCTGTGGAAAGTAATGAAACGTGCTTTTTAATCAGCAAATGAGGATGCTACAAAACAAAATATAACCTATCTAAACAGGAATATTTTAAAAAATAAAGCTTGGGATTATAAATAGTAGATAACTTTATCATTCGTTCAGTTCATTGCGCTTTTTGCGGGGAGGAAGCTAAAGCCTCCTCGTCTTCGCCTGCGGTGTCTCATCCACCTCTATTTCCCACAGGAGTCGAGTGCCCTCCGCCCCACAAAAAAACCAAACTATTTATTAGTTTGGTTTTTTTGTATACTTACATACTTTTGTAGCAGCCTCTTTTTATATTACTTTATAAAATCTCCTTATACATGGCGATTACTTCTTCTTTTGTAGGCTGAAATGGATTCCCTGGGGCACAAGCATCCACAAGCGCAAACTGAGCAAGCTTATCTAAGTCTGCTTCAAATACGCCTAATTCTGACAGAGTTGCAGGAATACCCACACTAACGCTTAATTGTTCAATTGCATTTATCACTTCCTCTGCACATTGCAAAGCTGATTTGCCTTCTGTTTGAATTCCAATAGCCTTAGCAATTGCCGGAAACTTACTTGGGTCTCGTTTAGCATTTTCCCTCTCAACGATTGGCAGAAGCATCGCATTACACACACCATGAGGTAAATCGTAAACGCCGCCTAACTGGTGGGCCATTGCATGGACAAATCCAAGTCCTGCATTATTAAATGCTACACCAGCAAGGAACATGGCGAATACCATCTGCTCTCTTGCTTTGAGATCCTCCCCATTTTTGACTGCTTTTGGCAAATATTCAAAGATAATTTCAACTGCAGCCAAAGCTTGAGCATCTGTAATCCTGTATGCTCCTTTTGACACAATCGCTTCAATCGCATGTGTTAAAGCATCCATCCCTGTAGCAGCTGTCAATGCTTCAGGTTTTGCCGTCATCAGCTCAGGATCATTAATGGAAATTGCTGCAAGACTGTTTTTATCAACCATCACCATCTTCACTTGCCGTTCTTCATCTGTAATAACATAGTTAATCGTATACTCGCTTGAAGTGCCGGCAGTTGTGTTAACTGCTGCAATCGGGACAGATTTATGCGCTGTTTTTCCCACACCTTCGTATGTTCTTAAATCTCCGCCGTTAGCTGCCATAAGGCCAATAGCCTTTGCTGCATCCTGCGGTGAACCTCCACCGACAGAAACGATACAATCACATTGATTTTCTTGAAATACTTGCAAGCCATTCATTACATTAGCAATTGTCGGATTAGGCTTTACTTCGTCGTAAATAATATAATCGATAGCATTGTTTTTCAGTATATTTATCACTTTTTCTGCAATACCATTGTTTACTAATACTTTATCAGTTACAAGCAGTGCTTTCGTAAACTTCAGCTGATGTAAATATTCGCCTGCTTCATTTAGGCAGCCTCTTCCGATTAAGTTCGTACTTGGTATATATAAAACATGTGAAGACATGATGTTTATCCTCCTTTATATGTTCAATATTTCACAAATAAAACGAAAAAGATTCGGTAATCTATTAAGCAATAATAATGCCAGGACGGGGGGTAACATGAAATGCTTTTGCTAAGTCAGCTAATTCTCTGTCTGTTATGGTTTGTTTTATGCGCGCTGGGTCTCCGATTGCTGTGTAAATTTGCGCTGCTTTTTCAGCAGTTTCAATTAGACCGAATGTCTCATCAATTGTTGTACCTGCACCGAATATACCATGATGGGGCCATATGACGAGGCGATGCTCCTTCATCTTTTGTGCTGTTTGCAGTCCGATTTCTGCCGTACCAGGAATCATCCATGGCACAATGCCAATTCCGTCCGGAAATACAACGATGCATTCTGTGCACATTTGCCAGAGGGTTTTCGTAAACATTGCTTCATCCAGTTCATGAGTAAAAGTCATGGCAATAATATTTGTCGCATGATTATGCATGATAACACGATGTTCGCTGTCCACCTTTAGTCTTTCTGTGTGACTTTTGAAATGGGCAGGAAGCTCACTTGTCGGAAGTGTTCCATCCTCCAATCCCCACAACAGATCAATGCTTTGCCCTCTCTCTCCTACCTTAATAATTCCAAACGTGTTGCAAGGGTCTTCCTTCGCATTTTTAAAGTATTTGCCTGATCCAGTTACGATAAAAAATTTGCCTTCGAGTTCTTCTACAGACGTCGGAATCGGTATTGTGCGTACCACCTTACTCGCATCTAAGTATTCTTTCACCTCTTCTTCCTTCAGCAAATAACTGATATTGCCGCCATTTCGTTCATCCCATCCAAGCCTCCACATATTAAAAGCAGCATTATACATTTCCTTCAGGAAGGGGGCGTCTTCTAGGTTTTTCTTCTGAACCTTTGTTGGCATTCTCATGCACTCCTTTGTTTTCTCTTAATCTGCTATTTTTGCTTTTTTCGTATGTTGTCTTTTTACATCTTTATCATAAAAGGATAACAAATATAAGTCAACATAAACAAAAACAAACAAAAGAAAAAATAATGAATTTATGAACATTTTATGTCTGTTTTCCCTTATAAAAAAAGAAACCCATGATTGGGTTTCAAATCTTTACAATAGAATAAGGAATTGTTTTTTCCTGCAGCTCCTTCTGATAGTCAGCAGGGATGTTCACATCGGAAATGACATGATGAACATTTTTCAAATCACAAATATGAGCGAAGGTTTTTACTCCGAATTTAGAAGAATCGGCAAGCAAGATAACTTGGGAAGAAATATCGATCATCTTCTTCTTTAATATAGCCTGCCACTCATTGGAGTCACTTAAGCCTGACAAATGCACACCCTTGCATGATAGAAACAGCTTGTTGACATAATAGCTGTCTAAAGATCGTTCTGACAGGGGTCCAACATAGGACAGCGAGTTGGCAAGGAGCATTCCGCCTGTGGAAATAACTTTAATTTGTTCCTTTTTGCTAAGCTCTAGGGCTACCTTAATAGAATTCGTGATAACCGTCAAAGGCATATCAGGCAATTCCTGAGCCATATACCATGCTGTTGTGCTTCCGTCCAATAAGATTTGCTCACTTGGCTCAATCAGCTTCACAGCTTCGGCAGCAATCGCCTTTTTTTCAGCAGAATTGGTAATTTCCCGCACAATAAACGGAATATCGGTTGCTTCTTTTTCAATGCTGACAGCTCCGCCGTGGCTTCTGCTTAACAGCTGCTCTTGTTCTAACTTTTCTAAGTCTCTTCTGATTGTTTCTTCTGTAACAGAAAAGATTTCACTCAGCTCTGATACGCGAATGCTTAATCTTTCGTTTACTAATTCAACAATTTTTCTGCGCCTTTCTGCAACAAGCAACTAATATCTCCCTTTCTTTACAGTCCCTAATTTTTGTTTATTTGGTTTTATGTTTGATTTTGTATTTTTACTATACCATAATTAGCTACTATTTTATATAATACAAGCTACAAAAAAAGGGGCATCAGTATCATAACCTTTGCCCCCATTCGTATTAGCTAAACTTTATACCGTTTTATGAACAGATTTATGCTCAAGCACATCACCGTAACGCTCTTTTTCAATTTGCTGCAATGTTTTTCCTCTTGTGTCAGGTGCAAGAATTATACCGATAATCATATGAATCGCAAGGAAGGCAATCATTACTATACCTGCAACAGTAAACCCTAACGTATCCATCAATAGCGGCAGGATAAACGACCAGACTGCAATACCAGTTCGTACGATAAAATACATAAGTCCTTGTGCACTCGCACGATATTTTGTCGGGAAAAGCTCACTTGTCCATAGAGCATAAAACGCTTGTGCACCAATTCCAGCTGCAGCTCCCCACAGAATAACAAAGGCAATCAGTGTCGGCCATGTCATTGGCATGAATGTCAGGATAATCCAAGCAACAAGTCCCATGCCTGCTCCAATTCCAAACAATGTTTTCCGGCTGACCTTATCTCCAAGCTTCATAAACAGGAAGTATGTTGTCAGCACGGTGAACAGCCACAAAAATGCTTGCAGCATATTAGCCTGCCCTGTGCTTAACCCGCCGACATTTTCATAAATATACGGCATGAAATACCCCATTGCACCTGCTGTTAAATTCCAGAATAAATAAATTCCGATTAACAAAACCAATGCCTGACGATTAGCTTTTAGTGTAAATAATTCCTTCAATACATTCGTTTTTGCTTTGCCTTGTAATGCTTCTGCTTTTTCTTTCGCTTGTTGTTCTTCCCAAATTTTCGATTCATCCAAGCCTCGTCTTATATACCATGTCACAAACGCGATAACCAGCAAGTGTAGAAAAATAATTCTTGAACCAGCAAGCCCTAGTGGAGCCAAAATAACTGCAAACACAAAGGTTAACGTTGGACCAATTGACCATGCCAACTGGGCGGTTCCGACATGGGCTGCCCGTTTATGCTGCGGAGATTCTTCTGCGATATACGTCCATGAAACAGGAACACCGGCACCAACTGCCAACCCTGTAATAATCGTTCCGATTAGCAGCATCGGGAAATTGACAGAGGCTGCAATCAATGCAACACCAATCATATAGACGAGCAAATCATAGCTAAAAATAAATTTCCGTCCAAATTTATCTGTTAATGGCCCACCAATCAATGCACCTATCGCCGCACCGAAAGCGTTTGCACTTAATGCACTTAACAACCCTACACCCATGCTGTCAATATTCAAGTATGCTTGCCACATTGTTAAACTGCTTGCAGCGGCGATAATAGAGCCTGCTTCAATATAGTTTGCCATTGCTACAGCAATCGTTGCTTTCCAGCCTGTTACGTTTTTTGCCGCAAATTTTTTGTCTTTCGCCATGTTCTCTCTCTCCTTTAGTCATCATGCACACCTTTAAATCGTTAATCCATATGGAAAACTTCTGCTAATGAAATAGTAACAGGACTGTTATCAGCATTGGTTTCCATTAAAGGCTCCATGAATTCCCACCATTTCTGGTTGATGGCAGTGCTTGCCATCTTGCTCCATTTTTCCTCATCTTTTATTTCAACATAGCCAAACAGCTTGCTTGACTCTTTATCAAGAAATATCGTGTAGTTTTTTGCACCATGATCATGAAGTGCTGCTACCATTTCCGGCCATATTTCATTATGGCGTTTTTCATATTCAGCATGCTTATCTGGATAAACATTCATAATAAAGCCTTTGCGTATCATACTCTCCATCCCCTTTTTTGTAAAGGTTTTCATTTTTGTTGTTTTTTCTCCTCCCTAATATTAGTGAGGAGTTAACAAACTAGCGCTGAGCTAAAACATCCTGTTCATATGCTTTCACATTTTCCAGCCATGTTTCTCTTACAGGCACATTCATTGTTTCACAATAATAATCCCAAACCGCTCCGAAAGGATATGTCTTAAATTCTTCCATTAATGCTAATCTTTCTGTGAAATTGCCACTTTCTTGCAGCTGTTTTAATTTCTCATTCGGCATCAATAGGGCATTAAGCAATGCCTTAATCATATTTCTTGTGCCGATTGTCCATGCTGCCACACGATTGATGCTTGCGTCAAAGAAATCCAAGCCAATAAGCACCTTGTCAATGGCATTATTGCGGACAATCTCAAGACCAATTTCTTTTAGTTCATCATCAAGTATAACGACATGGTCACTATCCCATCTGACAGGTCTTGATACATGAAGTGCTAATTTATCGGAAAACAGCAGCATCGATGAAATCTTATTGGATACTGTTTCAGTCGGGTGATAATGGCCTGTATCCATCAAGCAGAGCTTATTATTTTTTAAGGCATAGCCCATATAAAACTCATGAGAGCCGACAACATATGATTCAGATCCGATGCCAAAGACTTTGCTTTCTACTGCATCTAAATTGTAGCGTTCATCCGTTTTTTCAGCATAGATTTTATCTAATGATTCCTTTAAGCGGATACGAGGTGTGAGTCTGTCACTTGGAATGTCTTTATATCCGTCTGGTATCCAAATATTTGTTAATGCAGGCGTTCCTAATTCCTTGCCAAAGTACTCTGCAATTTGTCTGCTTTTAATACAGTGTCTGATCCAAAACTCACGGATGTCTTCGTCTGGATGAGAAAGTGTCAGTCCGTCTTCTGCTTTTTTATGAGAAAATAAAGTCGGGTTAAAATCAAGGCCTAATCCTTGCTCTTTAGCCCAAGCTACCCAATTTTCGAAATGCTTCGGTTCAATTTCATCCCTTTCGACCGCTTCTCCGTTTGTTTCTGCATAAATGGCATGCAAGTTTACGCGATGTTTGCCGGGAATGAGCGATAAAGCTACTTCTAAATCACTGCGCAGCTGTTCAGGTGTAGTTGCTTTGCCAGGATAATTGCCTGTTACATCAATCCCGCCTGACAATTCACTTGGATTGGCCTCAAATCCGCCAATATCATCACCTTGCCAACAATGTATGGAAATAGGAATCTCTTGTAACTTTTTCAAGGCTGCCTCTACATCCACGCCCCATTGTTCGTATTGTTTTTTTGCTGCTTCAAAGTTTTCTTTTACTGACATCATTGCGCCTCCTCATATTGTTTGTGCTGCTTCATATCCTTTTACATCAAAAGAATGCTTTATTAACTTCCTCGCTTCATGTATATCCTTTATTTCTCCTAAAGCAATTAATTGCGAAACGATATTGCCGATTGCTGTTGCCTCAACAGGCCCTGCAAACACTTGCTTTTTTGTGGCATCAGCTATGAGCTGGTTCAGCAGTTCGTTTTGACAGCCCCCGCCGATAATATTAATCTTTGTAAATTTCTTCTCGAAGATTTCTTCAATTTCACCAATTGCTGCAACATAGCACTCTACTAGAGAGTCATATACACATTTGGCGATCTCACCTGGTGTTGAAGGAATAGCTTGATTTGTTTCTGCACAGTATTTTTGTATTTCTTCTATCATATTTTCTGGATTTAAAAAACGGTCATCGTTAACATTGACAATCGATGTGAAGTGGCTTGCCGCTTTTGCAAGCTCCACAAATTCAGCAAATGAATATTGATTATCATAATTTCTGCGCACTTCTTGAATCATCCATAATCCCATGATGTTCTTCAAAAACCGGAAGCGGTAGTCAATGCCTCCTTCATTTGTGAAGTTGTAATCCAATGCCTTCGTCACACATATCGGGAACCTGTTTTCTACTCCAATTAAAGACCATGTGCCTGAACTGATATAAATAGTCTCCTCATGTTCCGGCACTGCAATTACGGCAGAAGCAGTGTCATGTGTCGCAGGCAGCACAACCTTTAAGCTGAACCCGAATTCCTCTGCCAACTCTTCTTTTATTTCTCCTAATACGGTGCCTGGTGTTTTGATTTCCTGAAAGATTTCTGGTTTGATAGAAATCGCTTCAAGCAATTGTTTATCCCACTTTTTCGTAAAGGCATTAACGAGCTGTGTGGACGTGGCATTAGTATATTCATTAACCGCTTTACCTGTCAGCAAGTAATGGAAGTAATCTGGAATCATTAAAAATGTAGCTGCTTTATCCAAACTTTCTTGATCTGTTTTCTGAAGGGCGCGGAGCTGATACATCGTATTGAATTTTTGAAACTGAATGCCGGTTTCCAAGTAAATCCTTTCCTTGATGATATGCTCGAAAACCTCCTCCATCATGCCGTCAGTCCGGTCATCCCTGTAAGACACTGCCTCTGTCAGCAGCTCACCGTTATCATCGAGCAGTACAAAGTCGACTGCCCATGTATCAATGCCGATACTTTCCGGCTTTACATTTAAATCACTGCATTTTTTTATTCCTTGTTTTATTTCGACAAAGAGCTGCTCTAAATCCCAGCAATAGTATTGTCCTTTTTTGACAATGCTGTTCGAAA
This sequence comes from Niallia sp. Man26, assembly GCF_022049065.2. Lineage (NCBI taxonomy): Bacteria > Bacillati > Bacillota > Bacilli > Caryophanales > Bacillaceae > Niallia > Niallia sp. Man26. Next base: position 2,073,715 of record NZ_CP095743.1, read on the forward strand.
AGCGGTGCACTTCTTCCAAAAACAGTCTCCCCTGTTTTAAAGAACCGAGCATCAGTCGCCCGCTTGAGGCTCCAATATCAACGGCCAAGACAGATTTGTTCATATAATACCTCTCCTTGTTCCCCTTTTGAAAACGTTTCCTAATTAGTATTTTACTGAATGAAAACGCATAATAAAATAACGTTATTTTTCTTATTTGTTGTCCTTAAATTCCTAAATAGTAAAATTAACCACAAAAAAACCGGCAAGTTTCGCTACCTTGCCAGTGCTTTTCTCAGTTCTTTTGGTGTTTTCTTATATTTTTCTTTAAAGATTCGGTAAAAATAACTGATATTATCATAGCCTACTTCTTCCACTACGGTCCGGACAGGAAAATCGGTCGTTTCCAGTAGTTCTTTCGCTTTCGTTAAGCGCTTTTCCTGTATTAAATCTTTAAATGTAAAGCCAGTCGCTTTTTTAATATTTTTACTTAAGCTTGAGCTAGATTGCATTAAGTGATTGGCAAGCTCCTGAAGAGTGCCGCTTTTATAGTGCTCTTCAATATATTTTAATGATTCAACAATAAGGAAATGCTGAGAAGAGGATGAAAGGTTTTTCGTGATTTTATCCGTATTTTTCACAAGCTCAATTAAAAGCAGACCCATATACAGCTTCATTTTTGATTCTGCTAGCAGGGAGTTTGCGTTCTCCTCCTTAATGAGATTTTCAACCAGTACTTGAATTTCCGCCACATCTGCTACAGCATAATATAAATATTGTCCATTTTGCGTGTGATTAAATAAGCTGTTAATTAAAAACTCGGTAATGATATTCTCACCGTTTAAGTATTGAAAGATAAATTGAAAAAACAATGGCTGAATAATGAAATTAAGGACAAGATCATCTTCCCCGCATGCCTCAATCTCATGCTCGATATGCTGATTAAGAAAAAGCAGCTCCCCTTTTTTCAAAATAATGGCGTTATTATCTACCTTTTGCCGCAGTTCTCCCTTCACAACATAATTAATTTCAATATAGTTATGTTTGTGCTTTGGAAAATCAATAAATCTAGTATGTTTCCTAACGGTTATCATTTTGTTTTTATCCAGAAATTTTTCACTTTCAATAATGAAATGATTTTGACTTGTATATAGGTCTTTCCTGACCTTTTTCTCTTGAGATAATATCTCGGCCTCTTCTTCTGTCAGTTCCATTAATTGCTTTAAAAGAAGTGCATCCATATAAATTCCCCCTGACTTCTCAGTTAGAAGCTTCATTACTATATTACTAACAATCTCAAAGTTTAGGCAATCAAAAAATGAAACCGTTTTACTAAAAAAAAAAAAAACAGGATTGATATAAAACCAGTCCTGTTTTAGCTGCGACTATTTTTGAAATGTTTTTAGTTTCACACTTCCAAGCAGCCCAGTTGGCTGCAAGATTCTGTATTGAGAAAGATAGTCTTTTTGGGCAGTTCCAAGTGTATTCGTCACTTCCACTGTCAACAAATTCCGGCCTTTTTGAACAAAGGGAGAAATATCATAAACGTATGGCTTACTTACCTTTACTCCTGCAGAAGAGCCATTTATAAACACTTCGGCAATTTCATAAGCTTCGCCTAAATCAAGCTGATAATCAGTTGAACAATCATTTATGAATAACTCTTTTTGGTATCGAACACTACCAGAAAATGCTGGATACAAAGAAGGTTTAGCGATGTTTGTTAATTCCTCCAACACAAAGCTTTTATGGAAGCTCGGATACTCAGCTGCTGTTGCTAATGCAACCTCCCACGGGCCAGTTATTTCACATTCTCCCGTTTGCTTGCTGGCAGGAACTTGTTGAGCGTCGAGCTGACAATCGGACACAATCCATATTGCTGCTTCCTGCGGTGCCAAGAATAATGGAATTTCATTTTGAATTGTCTCCACCCAACGAAGGCAATTGTTTTCCCATGGATCATATTTATATAGATAACCTGATTCCTTGAGTGTCACTTTATTGATAATCTCACTATCTGGTGATTCATTAAAAAACATATACACGGTGTTTTCTAAATGATGATATTGGTAATATCGCAGGTCAGCTGCTGCCTTTTCTAACATAATTTCATAGGCCCCTTCTGCTCTCATCATGCTTGCAAGCTTTTCTAAAGGCACTATCTTGACTTGTTCTGATTCTTCTAGCCATTTTATTTCGTCACTTACTAAATCATCCTCACTTGCTCCAACAGGGAGAGCATTAATAAATATCAGCATTGCTCCGGCGCGAATCAGCTGTGCTGCTTTTTCAAAGAATGCTTTCGGCAGCCGTTCTGCATATGGAATGACTAGGTTATGAAACTCCTCCTGATGTAAGAGGATTTTATTATTTTTCACCTCAGCATTCATAAGCAAGTCTAGTGATACTATATCAAAATCGATTTGATTCTGTGTTAATACCTTTGCTGGTTTTTGGAAAAGCATTGCATTCCCTGACCACTCTGCTTCTGCATGATAAAGAATTAGTGATGTGGCGACATGCTGTCCGTCACTTAACAGCTCTGACACCCGATTTGTATAATTCATTAATAAATGCAAATAGCGATGCTGCGGATTGATGCCATGTGCATAAAAATGGGGCGGACAGTCTGCATCTGGAAATGGTGCCATGTCAAAAGAATGGGGCACAAAGTGATTGATTCCTCTAACAAGCATATGGTCTGTCATCCATTTCATCAGATTTAATCCTTCAGACCAGCCGTAGGCTCCGTATATTTCACACATTGTTCTGCCTTTTTTCTGGGAGTCCAAATGACCAAGCGATGCCCCAAGTTTACCTAAGCCATAATGAAAGAATTCTCCGTCCCATCCTGTTGAAGTGAATGTTTTGAAATAGCCTTCATCCATTCCAGGAAGGAGCTGATGCAAGACTACATCAATGCCTGACATACTTTGGCCGCCAAGTGCGCGGAAGAAATGTCCGGCACCATAGCCTAATCTTCCATGTGCATTATTATCCTCTATTAAATGACCAACATATTCTACCCCATGCTCAGTACACCAGTGAGCTAGTTTATTTGTAAAATTTTCTGCATACATTTTTGAAACGAGATTCATATAAGCATGCCTTATTTGATGCTGTTTTTTTGTACCATCTGTAAGGAGCAGAGGCAATAGTTCCTTGGCTGATTTTCCGAATGTCTCCTCCAACATAGCAACGATGTTTGCATGCCACGGCAGCACCATTTCCGTTTTTCCGATAATAGCATCCGGGCCTTTTATATTGCCGAATCTAGGTTCATCTGTAAAAAAACCAGCAATCGTTGTCCCGAAATACGATGAGAATTTGTCAAAATGAGGCTGATAAACTGTATCTATTAATACTTGGGTGGCATTTGGATCAATTGGATTTAAATAACCTTCTGTTGATCTTTCTCCACCGCTGAAAGTTTCTACTAAAATAAAAATTCGCCAATTGCCTTCTGGAACATCCCAATAAACAACACCATTTTCTAAATGCTTCGTAATATCAACAAGTGTATCGGTATCGACTGTATTGTAATCTATGATTTTTGCAGCTATTATGCCAATAATCTGGTCAGCTGTGTCCTTTTGTCCGTTTATTTCCGCAGTTCCGTCTGTTCCTACAGACAGAATTGAATTTCGGTCCCCACTTGCATGTCTAACGATAATGCCAGCATTTCTTTGCGGGCCATGAAAATCAAGCTGTGTTATTTTTAAAAATTTCTTTCTTAATTCTGGATGATGCTTTATTATTGCCCCGTTTGCATAGCCTGTTGGAAAATGTGCATCATCAAACAACCATACCTTCATGTTCTTTTCCTTAGCCACTTCTAATACGATCTGTAAATCTTTCCACCATCTTTCACCGACAAAATCAGGATGGGGCCGGGGCTCGACGCAAACCGCTCTTATCCCGCTTTTATAAATTTCGTGCATATATTCCTCAATTACTTCCTCAGACTCTCCATGCATCCATAGAAAAGGAAATATATAATTATTTTCTTGCTGCGTTAATAATTTAGTTAATTTTTCCATTATATCTCCCTGCCCTATTTTTTTTAACCATTAATTTAGCTGTTTGCTTTCCAGTCAGAATATAAGTAATAGCTAATGTTACGAAAAATGCTACAAGCGCTGAAATTATATAAGCTGTAAAGCTAGAATCAATCCCTTTTGGATTGATGAACAGTGGTGCAGCGAAAAGTGCATTGCCGCCAAATCCATACATTTTTGCATTCATAAAGGCTGTTATGCCCCCGGCAATTCCTCCACCTATAAAGGCAGCGACAAATGGCTTTTTGTAGGGAATCGCAATACTGTAAATAATCGGCTCCGTTACTCCAAAGAGCCCTGTCATGCCTGTCGAAAATCCTAGTGAGCGATTCGCTTTATCTTTTTGCTTTAAAGCAAAACCAATGGCTGCTCCTGCCAAGGCAAATACAGTTACATTTAAAATGGCATTGATCGGGTCTTCTCCCATTGTTGTAATATTGTTCATTAGAATCGGGATAAACGCATAATGCAGACCAAAGATAACGACCAATTGCCAAAATGCTCCAAGGATTATTCCTGTTATTACTGGGCTTATCCCATAAACTGCTTGTGTACCAGATGCAAGAATATCACTTAAATAAGTCATCAGCGGTCCAATTAATAAAAAGGTTGTAGGTACTGTAATGATGAGAACAAGGAGCGGAGTCAGGAAGAACTTCACCGCATCCGGCACTTTATCTTTTATTCTTTTTTCTATAAATGCTGCCAAGGCAACTGCTGCAATAATCGGAAACACCGAATTTCCATAACTCGCCAGCACAACCGGTATTTGCAGGAACGTAATATGAGCTCCTTCATTGTAAAGAGCAGTAATATTAGGGTAAACAAGCCCTGCTCCAATCGTTGCTGCCACAAATGGATTGGAGTTCAGTTTCATCGCAGCAGAAACGCCAAGAATAATCGGCATAAAATAGAAGAATCCATCTGAAAAAGCGTACAATATTTGATAGGTGCCACTTTCAGTTGATAGCAGCTGAAAGGAAGTAAAACCTGCAAGCAAGCCCTTTATGATACCGGCGGCTGTCATGACACCCATTACTGGGAAGAGAATGCCAGATATGAGTTTAAAAAAGCGATTAAATGCCCCTTCTTTGACTTGACTAGAACGTTCGGTATTTTGTGCAGACTGCTCATGCTCTATCGATAGCAGTTTTATAACCTGATCATATGCTTTCGACACTCCTGTTCCAACAATTATCTGATATTGTCCGCCAGATACAGCTGTTCCTAATACACCTTGTATTTTTTTTATGGCTTCTGTGTTTGCTTTGCTTTCATCCTTCAGCACGAATCGCAGCCTTGTCATACAATGTGTAATGCTTGAAACATTTTCCTTGCCTCCAATTTCAGAAACAACACTTTCTGCCAACTTTGTATAATCCATTTACGCCACTCCTCTATCGGTATATGACCAACTAATTTACCTGCCTTTGCATTACGTTAATTCAGTAATATCGTTATTGGAACCGCTAACAATTTTTATTGTAATGTAAATATATTTATATTAAAATTGCTGAATATAACTACTTACTTTACCAAACTTAACTTTTTAGAAAGAGGTGGAGCATGCAAAAAACTGAATTAATGGAGCTCTTGTTTACTATGTCTGACAGAGAGCTCTATTATAAAACCAATCCAGATTACTATAATTCCTTGTTTGATAGCTGTGACAGCATAGAGCTTAATAACCAAAAAGTATATGTCTTCAAGTTCAACGATCAAAAAAAGGAGAATGCCTATTCTCCGCCTAACCCAACTCTTGAAATTGTTAAGCATTCCAGGTATTCTACTATTCCTTTCCATATTCATGACTATATAGAAATGAACTATGTATATGCAGGGACCTGCACGGCTATCGTCCAGGATAAAGTTATCCCGTTACAGTGCGGAGATGTTTGTATCATGGATACAAACGTGCCTCATACAATCTGTGATGCAGAGGAAAAGGATATTATCATCAATATTCTCATGGATAAAAGCTACTTTACTGCTTCCATGCTCGGACAGCTGTCAAGCAATAGCATTATTTCCGACTTTATATTAGAGGCTATATCACATGATCGCCTGCATAACCGCTTTCTTTTATTTCACTGTCAGAACAGTGATAAGCTAGGCTCACACGTCGAGAATCTGTTATGTGAATTCTACGAACCTAGCTTTTGCTCAAAAGATATTATCAACGCTTATATGGTATTAATCTTTGCAGAAATGCTTCGACATTTTCAAACAGACAATAACAGCAAATCGGCTAATGGGAAACAGAATCCGATATTGGATATCCTTCTATACATGGAGGAAAATTTTCAAAGCTGTACCTTACAAGAGGTAGCACAGCATTTCAGCTTCCATCCCAACTATTTAAGCAGGCTTATTAAAAAAAGTACTGGGAAAAGCTTCAAACAGCTACTTCAGGAACAAAAGCTTAACAAAGCTTCCTATTTGCTAAATCACACATCCATGACAATTGCCGAAATTTTAAATGAAATAGGATATCAAAATCATGGCTTCTTTAATAGAATCTTTAAAGAGAGATATAATGTGACACCTAAAGAGTATCAAAGGAATATTCACCTTGGACAAAAAAGCACGCCCATTTCTTAAATGTGGGCGTGCTTTTTGATTCCATTATTCTGTCACAATGCATTGTTCACAAGAAACTTCTCACAGTCTTCCACATTTAGCGGCCGGCTGAACAAGTAACCTTGCAATTCATCACATTGGACTTCTTCTAGAAATGCTCTTTGATGTTCGTCTTCTACACCTTCCGCAATAACTTTTACGTTTAATGCCTTTGACATCATTACAATCATTCGGACAATCGCTGTATCTTTCTCGCTTTTTTCCAACGAGGTGATGAAAGACCGGTCAATTTTTAATCTGTCAATCTGAAATTTGCTTAAATAATGCAAAGAGGAATAGCCTGTTCCAAAATCATCAATGGCAATATTAAAGCCCATTTCCTTTAGACAAGCAAGCTTGGACATATTTTGTTCAATTGGTCCCATCGCAATACTCTCCGTTATTTCTAGCTCAATGTTTTTTGGATTTGCACCAGTTTCGTTCATAATCGTCTTTACTAGGTTAACGAAATTCTCTTGCTGAAACTGCAGAGATGAAATATTGACAGCAATTCGTAAATCAGGGAATCCCTTTTTACACCATAGCACAGACTGCCTGCAAGCCTGCCATAAAACACTTTCTCCGATTGGCAAAATGAGGCCTGTTTCCTCAGCTATGGGAATAAACTCACCTGGCGGAACAAGACCGATTCCTGGTCGCTCCCAGCGCACCAATGCTTCCACGCCAACAATTTGACGAGTGTGTAAGGATATTTGCGGCTGGTAATGCAAGATGAATTCATTTCGTTCAAGCCCTTTTCTTATCGAGCGCTCTAATTCCATTATAGACTTCATACTCATGGAGCCATTATATACTTTAAAATGATCTTTACCATTTTCTTTCACATTGTACATGGCCGTATCTGCCTTCATCAATAAAGCATCTAGGTCGCTGCCGTGATCAGGATACATAGCAATGCCAATACTTGGTGTAATATTCAATTCAACATTATTTATAAAATAGGACTCTCGCAAGCTCTTAAGTATTAATTGCGCAAGTTCTTCGATTTTACAGATCTCTGCATTTTCAATCAGGAGCGCATACTCATCACCGCCAATTCTGCAGACAACCCCATTTGGGGAAACGTTGGCTGACAATCTTTCCCCCACTTCCTTCAAAAGCAAGTCACCATAGGAATGGCCAAGACTGTCATTTATATGCTTGAATCGGTCTAAATCTAGAAGGATAAAGGCAAGCTTTTTACTTGAGCAGTTATTCTCTAAAGCCTGTGCAAGCCGCTTTTCCATATACCTGCGATTTGGCAGTCCTGTAACAACATCATGAAAGGCAAGGTATTCCATCGAATTGATAATTTCGACGAGCTTGTCTGTCCTTTCTTTTACCTTCTGCTCTAAACCTTCATTTAATCTGTTTAAATCATCGACTAATCTGTCGTTTTCAAGCAATGTAAAGATTTGCCTTATTATCAGCAGGATAATGCTGATGGATAATCCAAGAAAAACCGGATGTGTGCCATACAGCAAATACGTAAAATAGAAGGTCAATATCAATACACCAAAATAGGGAATAATATGCTTTATGTAAATATTTTCATTTTCCTGTGTGTTATTGCGCGATAATGCAAAAGCAGGCGCTGGTTGATGATAGATACCTGAGAGCCCAATTAAAAGGGCAGATAATATCCACATTGGTTCATTAATACTGCCGACAGAATAAGCATCGATCACTTTAAGATAAGTAAAAATCGTGTCTGCGACTATTTGTGTAAGTAAACCAGCAACAAGCAGAAAGGTAGTTTTCTTAGCCAAAACTCTTTTCGATGTATTAAAAAGACTAATTACCCCTACTAGGACAATAAGATCTAATATGGGATAAATCAATTCTGTTAACGAAAAGCTAATATTAGCAGATTGACTGAATAAAGGTCTAATTAAAAACAACCAGCTAAAGGTTACTGCTGCCGACATCGCAATTAAGATATCCAGCAAAAATCTAATGGTTAAAAGCGAACTTTTAATCTGGTTAATCAGGACAAGCAAGGACAAAAAATATAAAATGTTCTGTACGATAAAAAATTTCTCTGCTAATTTACCATAGCCGCTATTATTATTTAAAATAAATTGGTTATAGCTCCAAAGCATTGTGCCGACAAGATAGAACAGCACCCCTAATGCAAGCAAAAGCCAAAAGCTTTTAGCTGAAGTTTTATCTTTTAAAAATGTGGATAGGATCCAATAGATAGATGCACTGCAGGCAATCAACTGGAAGCTTACACCGCCCCAGTCCAGCAGCTGTTGATTGCTGCTGAAGATGATATTCCAAAGGACGTTTGCCACAATAAAAAAAACGATAAAGGAATAGGCAAACCGTTTTGTACTTAGACTAGACATCTATATCTCCATTCTTATTTAAATATCGTTTTTCTTTTTATATCTTTTGGCTGAATCAGCCAAGAAAATTTATCTTTATGTTCATATATCTCTTGTGGATATAGGATAGCAGGAATGACATAATCTCCTTTATAGTATATTTTTTCGCCGGCAGTTTCCAGTGGTATTTTGTAAACAGTTTTTAATGCTCGAAAAAAAACTCTTTCCAACAGAACGACACAATGGGTGATTTGGCGGGATTGTGCGTAATCCACATACAAAGTTAACAGCCTTTCTAAATTTTTGCCGCGATGGTTCTTTAAAATTGCTACCTTATCAATCTCCATAATTTGCTCTAGTTTCAACGATTTAATTTTCTCCAGCTCGTGAAAGGGGAAAACACTGTTAATATTATTAGTCGGATGGAGAGAATATGGCTTAAATTCAATAGTTCCTACTTTTTGTTCATTTGGATCAATTATTAAAAAACGGTCTGCATCCATCTCAGACATTTCAAAGCCATATCCCTTTTCAACCCAGCACTCCATCCAGATTTGATTAAACTCATTAAGCAATGCAAACGAATCAACTTTCATATACACATTACTTCCCTCCCATAAATTACAAGCTTTATGCCTTTCTAGTATGTATGCAAGGTTATTATACTTATTTTTTCTTAAGCTAGTAACGAAAAAAGTGAAAAAAATCTAATAAAATGAAAACGTTTTCCAGTAGGTTCCACAACTGTCAAAAAAGCGGATAATTTTATTGCTGATTTAGACATTTCTTACTTTATTTGGATACGTAAAATTTATTTACAAGAGAATAAAAAAGCTAAGCGGGTATCCGCTTAGCAATTAGACTTTAAGTATCCATTCAAAATATATGGCGAGATAAAATGCTACTCCAAAGATAATCATGAAAATAATGGTGCCAATATATTGTTTTGATCCTTTTATGTATTTCCATTCCATGAATGCTTCGTATCCGAATATGACAAGCAAATATGCCGGCCAGATAAAGGAGCTATCGGCATCCAATATAAACGGCGAGGTACAAACGATTAATATGGCGATGATTACCCTTCCGAATATGTCTGCCTTCTTTCCCTCTGTTTTAGATACCTTCTTTTTTTGAACACCTAGCAATTTAAATAGGAGTTTTTCAATTAAGTATACACCTGCCCATACTATGGCAAATAAGATGATATATTTCATGCTGCTTATTATTTCCTCTCTATTTTCTATTGTTTAGCTTAGTCAGCTACAGGTGAATCTTGCTTCTCCCAGTCTGTCGGTCCTTTTAGACGGCACAAATTTTTGCCAATACTCACCGGTTTCTTTATTGAATAAAAGAATATTATTATCGTTTACTGGGAATTACCTCATAGTTTCCTTCTGATTTTAAAGAGCTGGCAATGCCCCATCAGCCTGCTGCTACGCAAAGTCCTAGAAAAATTATGGAATAGGCCAAAAGATTTTTATGCATCTAACAACTCCTTCCTTATTTATCCATTATAACCTTTACAGTTATTAACAGATAGACTTTTTTCTGAGCATGTTTATGAAAAATAAAAAAAGCTGCCAAGCGGCAGCTTATAAAATCATCCTTTTCATATACAGAAGCACTTATTTAATAGGAAGGAATTGCTGCATTCTTTTAGATTACTTAACCGCCGTAATAACCATCTGCTGCCCTCTTTTTGCCTTTACAGTTAAAGTAGCCTTTTGCCCTTGCTTTTCATAAAGGCTGTTGAGGATTCCATCTGTTTCCGGCTTTGCAGCATAAGTAACGCCGTCATTTGTAATAAAACGCACGGTGCCGTCTGGACTAATTCCGCCAATTGTCGCCTCCACCTTCAGGAGACTGTCAGAAGATGTAATCGCAGGTATGTTAATAACTTGGCCGACTCGAAGTTTAGTTGGATCAACATTCGGATTTGCTTCTTGTAATAGGGAAACAGAGATTCCATAACTTTTGCTGATTTTATAAAAAGTGTCACCCTTTTTAATAGTATATGTTTTTGTATCCTTTGCAGTTTCCGTATTTTTGACAGCTTCACTCGCTGATGTCTTATTTGCTAAGTAAGCACTGCTTACATAGGCTTTTTTCCCTTTGTAATCGATTGAGGACCAGCCATTTTTGTCTGCTTTCACTGTAACTTTCGCTCCTTCTTTCAATGAGCCAAGTACAGCATCTTTTGTAGACGGGCCGCTCCTCACCCTTAAAGAGTCTGCTGTCACGTATTTAGTCACTGTCTTGATTGTTGTTTCCGATGTCTTAACAGCCGAATCTGCTAAATAAGCAGCGCTTACATAGGCAAGACGGCCATCAATAAGAATGCCGGCCCAGCCGTTTTTAATAAATGAAACTTTGACCATATTCCCCTGTTTCAGCTTGCCGATAATGCTGCTGTCTGTTGTTGCCTTTGCACGAATATTAAGCACGGTTGCTGTTACTTTTTTGTCTTGCACCTTTGGCAACAAAATTTTATCCCCTTGGGACACAGTGCCATTCACATTTGTAATCGCTTCTGCCGTTACACCATGAGTAGCTGCAATCTCTGTAATTGTTTCATTCTTTTTCACTTCATATGTATATTCCTGGATGCATGCAGAAGCAGTACTTGCGCCTAATGAAAAGAGAACCGTAAAAATCCCTGTAACTACAAGCCGTTTTGCCGGACTTGCTTGCACCATTTTCCTAACCTTTGCCACATGCTCCATAAAGCTTTCTTTAATGCTTTCCAGAACGGATTTGATATTCCAAGCGTCTCTTATATCTAAGCTTGGAAGATTTCTCTCTAATTCACGCTTTTCCATTCTAGTAGTATAGACAGGTTTGTCTGTATGTCTGTTTCTCCTTAAGACTTTAAGCTCGCCGTCAGCTCCTACTAAACTTGTCATGAATAAAACGACCCCCAATAACTCTTTGTAAGATAATATTAAGACATCTAGGAAAAAGAATATATGCGATAAATGGAGGATTCCAACCTATAACTATTTGCCCAAAGATTACCAACCCGTTGTCAATTTACCCGAGGTTTTGCCGAAAAAAACATTATTCTCCCAATCTCCTTCCATAATTAGTGAAAAAACAGTTAAAATGTAATACTTTTGTCATAGTATTATCCTTGATTTTTAATCTTTAATATTTTTTGTCTATGACAAGGTTATTTTCTATATTCGCATAAAATCCCTCTGCTTTTTCCTTATAAAATAGAAAACAGGAGGACAAATTTTGTCCTCCTTCTCTTATTTATCTTGTAAATGCTGCTGGAACTCCACCGTCGACTGTAATCATGCAGCCTGTTGTTTTCTCTGCTTTTGATGATGCAAAATAGCTGATAGCTTCTGCAATATCTTTCGGATAAATGTTAACGAGTAAAGTGGTGCGTTTACGGTAATGCTCATCAAGCTGATCTGGTTCAATTCCGTAGGCTGCCGCTCTTTCTTCACGCCAGCTAGATCCCCAAATAGCAGAACCTTGCAAGACTGCATCAGGCAGTACTGAATTGACGCGGATGCCATATTCTCCTCCTTCGGCAGCGATGCAGCGGGCAAGATGTGTTTCCATTGCCTTGACTGCACTGTATGCAGCTGCGTTTTTGCCTGCATAAACGGAGTTTTTCGAACCGATGAATACCATGCTTCCGCCTAGAGCCTGTTCCTTCATTTGTTTAAATGCTTCTCTTGCAACAAGGAAATACCCTGTGCCAAGCACATTCATATTTAAATTCCACTCTTTTAACGATGTTTCATCAAACGGGCTAGAAGTTGCCAAGCCTGCATTATTAACGATAATATCAACACCGCCAAAAGCAAGAGCTGTCCGCTTGTAGGCAGCTTGTACTGCTTCCTCACTTGTAACATCCATTTTCACTGCAATAGCACGCTCTTCTCCATATGTCTCATTGATTTCTGCGGCTACCTTTTCTGCACCTTCTAAGTTCAAGTCTGCCAGAACAACATGCGCGCCTTGTGATGCGAGCAGCCTGCATGTTTCACTGCCGATTCCGCCAGCTCCGCCTGTGACGAATGCCACTTTACGTGAAAATTCTGCTTCCTTAGGTGCTAGTGATAATTTATATAGCTCTAATGGCCAATATTCCACATTGAAGGATTCATTTTCATTCAAGGACACAAAGTTTCCTAGTGCTGTTGCACCTTTCATAACAGAAATTGCTCTGTGATACAAGGCACCGCTTACTTTAGACATAGCAACGTTTTTGCCTGTGTTAACCATGCCGATTCCTGGTATTAAAATAACGCGGGGTGCTGTTTCAAATATTTGATCTCCTTCATTCTTATTTCTATCAAAATAAGCTGTATAGGATTCTTTAAATGCTGCTATTCCCTCTTTCACTGCTTCCTTCAATGCAGCGATATCCTTTGTTGCTGGGTCCCATTCTACATATAATGGCACCATTTTTGTATGAACTAAATGATCTGGACAAGCTGCTCCGACTTGTGACAATGTTTTTGCATCATGGCTGTTCACAAACTCAAGGACGTCTTCTCCTCTGTCATAAGTTAACAGCATCTTCTTTTCTTCACTAACAGCTCCGCGGATAACTGGCATAACAGCAGCCAAAATCTCTTCAGCATCTTCCACGCGTAGTGAATCATATTTAGCGCCGCCGAATGTTTGTGATTCGTTTATTTTACTATTAATATAGGATTCTGCTTCATTAATGATAGAAATTGTTTTTTCATAGCTTTCCGAAGCTGTATCTCCCCACACAACTAAACCATGCTTTTCCATTAGTACTAGCTCAGCATTGGGATTGTTTTTTACCCCTTCTGCTATCATTTTAGATAAAGTGAATCCAGGGCGAATGTATGGAACCCAAACAAAGCGGTTGCCGTAAATTTCTTCAGCAATTTGCTTGCCGTTATCTGCACAGCAAAGGCTAATGATTGCATCAGGGTGCGTATGGTCTACATGCTTGAATGGCAAAAATGCATGCAATAATGTTTCAATAGATGCACGAGGATGTTTGCTGTCGATCATGCAGTGTGACAAATATTCAACCATCTCTTCATCTGGCATTTCTTCTTTTTCAATAAGCGGGGTGATGTCGTCTAGTTTCAAACCTGTAAAATTATGCGCTTTCATTGTTGCTAAGTCAGAGCCGCTTCCTTTTACCCACATCACTTCAACTTCACGGCCTCTGAAATCTGTTACGGTTGTTTTCATGGAAGTATTTCCGCCGCCCCAGTTGCAGACAGCCCGGTCTGTCCCGATTAAATTGGAGCGATAAACTAACTCATCAAGTCCACTAGCTAATTGTGCTGCCTTTTCTTCTTGCCATAAGCTTTTTACCATTTTTGTTCTCCTCCGCTTTATCTTTATTTATGTTTGTTTTATCTGTTTTTATTATAACTCACTTTTGTTTATTTTGTATATACTTTTGTTTTATTTTTATTTATTTTTGTTTATTTGTCTTTTACAAGTATATAGGTAGCTTTTATCGGTCCATGGACGCCAACAATAAGATTAAGCTCAATGTCAGCACTGTTGCTTGGTCCTGTGATAAAGTCAATGCAGCTTGCAATATCCTCGCCATCCGCTACAAGCTTGGCAATCGCTGTTGCTGCCTGTGTCATTCGCGGCACAACCGTGCTTTTTGGCACGATTGCGATAAAGGTTTTGGGCAGAAGGCTGACAGATCTGCCTTTATTACGGTTGGAAAATAACAGTACTGTGCCTGATTCAGCCAATGTCATGTCGCTGATTGTAATACCAACATCCGCTGTTTCAGCAGCGTTTATATTTTCTTGCTTTTTGGTGTTATCCCAAATATAAGTGCTAATTCCGTTTACTTTCCATTCATTCTGTTTGATTTCATTAAGGCCGTACTCATTAAAGCGGGGGTCATCATATGTAATTACTGAACGCAATTGATTAGTTTTTAAGATCTTTTCCATTGTTTCAGCAACCTCATCAGCAGATGCCTCTATATAGTCTGTATGGATGACTTCGCATTGCTTTTTCAGCACTTCAGCCAAGTCATCCTGATTGGCGTTTTGCAGGACATTCAGCTGGGGCTTATAGTTCCAGTCAGGTTTTTTAATAGCTTGCCCTCTCGGCCGGTTCAGCTTTTGGGCGATATGGTCCAAAAATGATTCCTTATTTGTGACATTACCCTCCATTATGCTGATCCTCCTGTTTTCTTTTTTGTTTATACCAATCTCGGAATCTTTGTTTGCTTGGTGCCGGCAAGTCGCGGGTATCTGTCCAAAGCTTAACTGGACCAGGCCCACTTTTAATGCTGTTATCCTTAGTGAATGGTTTGAGAGCAACTGGAGCTGATTTTGTGCCAGCCTGGTAAATGCTCGGATGTTTAACAGCAAACTCATAGCCTTTCATCGCCAGCTTTTCTGCCATCGGGGCCTTCCCTTCATCCTCCACTATTTTGCGGCGATGCTTAATCAGCAATTCATGAAGGGGTATTTTCACTGGACAAGCATCTGTACAAGCAGCACAAAGGGACGAGGCGTAAGGCAGTTCTTTATATTCTTCATAGCCTCCAAGCAAGGGTGTCAAAACAGCTCCAATTGGACCGGGATAAATGGAACCATACGAATGGCCGCCAATATGACGATAAACAGGGCAGACATTAATACATGCAGCACATCTAATACAATGGAGCGCACTTTGGAATTCTGTTCCAAGAATATTGGATCTGCCATTATCAACGATAACTAAGTGAAATTCCTCTGGTCCGTCTACATCGCCTTCTTCCTTCGGCCCAGTTAGACCTGTGATATAGCTTGTTAGTTTTTGGCCGACAGAGCTGCGGCACAGTAAGGAAACAAGGATATCAAGCTCCTCCCATGTCGGGACAATTCTTTCCATTCCCATGACAGTGATTTGTGTTTTTGGAAGTGCAGTCACTAGTCCTGCATTCCCTTCATTAGTGACGAGACAGACTGTGCCAGCATCAGCAACAGCGAAATTACAGCCTGTTATCCCTAAATCTGCTGTCAAAAATTCCTGGCGCAGCTGTTCTCTCGCAAACAATGCCAATTCTTCTGGTATTTCTGTTTTTTGGTAGCCTTTCTTTTCCTTAAACGTATCTCTGATTTGTTCTTTATTTTTATGCAGTGCTGGCACGACAATATGGGATGGCGGATCATGGTCATCCAGCTGGAGGATATATTCTCCCAAATCGGTTTCTATCACTTCACATCCGGCAGCCTCTAGTGTTTCGTTTAAATTGATTTCTTCTGTTACCATCGATTTAGACTTCACGATTTTTTTTGCTTGTTTTTTTTCAACAACGCTTTTAATATAATCGTTTGCTTCTTCCTTTGTTTTAGCAAAAAACACATGGCCGCCTCTTTTAGCTGTATTTTCACTGAGTTTTTCTAAATAGTAGTCCAGATTCTCCAGCGTATGTGTGCGGATTTCCTCTCCAAGCTTGCGCCATTCCTCCCAGTCTCCAAGCTCCTCCACTGCTGCAAGCCGCTTGCCTTGCATTCTCTCTTGTGCGGAAGTAACAGCAGAGCGCATAAAGCTGTCTTCCAAACCATCCTTTACTCTTCCGAAAAATGGCTGATCTCCTATTTTCATCGGCATATTATTTCACCTCACTATTTAGAACTTCTGCTATATGCATCACTTTTATTTGTTTACCTTGTCTGTTGATATAACCGCCAATATTCATTAAACAGCCGCAATCAGCACCAATCAGCACATCTGCATTGGCTGCTTCAACCGATTCAACTTTTTCCTGCACCATTTGTTCGGAAATTGGCCCCATCTTAACAGAGAACGTTCCGCCAAAGCCGCAGCAATTTTCACTGTTTGGAAGAGGATTAACTGTTAAGCCGTCAACCTGTGAAAGCAGCTTGCTTGGTGCATCCTTTACTCCGAGCAGCCTCGTCATATGGCATGATTTATGATAAGTAGCACACGCCGGCAGGCTTGCCTTGACATCCTCAACTTTTAAAACCTCTACAATGAATTGTGTCAGCTCATAGGATTTGGCTGCGAGTTTATCTGCTCTTTCCTTCCATTCTTTTTCGTCTTTTAATAAGTGCGGGTATTCATGAAGCATGGCCACACAGGAGCCAGATGGAGCGACAACATACTCTGAAGCTTCAAATACCTTAATCATATGCTTGGCGACTTCCTTTGTTTCTTTGTGATAACCGCTGTTAAAGGAAACTTGGCCGCAGCATGTCTGCTGCTCAGGAAAATCGACTTCACAACCAAGCTTCTCCAATAATTCCACCGTGCTTTTTCCGACATTGGAATAAAACATGTCTGCTAAACAAGTTATAAATATTGAGACTTTCATCATATCTCCAAACCCTTTCTTGTAAGCCTTTTCTTTTTATTATGTTTCTATTATACTACCAACATCTTGTTTTTTCATCTGTTTTTATTTGTTTTTTTGTATTTTTACAAAATAATATGTTTGTATTGTTGTTTTTAGTTTGTTTTATTTGGATTTCAAACACTATCGCTATATGCACTCGTTAATTATTATGATAGCTGCAGAAAAATCAGCCATAAAAAAACCTGCAAACAGTTTGTTTCCAAACTTGTTTGCAGGTTTGCATATTTCTTATAGTGTTTTTTCCCAATCCGCTACTTCTTTGCGGACAATTGGTGCAACTTCCTTGCCAAGCAGCTCAATTGCTTTCATAACGTCTTCATGTGGCATACTGCCGACAGGTACATGAAGCATAAATCTAGTTACACCGACATGTTTGCGAAGATGGATGATTTTATCTGCAACTGTGCGAGGATCGCCGACATATAGTGCGCCCTCAAAGCTTCTAGCCGCATCAAAGCTTGCCCTGCTGTATGGCCCCCAGCCTCTTTCCTTACCAAGGACATTCATTGCCTGAGCTGTAGACGGGAAGAATTTATCAGCTGCTGTTTCCGTTGTTTCCGCTACGAACCCATGCGAATGGGATGCAACTGGAAGCCGAGCTGGATCATGACCAGCCTGTGCTGCTGCTCGCTTATACAGCTGCACTAATGGTGCAAATTGCACTGGGCTCCCACCAATTATTGCTAAACATAACGGCAGACCCAAAATACCGGCCCTTACAGCGGATTCCGCATTACCGCCGCTTCCTATCCAAATCGGCAGCGGATCTTGAACAGGTCTTGGATATACGCCTCTATTATTAATAGCAGGTCGATACTTGCCGCTCCATGTTACCATTTCAGACGATTGAAGCTTTAACAGTAAATCAAGCTTCTCGGCAAAAAGCTCATCATAATCCTGCAAATCGTTGCCAAACAGCGGGAATGATTCAATGAACGAACCTCTTCCAGCCATTATTTCTGCTCTTCCGTTTGAAATTCCGTCAAGTGTGGCAAAATCCTGATATACTCTCACAGGATCTGCCGAAGACAACACAGTTACCGCACTTGTCAGCCTAATATTATTTGTTTGTGCTGCTGCAGCTGCAAGAATAACAGCTGGTGATGATGCCGCATAGTCTTTTCTGTGATGCTCTCCTACACCAAAAATATCTAATCCTACCTTGTCAGCAAGAACGATTTCTTCCACAACTTCTCTGATCCGCTCTGCATGCGAGATTGTTTTGCCAGTGTTCGTATCTGGTGTTGTTTCTACGAACGTACTTATTCCAATTTCCATGTAATTGCCCCCAAAAATTTCACTTGTTTTTCCTACAAATTCTTTTCTTTCTTATTAAATCAATATACATATGCTTATTCAACTATTTTGACCTATTCATGTGGAGATAAACGTATACAAAATATCTGCTGTATTGGTGAACAATAAACAGAAGCGCATTTTGCAGATTTAGACTATTTTATTTAGTACAGCTATTGATAAGATACATATATAAAACTTTATATGAGGAATGATTTATTCGTGAAAAATATTGATCATCTTTACTTTGATTATGCTAATGAAAGACATTTAACAGAAGCAGAGAATGAAATCCTTCTGTTTTTAATCCGAAAAAAATTAGAGAACGAAACACTGAGCATCCGCGCTGCAGCACTTGAATTATTTGTGTCGACTACAACGATTATCAGGCTTTGTAAAAAACTGGGGTTTAGCGGCTATAGCGAATTTATTTATCATTTGAATTTAAAGGCAGCAAAGCTTGTAGACATTGATGCTGAATACATAGAAGACATTCATCAGCCTTTAACAGAAGCAGTAAATACATTTAAACAGCATTTTGAACAAACGTTTGATTCATTAAATGAAAAGAGCATTGAGCGATTTTTATCTGTCATCAACGAAAATAACATGATTTATTTCTATGGAGCAGGCTTTTCAACATTATTCGCCAATTACTTAGCAAAAAAACTGGAGCTGTTCGGTTATTATGTATCGAATTCATCAACTAGTGACAGCAGGGCGATATTTCTCAACAATATTGAAAAATACAGGCTGCTTATTATCTTTTCCCGCTCTGGAAACACGGCGAAAGTCGTCGAGAAGGTGGAGATTGCTAAAGAAAGAGGATTAACAACGATTCTATTTACTGGGAACAGCAAAAGTGCTACTGCTAATATTGCCGATATCGTTTTTACTGTTCTTGATCCGACGATAGAATCACAGCAGGAATTTGAAGTTACTTCCTATGAGTCGAATATGTTCATGCTCATTGACCTGCTTTTAGCACTTGCTGTTAAAAAAGGCATTATCACTGAATATTAAAATACTTAAGAATGTAACATGTTACATGATTGAAAGACAAAGTACAGATGGCTTGAATACCCTTTCAAAGGATACGGCATGCCGCTATACTTTAATTATAATTTGATAACGCTTTCGCACATAAGGAGGATCATATATGAAAAGAATGGTGAATGGTCTCCAAGCCTTTGGAAAATCATTATTTGCACCAATATTGTTACTGCCGATTATCGGACTTTTTATCGCTTTTGGCAATGTGTTTGGAAATGGAAATCTTGCACAATACATTCCATTTTTAGAGATACCTATTATTCAAAATACAGGCAAGTTTATTTCTGCTTCTGCTGTTTCTATCCTGCAGAACTTGGCATTAATATTTGCTGTCGGTATTCCGATCGGGCTGGCAAAAAAGGATAAAGGCTATGCTGCCTTAACAGGACTAGTTACTTTCGTCATCTTTATTAATGCCATGCATCAAGTCTTAAATCTCACGGGACGGCTTGTGCCGCTAGAATCCATGCAATCAGCTGGACAAGCAATGGTGCTGAATGTGCAAGTGCTTGAAATGGGTGTTTTCTCCGGCATTATGCTTGGGGCCCTTGTCGGAATATTGCATAACAAATATTGTGACATCGAATTTAAAGGTGTATTTGCTATCTACTCCGGCCACCGCTTTGTTGCAATTCTCGCCATTCCTAGTGCGATGATACTAGGTGCGCTGGCTGCAGAGTTTTGGCCATTCGCACAAAGTGCAATCACAACACTTGCTAGCGGCATCAAAAATCTTGGTGTTTTCGGTCTCCTTGTATATGGTTTTCTGGAAAGAATTCTTATCCCGACAGGACTGCATCACCTTGTTTATACACCGTTCCTTTATACAGAGCTTGGCGATATTGCCCATATCGGCTCAGAGATCATCTATGGTGCGCGAAACATTTATTTTGCCGAAATGGCTGATCCCACTATTGAAGTATTAAGCAGTACAGTTAACTGGGATGCTCGTGGTCTTAGTAAAATGTTTGGCCTAATGGGTGCAGCCCTTGCGATGTATATGACTGCAGATAAAAAGAAAAAGAAAACGGCAAAAGCGATTCTCTTCCCTGCAGCATTCACATCCTTCTTATTAGGTGTGACAGAGCCGCTTGAATTCGCATTCCTGTTCACAGCACCTATCCTGTTCGTTGTTCATGCAGTATTAACAGGTACAGGCATGATGCTGCTTAGCCTATTCGGTGTCCATGCAATTGGTGCAAACGGATTCATTGACTTCCTGCTGTACAATCTTCCGTTAGGAACTACGAAGTCAAACTGGCCAATGTTCATCTTAACAGGCTTACTGATGGCTGCTTTATATTTCATCATCTTCCGCTTCCTAATCCTGAAATTAAATTTAAAAACACCTGGACGTGAAGAAGAAGAAGCTGCTTCAGAAAACATAAAACAAGCAGAAACATTGCAAACACCTGGACAAAACAGCTCCCCTACTGCACTAGGTGCTACTATTATTGGAGCGCTTGGAGGCAGTGAAAATATAGAAAATGTAGATAATTGCTATACGAGGCTGCGCTTGATTTTAAAAGACCCAGATGCAGTCAATGAACAAGTTCTAAAGGAAACAGGCTCAAAAGGAATTATTAAATCTGGCAACAATGTGCAAGTTGTATATGGATTGAATGTGAAGAGTGTACGTGACCAAGTAGACCAACAATTAGGAGGATTATAACATGAAAAAATATATCTTAGCAGTTGCAGGCGGAGGAAGCACTTATACACCAGGCATTATTAGAAGTTTAATGGACAGACTGGAAGATTTGCCTCTATCAGAAATACGCTTCTATGACATTGATGGCCAAAGACAAGCAAAAGTGGTGGTTGCTGCAAAGGCTGTTATTGCAGAGTATACGGACTCTATCGTTGTTACAGAAACGACAGATCCGAAAACAGCATTCGAAAATGCAGACTTTGTTTTTGCTCAAATGAGGGTCGGAAAATATGCGATGCGTGAGCTCGATGAAAAAATCCCACTTTCTCACAATGTAGTCGGTCAAGAAACATGCGGACCTGGAGGTTTAGCATACGGTTTAAGAACCATTTCTCCAATGATTGAGCTTATTGATTATGTAGAGCAGTACGCGAAAGAAACAGCATGGATTGTTAACTATTCGAATCCTGCTTCCATTGTGGCAGAAGGTGTTCGCAAGCTTCGCCCGAAAGCAAGAGTCCTAAATATTTGTGACATGCCAGTTGCTACAATGCGCAATATAGCAGCAATCCTTGGTGTGGAACGGGAAGAGCTTGTTGTCGACTACTTCGGCTTAAACCATTTCGGCTGGTTCACTTCTATTAAAGTGGACGGTGTGGAGCGACTGAATGAAGTGAGAGAGCATGTTTATAAACATGGATTATTAACGGAGGATGTTTCTAAAATTGACTACCGTCATGCTGATTCATCTTGGATTAAAACATTTAAGAATATTAAATTGATAATGGATCATTTCCCTGAATATTTGCCAAACCCATACTTGCAATACTATTTGTTCCCGGATCATATTGTAGAAACATCCAACAAAGACTACACAAGGGCTAATGAAGTAATGGACGGCAGAGAAAAAACATTATTTGAAACAGTTGATAAATTTCAGGAAACTGGCATTTTAGAGGATTCCTTTGCAGTTGGTGTACATGGGACATTCATTGTGGATGTGACCGTATCAATCGCTCAAGATCTTGGTAAACGCTATTTAGTTATGACAGAAAATAATGGCACCATTCCAAACCTGCCACAAGATGCAATGATAGAAGTACCTGCATTCATTACAGCAGACGGACCTAAGCCGGAATTTGTCGGGGACATACCATACTTCTATAAAGCGATGATTGAACAGCAGCTCGCTTCTGAGAAGATTCTTGTAGAAGCAATAATCGAAGGGTCATACGAAAAAGCCCTTCAAGCGTTTACGCTAAATAAAACACTTCCGTCTGCCCAAACAGCTAAAGCAGTACTGGACGATTTAATTGAGGCAAATAAAGACTTTTGGCCAACATTAAAAAAAGAATATAAAGAAGGCTTACTAGTGTAAAATCTTCTTTCCATAAACTCCACTAGAGACCTAGTGGAGTTTATTAGTTTATTAACTTATGGAGCCTCTTCTTTCAAGTCCACATTGATCAATCTTTCTGTTCTTGTGTCAAACGTCAAATTAACCATGACTCCTACTTTCTTATCTTGCTGCTTTACAATTAACTTGAACTTTTCAATTGAAGTGCTTTTTTGCGTATCTTTTCCGATATGTTTATAGTCAATAATCTCACTGTTCGGATACTTTTCCTTTGTCTTTGTCATCGCTATCTGGCCCCATTTCACATAAGATGGGAGCTCTTTTTCTGCTGGGGCTGCCTGCGTATGAAATGAAAATAAACAACTGAGTAATGTTATACCAATAATGCTTTTGATCATTTTTTGCATGGGTATTCTCCTTTCTGCTTTTGTTTATTAGTAGTATGAAACAATCCAGCAAGCTTTATGTATGTTCATCTAATTAAATAGGTTAACTAAAAAATAAAATAGGTTGACATATATACAATCTCCCTTTATAGTAAATTTTAGTCAATATACATAATTTATAAAGGATGATTCTTATGAAAAAATGGAGAGCGATTGATATTACAATGGTAGCTTTGTTTGTGGCATTGATGGCAATTGGTGCAAATGTAACGAGCTTCCTAGTAATCGGAGGCGTACCTATCACCTTGCAAACATTCTTTGCGATTATGGCCGGTTTATTATTAGGCAAAAGACTCGGAGCTGTCGCCATGCTATGCTATATGCTGATTGGTCTTGCCGGATTTCCGATATTTTCCGGGCTTTCAGGCGGCTTAAGAATCCTTATTAGTCCAACATTCGGCTTCATTCTCAGCTATATCTTACTTGCCTTTACAGTTGGCTGGATTCGCGAGAAAAACAGCTCATTAGCTGGATTCATTATTAGCAGCTTTGTCGGGTTAATCCTTAACTATCTTTTCGGCACGAACTGGATGTATTTTTCCTATAAATGGTGGGCGCAAGCGCCTGACAGCTTCTCCTATGCTCTTGCTTGGAGCTGGATGCTCATACCGCTAATAAAAGATATTATCTTTACCGCAGTGGCAGGAATCATTGCTTACCGGTTAAACAACGCTTATTTCAAAAGAAGCAGCTTAAAAATCCATTAAATAGAAAAGCCATGCCTTTCAGTTTACTAAAGGCACGGCTTTTCTTCTTTACAAACATATGTTTCTCTTTCGACAGAAACTCTGCAAAAGCGACTTAACATGAGAATTCTGTCATTTCTTGCGCTTTCCCAAGAAATAATTATTTCTCTAACAAGCTATCTAACATTAAATTCAAACGGAATGTCATAGCTGTCCAAGTTTTTAAACAACAGATGAACGGTCACTTCCCATTTCCCAGGTTTATTGAGCTGAAGATTATTAGATGTGTATTTCCCGTCTTCTGCCTTTTCAAGAGCGAAGGAAGTTTCCTGGTCTCCCTGCTTTAATTCGATTGTAATCTGTTCAGGATCCTCTAACGGATCTCTGTCATTATCAAATAGAGTTACTTCATACTGATTTTGGATTCCTGTTTTCTTTGGGGAGACAGTCAGACTCAAGTTCTCATTATAATCGATTTCTGCTTCTCCATAAAAAGGTTGATCAATCGGCAGTGTCGGTGTTTGCAATTGTGTAAAGACGCTTGTGATAACAAGCAGGAGCACACCAAGGACCATTTCTATTATGATTGTCTTTTTATAAAATTTCTGGCGGGAAAGCAAGGTTCTGCTGACAAGATGATAAGCCCCGAATCCGATCATTAATACAAAAATGCCAATTTTCACTAGCAAGGTGATTCCGTATGTCGTGCTTACTAGTGAATGAAAATCTGGGATGAGCAAGGAGCCGTTAACAGCCCCTGAAATAGCAAGAACTGCTACTGTGAACAAGGCCCACAGAGAATAGGACTGAAGTGTATTCCAGTACACATCATGCTGCTGCCCTTCTTTTGCAAAAATCCCTTCCTTCAAGAGAAAGATGGTGACGATAATCCCACCAAGCCAAATCGAAGCTGCTGTAAGATGGAAAAAGTCCATCAGAACCGCGACAGTTTCATATGGAGAACTCGATGGGTGTCCAATAAAAGCTTTGCAGACAACAATTCCTATAAAACTGATTAACGGCAAAATCCATAGCCTTCTTTTTAATAACTCGCCTTTTTTAAACACATAGATTACAGCAAGCAGCAGCACTATGTACAGAAGCATTTGAATAGCCCAAATAGTTCCTTCTTTTGTGCTTTTCAGTGTCTCAATCAGCAAGGACGGACTCCATGCCCGGAAGAAGGATACACCTGCATTTACTTGTGTCTGAATGATAATAAAGGACAGTAAGCTAATTCCAATCAGAGTCAAAGCAGCTGCAGCAACTCGTTTTGATCTGATTCTGACCTTTTGTTCAAGTGCATCAGGTCTGAACCAAACAAGATAAAATAGAACAAGTCCCATAAAGACAGACAATCCAGTGTATAAAAATACTTTATTAATCGAAACACTCACCATACTGCTTGTATCTGCTGTATATTGCTGTTTTGGAAGCTCAACACCTTCAGGCAGCTCACCGATACTGAATGGAACGAGCCCGGAGATGGAATGTCCATCTGCCGATACGACACGCCATTCCATTGTATAGACATCATCTTTTAAATTTTCCTGTAAATCTACAGACAAGGTTTTATTGTTTACTTCCACATTTCCTTTATCGACTTTTTCACCAGCTGAATTCGTAACATTAAACACAGCAAAACCCGACTGTATTTTTTCATTGTATTCAATAGAAGCTTTCTTCGGTGCCTCGTCCAAGCTTTCATTTTCACTTGGATTTGAATTGACGATATAGGCATGTGCAGAAGCATTTGACACATTTATCATAAACAGAAGCATAAATGCTAGAAATACTCCAGAAAAATATTTAATTCTCATATTAGTCCCTACACTCCCTTTTAAATTGAAACGGCCTAACTTGTGCAGTTTTGCACTTAACCCCTATTATTATATAGTTTGCTAAACGTTGCGACAAACAAAAAGCAGCTAAATTTTTAAACAGCCTGTGTCAAACGGTAGTCTAAAATGACATATCATGCGGTTTCCAAGGAAATAAAATAAACTTGCCTTGTTTAAATAAAATAAAAGGGGCAATAATGTAGATAATCTACTGAAGGAGGCAAGTTAATGGAAGTGACAATGAGTCTTGATGAAGTAATCACTGCAATTCAAGGTTTGCGTTCTAACGGAGAGCAATTGAACAAAAAGAAAATAAAAACAAGCCATCCAGATTTAATGAGGCATGCCCTTCATTATTTTCCTGATTGGAATGCTGCAGTAGAAAAAGCGATCTAATGTGCTGTTCCATCCTTTTTGTTTCATGTTCTTGTAGAGAAGCATAATATAACTTTCAAGAATTAACTTACATAATATTACAGTCTGTCGTCTTATTAGGCAGACTTCTTTTTAGTTTACATCCCATAACTAATGGATTGCATTGTATGTAGATTATTGGGAATCATGTATTTATAAAACAACTGCAGCTGTATACTGTTTTGGAACAATCAAGGAGAGGGTTAAAAAATGAAAGATTTTATTGGGTTGCTAAGGAACGGAAATAAATCGGCACTTTACGCAACAGTCATTAATACAGTGATTGCTGCTATTAAGGGGACAGCTTTCGGGCTGACAGGAAACGTTGCTATGTTTGCAGAAACCATGCATTCACTCGGAGATGCAGCAAACCAATTTTTTGTGTTTATCGGTTCCGCCTTAAGCAAAAAAGCACCGACCAAACGCTTTCCAGGAGGTTTCGGCAGATTGGTCAATCTCGTGTTGTTATTTGCCGTCCTGATTGTAGGCATCATGAGCTATGAAACCATTCGTGAAGGAATTGATCATCTTTTCCATCCAACAGAATCAACGGGTTTTTATCTCAACATTTCCGTACTTGCTCTAGCTGTTGTACTTGAGTTCTTTGTGTTAATGAAAGCTATGAAAGAAATAGTCGCCGAAGAAGGACTCTCTTCTAGAGGTTTAAGGCTATTTAAAGACAGCTTTCTATATTTAAAAAAAGCAAAACCAGCAACAAAACTCGTGTTTTTAGAAGATTTAGTAGCAACAGGCGGCGGTCTACTTGCGATGGCTGCTGTTATTATCGCACAAATCACTCCATTCTATCAGGCAGAAGGGCTTGCCTCTATCATTATCGGGATTTTCATGTTTTTTGTAGTTGGCCGAGTATTTCTTGATAACGCAGCTGGGGCAATTGGCGAAAGTGATGCTGAAATGGAAGGCAGAATCGGCATTATTGCAATGGCTGATCCAGATGTGCGTGACATTCAAGGTGTTTCTGTTTATAAAGAAGGCGAGAATTTCCATGTGGAGCTAAGCATTGAGCTCGATAGCAAATTAACCGTTGAACAAGCTGATTTAATCCGACACCGGATTGAAGATCAGATTATTAAAGAAAAAGGGGTATCAGACGTCATTATTGAGTACGATAAAGATGATGGCATTCTAAAATGGAAAGAACCTGACAATGAACAAAAAACTACATAAAAAAGAGGAAGGAACTCCTTCCTCTTTTACTTATCCTCTTTTACGGCCTCTTCAAATGGAGCGTAAAAAATCCCTTTCGGAGCTAATATATCCGTTTCTGTTTCCTCTTCTTGACCATTCACAGTATAAGTTCCTGCTGGAAAATAGTCATAAAAGCCAGATTCAATATGAAGCTGCACATAATATTCATCAAGCTCTTTCATTAATGCAATAAACTGGTCATTATCGAGCACCTCACCGAACTCATCAAGCTCGAAGTTCTCTTTAATCGCATCGAGGAGTTCTTCGTGGGAGTCCACTGTCACAAATAGATCAACGTCACAGCATTCCATACACAGCAAGACCTCTTCCCCTTCAATTTCTTTAAAAGAGTCACTAACTATATCTTTTAATATTTGATTAATTTTATCAGCATTTTTTAGAACCATTGTCGTTTTCAAAAAAAAACCTCCATGTATAGCACATGTAAGAAAGATAAATCATATCCGGGTATATAGTCAAGCAATAACCTAAAGACAGCAAATGCTACATGACAATTTCCTTCAATAGTCGGAAGGATTCTAGTCTTTCTTGATGATCAAACACGGCCGTATTGACGATAATTTCGTTTGCTTGTGTTTCATTTAGAAATGCCTCAAGCTTTTGGGCAACCGTTTCTTGAGTCCCTATAATAGAGGATTTTAATTGCTGCTGAACGACATTTCTTTCATAAGGACTCCAAACTTCATCCATGTTATCAACTGGCGGCTTCAGCTGTGTCGGTCTGCCTCTAATTAAGCTTAAAAATTGCTGCTGAGAGGAGGTAGATAAATATTTTGCTCTCTCTTCCGTTTCTGAAATGATCACATTCGCTCCAACCATGACATAAGGTTTTTCTAAGTCTTTCGATGGTCTGAAATGTTGGTGGTATATTTGTAGTGCAGGAATGGTATAATCTGGTGAAAAATGGCTTGCAAAAGCAAAAGGCAAACCTAGTTCCCCTGCCAATTTTGCACTGAATCCGCTTGAGCCGAGGAGCCAAATCGGAATATTCAATCCCTCACCAGGAATCGCCCGTACAGGCAGGCCTGTCTGTTCGTAAGGCTTTAAATAGTTCCTTAAATCCTCTAACATTTCCGGAAAATCACTGCCATCACCTTTCCCGCCTCGACGTAATGCATTTGCTGTTAGCTGGTCACTCCCTGGTGCACGTCCAAGCCCTAAATCAATTCTGTTTGGATATAATGATTCTAATGTCCCAAACTGCTCGGCAATTACTAGTGGTGCATGGTTTGGCAGCATGATGCCTCCGCTTCCAACGCGAATTTTGCTGGTGCCTCCAGCAAGATATCCGATCAAGACAGATGTGGCACTGCTGGCAATACCTGGCATACTGTGATGCTCGGCAACCCAATATCTGTTATATCCCCAATTTTCTGCATGCTGAGCCAAGTCTAAAGAGTTTCGAAAGGCATCGGCTGCTGTATTGCCTTCTGTTATCGGCGATAAATCAAGGACAGAAAATTTAGCATCTTTTAATGTTTTCATCATCGTTTCTGACCTCCTTTTACGTTCTATTTCACTATAGTATGTTTGCCTACCGAGAAGCAATTTTCCTGCTTACAGTATCTTACTTTAAGGTTTTAACATACTCCAATGTTTCTTGATGGTAAGGCTCCATTAAATATTCAATTGGTTGATACGGTGAAACAACGGGTACCTTTTTGCCGTTTATGATGCGAATAATCGGCTTCGCCTGTGATTTCGATGCTGCAATTTTCCAAACGCTGTCCCGTTTTTCCAATGATAAATCAATAATGCCTAAATGATTTCCCCAAAAACCAGCTTGCACCGCTGGCTTTTTATTAATCGTTCCAGCTTGGTGATTAATACCCTCTATATTTTTTTCGCCCTTTTTCGGAAACAGACTGTGAGAATGCCCGTACAACAAAACATCAATTCCTTCTACCTTGCTGACATCCACCACATTATTGCCTCGTTTATCCTTTAAGGCATCATCTGATTGAAGACCTGCATGAACAAGGGCAATGATAATATCAGCTCCCGCTTTTTTCATTATTGGTACAATCTCTGCAGCTGTTTCGCTCATATTCTTAATGATGAGATTATCTTTGAAGTATTCCTTGTCCCATTCGGCTGCAATGGGCGTAAGTAAGCCTATGACACCAACATTGATTGTTTCGACTGTTCCAGCCTCTGTCTTGATGGGATATGGCATGATTGTATAAGGATTAAAAAAATGCAGGTCATCCTCTGCCATTTGATTATGATCGTCAATATAAATATTCGCATTCACTACTGGGAAATCAGCTCCTGAAACAGTCTTTAATAAAAAATCCAGTCCATAGTTAAACTCATGGTTTCCCACTGTTGCTGCGTCATACTGTAATAAATTCATTGTTTTGTAAGCAGGGTGAATGTCTGTAACAGGAAGAAATGGACTTTTGGCGATAAAGTCTGCTAAAGCATTTCCTTTTATCATATCGCCTACATCAAATAACAAGGTATTTTCGTTTTGTGACCTGATTTTTTGAATAAGAGAAGCTGTTCTGCTTAAACCATACTCAATTGTCCTGTTATTATTTTTATAATCATAATCTAGAATATTTGCATGGATGTCGGTTGTTTGTAGTATTTTCAATTTAGCTTTAATTGGATTATGTAGTTCCTCTGCCTCTGAATGGTGAAATGGCAATAGCATGAACACCAGAGTCAAAAGAATAAATCGTCTTCTCACAGGCTGACCACCTCGGATGCTCCCATTTTAAGGGTATTTCCCTTATTCTTCTCCAAAACGCCCAAAACTACCCATACACTTTTATGAGCAGGTTTGAAGCTTGCTGAAATATGTCTACTATTAAGAGGTTTTGATAGCTTTTGTCTTCTTGCAGGAAATTAGCACTGCACTATGTAATTGGTAAGCATAGCCATTTATAAATTTATCTTTTTTTCTATTCAACCTACCTTAAGGAGTGTATAATATGAACATTTATTCTATTCATGAAGCATCTCAAAAGCTGACGACAAGTCCGAAAACATTAAAGCAATGGGAAAATAAATTTAAAGAGCTGCTAGTTATTCCTCGTACAAAAAACGGAGCACGTTTTTATACAGACAAAGAGCTTTCCCTACTGCTGGAAGTAAAGAATCTTTATGCTGAAAAGCGAAATACGACAGAAGTTAAAAAAACACTAAGTATGATTCTTCAGCCTAAGGAAGCAAAGCAAGAACAAGACGTGGCGACTAAAGAAATGACACCACCTGTCTTAGAAGAAGCTGCTGCTAATGAGATTCAAATCATTCATAATGATGATTTAATAACGAAAATAGACAGAAATACAGAGGATGATAATCAGCTTCAAGTATTGCTCTCGTCTTTAGAAACATATAAACAGGATTTTCTTCATGAAGTGAAGCAAGAAATACGCAACGGCATTAAACAAGAGGTGCTTGAAACAATCTCAACAGAAATACAAGCAGGCAAAACAGAAACGATTGAAAAACTGTCAAGTGCACTTGCTGACCACAAGGATGCTGCCAAAGAAGAGATGGAGCATATCGCAGAAATCGTACATACAAGCACACAAAAAACAACGGACGACTATGAATCCATTAAAACTAATATTAGAAAGCTGTCGCAAATTTCAAAAGCAGAAAGAAAAACCTATTCAAAGCAATGGACAGCAGCAACTACCTCTACTAAAGAAATTAAAGCAATGATGGATCATCTGTCTAAATCAAACAGTGAAATCAACAAAACGGTAGAGCAGCTTCATAAAAATGATCGGATGCTGATGGAGGCTATCCAAGTAGAGCGTGAGCAAATGTCTAAGGATATTAAAGACAGAGAAAAAAGCTTTCAGGAGCTTGTCCAGTCATTCAGACAAACGGCTGTAGCCGAACCTCCTAAAAAAACATGGTGGAAAATTTGGCATAAATAATGTTCTCTGTAACTTTTAGATCAGGAGCCCTCCTGGTCTTTTTCTATTTCTTGCCTTTATGTTAGAATGTTCTCATATGAGCATTTTCTAAAATTGACAACTGGAGGACATAATGGCAAATTTCCAAGCATTATTTCTAGATATTGATGGCACTATTCTGCAGCCTGATGACACGATGCAAGAGTCAACTAAAACCGCAGTCAAACTGATGAAGGAAAAAGGACTTGAAATATTCTTGGCAACAGGCAGACCGCTTCATGAAATAGCAGATATAGGAGAAATATTAAAAATTAATTCTTTCATCGGCTATAATGGCGCTTTAGCTATTTACGACGGGCAAGACATTGTGAAAAGCCCAATGGATCCAAATTTAGTGGACTTATACATAAAAATCGCTGCTGAAAAAAACAATGAGCTTGTGCTTTACACAAGCAGCCATAATCTCCTCTCTAATCCAGACAGTGAAGTAACAAAGCAATTCTGCAAGAAATTCCATTTAAGAAGCAATAAGCAGTACACGGAAGATGAAAAAGCAAATATATTAGGCATTACGGTCATGAACTTGAACGAAGAGGATATTCATCTGTATGAAGGTTTCCCTGAGATTCATTTATCCCAAGTGAATATCGAAGGTTTTCGCCACTCCTATGATGTAATCAGTGACAAAGTAAATAAAGGAATGGCCATTAGTACCGTATTAAAAAGGCTGAATATCGATGCGAAGAACGCGATTGCTTTTGGTGATGGCATGAACGATAAAGAAATGCTGTCTGTTGTTGGCGAAGGCTTTGCCATGGGTAATGCTCATGAAAAGCTGTTTGCTTATGCAAAACATACCACTACCTCTGTAAGTGATTCTGGTATTTATAATGGCTTAAAAACGCTTGGTCTCATAGAAGAATAAGCAAAAAAGAGCGATACCCGAAATACAAGGTATCGCTCTTTTTTAGTCAACTTGCTCTGTTTCCGTTTCATTTTCAGCCATTACACTCGTTACCTTTTTATCGTAATAGCTTTCATTCATTTTATAGGAAAGTTCAAATGCAGGAGATGCTGCATTTTCTGTTTTAATCCAATAGAATCCTTCATTATGCGCAATTGAATCAAGTTCAAGCATAACGGTAAGTTCAACTGTAATTAAATTTTTTGTTTTCGTGATGGCTACTGATGGATTCGACGTTCTAGAAGGCTTATTCATCATTTTTTTGGCAAATAACACGGAAAAATACAATTCATTTCCGCTCTTGCTCTTCTTGTTCATTTTCAGCAAAAAGGAATCTCCCAAATCTACTAGCTTTTCCTTATCCATATCCGAAACGGACATGTTTAGTTTTATGTATTTGTTCTCTACTGGTGCAATATTAATTTTCGTAGCAGCCATTTGTATCCTCCTCTTTACAATCAACTGACACATTGCCATTTTACACATACTTTTTATTATATTACACTTAGGCAACATTTATGACAAAAAATTATCGTCACGTCATATTTTTATACTATAGTATAGCTGACAGTATTAATTCAAGTGGAAGATATCAAAAATATTGATTATAAAGGACATCTCCCAATGAAGATGTCCCTTTTTTAATTCATTGCACTTATTTTTTTACAAACATTTGAACCCATTCATGACCAGTTTCTTCAAAACCTACACCTATATGACTGAAATCTTTGCTGAGAATATTAGCACGGTGTCCCTCACTGTTCATCCATGCGTTAACGACTTCTTCTGGTGTTCTTTGTCCTTGGGCAATGTTTTCACCAGCTGACTTATACTTGATGCCAAAATCTCTCATCATGTCGAATGGTGATCCATATGTCGGACTTGTATGAGAAAAATAGCCTTTTTCATTCATATCTTGTGCTTTTACATTGGCTACATCATTTAATTCCGGATACGCTGTTAGCGCAGATAGTCCAGCTTTTTGTCTTTCTTTATTTGTTAAGCTAATAACAGCGTCCACGTATTCACTAGAGCCTTTATTTTCACCGGCAATTTCAGCTGCCTTTTTAGCTGACGGTTGTGCTGGTGCAGGCTGGGCAGGCGCTGGCTGTGATTGTTGGATGTTATTTGTAGTCGGATTTTGAGTCTTTTGATTCGCAGTTGCATTATTTGTATTAGCATTTGTGTTTCCATTTGCATTTCCATTCGGCACGGCACCGCGATTCACTATTCTGAACTCATATTTCGCATCCTGAATCTTAATCGGTTGTGTATGTGGATAACGGTTGCTGTTTGTGTCCGTTTTCAGGTTCGAAATCTGGCCTGTTTCGTTAATATTGTTGGTAGTATCCATATCATCAGGGTCTGGACTACAAGCTGCAAGCATACCTACAGCCATACTCATTGTTAAAACTGTTTTTAAAGTATTTTTTAGCATTGGAATTCTCCTTTCTTTTTATTTTTAGTTTCTCAATTTACAGGAGAAATACAGATGGTATTTTTGTGTAAATAATTTCAGTTCTGCAAACAGGAAATATTTAATATTTAGTGTATAATGGCGTTAGTAGCTTTTGTGGCTAGTATAAAATATTGCTAAGAGGTGTATCATGAAACAAATCAGTACAACAGAGGAATTCAACGAGATTATCAATAATGGCGAAACAAATATTGTTAAATTTTTCACGACTTGGTGCCCTGACTGCACAAGAATGGATATGTTCATTGGGGAGATCATCGAGGAAAATGCAGACAAAAAATGGTTCAGCCTCAATAAAGACGAACTGCCTGAACTAGCAGAAAAGTATGATGTTATGGGTATTCCAAGTCTGCTTGTCTTCAAAGACGGTGAAAAAATCGGCCATTTGCACAGCGCTAACGCAAAAACACCAGAGCAAGTGGAAGAGTTTTTAGCTCCATTTAAAAAATAAGTTAAATTAAGAAACAGCAAAGTGCAAACGAGTTTGCTACTAAATAACAGCATAATTGGAGACACACATTCAAACAGTGATTGGTGTCTCCTTTTTGTTGTCTTTTAAACTTTAGCCAATTATAAAAGAAAAGAATTGTTTTTTTTTTCTAAAATATAGTTAATAATGATGGAACTGTTTTTCAACGAGGCAACACCGTTTACTTAATAGGATCAAACAGAAAAAAGTGAGGTGAGTTTTTTGTGTTTACGTTACCAAGAGTATGGGGATAAGAACGCTTCATTGATGGTATTTTTGCACGGAGGTGGAGTAAGTAGCTGGATGTGGGATAAACAAACTCCATATTTCAGTCATTATCATTGCCTGACAATTGACTTGCCAGAACATGGGGAGAACGATTGTGAGTTGAATTTTTCCATTCAAACAAGTGCAGAAAAAATAAATGACTTGATAGAAAAAATCGCGAATGGTAAAAAAATAATCGTGATTGGATTTTCCCTAGGTGCACAGGTAACGATACAAATGTTAAGTATGAAACCTAATTTAATTCATTATGCGGTCATAAACAGTGCATTAGTAAGACCTAATTCTTTTGTTAAAAGGATGATTAAACCTACGATAAAATTAACCTTTCCTTTAGTTAGAAATCAATCTTTTGCAAAGCTTCAAGCGAAAGCACTTTACATTGATAAAGAGTACTTTGCAACCTATTATAAGGAAATTTCTCAAATGAAATCAGATGCTCTTGTTAGAATATTAGAAGAAAATATGTCATTTGAAATCCCTGAAAATTTCAAAAAAGCAAAGAGCAAAATATTAGTTTCTGTTGGTGAAAGAGAAAAGGCAGTAATGAAAAAATCAGCAACAGATATAGTATTAAATAATTCAAATTGTACTGGGATCATTATCCGAGACGTCGGTCACGGAGTATCCCTGTTATATCCTACTTTCTTTAATCAAATGATTGAAAAATGGATACAGGAGGATGCTTTGCCGCAAGACGTAATACCAATAAAGTAACAGCTTTGATATACACAAAAAAACGCTCAGAAAAATCTGAGCGTTTTTATTATATCAGCCTGTATTACGCAAGCCAGCAGCAATTCCATTGATTGTAAGCAGCACTTGATTCAGCAGCTCTGGATCTGGTGTTTCTTGATCACGCAGCTGTTTAATTAGCTCTACTTGGAAGAAATTCAGTGGGTCTACATACGGGTTTCTTCTATAGACAGATTCCTGAATCGTTGGTGTATGATCCAACAGCTCTTCCTCTCCAGAAATTTCAAGTAAAATGGCTTTTGTCTTATTATATTCTTCTTTAATGTTTTCATAAATTCTTGTGCCAATTGACTCATCTTCAACAAGTGATGAATATTCTCTTGCTGTTGTTAAGTCTGCTTTCATTAATGCCATTTGCAAATTATCGATTGTGGAACGGAAGAATGGCCATTTTTGGTACATTTCTTTTAAGATACCGATGTTGCTTGTGTTTCTATCTGCGAATTCATGAAGACCAGTTCCCGCTGCATACCATGCCGGCAATAGCTGGCGGCTTTGCGTCCAAGCAAATACCCATGGAATGGCGCGTAAATCTTCAAATGTTTGCTTGCTTTTTCGACTCATCGGTCTTGACCCTATTTTCAAGTTGCCAATCTCATTCAAAGGTGTTGCTTCTTTAAAATATGTCATAAAATCATCATCAAAGAACACTAATGACTGATATTTTTTCAACGAGATCGCAGAAATGTCTTCCATCGCTGTTTCCCATTTGTCTTTTTCCGTTTGATCTAGCTCATTATTAGAGATATGCGCAAAAGCTTTCAGCAAGGTCGAAATAGCTTGCTCGAGACTGCGGAAGGCAATGTCTTCCAACAAGTAGCGAGAAGATAATACTTCCCCTTGTTCTGTAATTTTCACACCATCTCCAAGTGTCTCAGCCGGCTGGGACAAGATACTCTTGTTCAGCGGACCGCCACCCCTGCCGAGAGAACCACCGCGACCATGGAAGAACTTAAGGCCTATTTTATATCTGCTTGCCATTTCATGAATTTCTCTTTGGGCTTTATACAGCTTCCAGTTGGCAGTCAATGTTCCGCCGTCTTTACTTCCGTCAGAATAACCAAGCATAATTTCCTGCTGGTTCTCATGCTGGATTAAATGATTTTTGTAAACAGGCAGTTCAAACAGTGTTTGCATAATATCAGGACCTGCCACTAAATCATCGATTGTTTCAAGAAGCGGTGCCACATTTAAATGGCTTTCCACTGTACCATCTGCATGAAGACGGTAGATTCCTGCTTCTTTTGCAAGAACAAGCACTTCAAGCAAATCGCTGGCAGATTGAGTCATACTGATAAGATAGACTGTGATTGACCGCTTGCCGAATTTTTTGTGAGCATTGCGAATCATCTGGAAAGTTTTAATCATTTCCTGTGTTTGTGCAGAATAATCCTCATTTAATAACAAAATCGGTCTCGGGTCCTTCAAAACAGACTCAAGGATATTCATTTTGCTCTCTTCATCAAGGCTGCTGTAATCCTCGGCAATTCCTACCTTTTTCAGAATTTCCGAAATAGCTGCTTCATGCTCACCACTGTGATTGCGAATATCTAATGTCGCAAGGTGGAAGCCGAATAAACGCACTTGGCGAATTAATTTCTGTAAGTCTTTTTGTTCATGATCCTTCGGCTGGTGGATCACAAAGCTGTCCTGAATTAAGATTAAATCTTTCAGCAGTTCTTCAGAGTCAGTGTAGCCTTTCTCTGATTTCCCAGTAGCTTTCAGTCGCTCAATAATGACTGCAAACTTTCTTCGATATACTTCTGTTTCAACAGCCCATTTAGTGTCTTCATCTAAGTACAGCTGTTCCTCTTCCACGATTGATTGAATCAGCTTCGAGCTTACTTTGATTCTGTTCGTAGAATGGCTGAATCTTTTCATTAACTCAATGACTGCATCTGTATATTTTTTAAGAACAAGCTTATTTTGCTTATGAAGTGTTTGCCATGTCACTTCTGGAGTTACGTTTGGATTTCCATCTCGGTCTCCGCCGATCCATGAACCGAATGTCAGGAAGTTCGGCACATTCCAGTTGTACGTAGGATAATTCTCATGAAGAGCATCCTGTACTTCTTGATGAATCTCTGGCAATACATCAAACAATGTCTGATCGAAATAATATAAACCATTTCGAACCTCATCCATTACTGTCGGTCTCGTTAAACGGAGCTCATCTGTTTGCCACATAATCGTAATTTCCTCAAACAGCTCCTGATCAATTTGCTTACGCTCTTTTCTTGTAAGCATTGGATTATCAAGCTGTTTCAGAAGGTTTGCGATTCTCTTCTGAATTTCAAGAATAGACCGCTTTGTCGACTCCGTCGGATGCGCTGTAATAATCAGCTCCAATGATAAAGTATCAAGGACATTTTGAATAGCATCCTCAGTCAGGTTTTTACTCTTAAATGCCTGAATGGCACTTTCAATTGATGCAGGCTGAACAAGATTATTTTCCTGCAGCTGATATTCTCTTCTTCTTCTGATACGGTGATTAAGCTCTGCCACGTTCACTAAGTGGAAGTATTTAGAGAATGCACGGATAACCTGCCTTCTCATCGGTCTTTCTAAGTTTTCCATTTCTTTTTTCAGTTCTTGATATGTACCATCATTATAATTGTTGCGCAGTTCCTTCGCTAATTTACGGATTGTTTCGACTTTTTGCAAAAGTTCTTGCCCGCCATGATGCACAAGCACTTCACCAAGTATGATTCCTAGTCGCTTAACATCCCTGCGTAAGGATGAACTGCTTTCGTTAACTTTTAGTCTTGTTGTCATTAGATTACCATCCCTTAATCTAAATAATATTTATCGATTCGATATCTTAATCCTATCACTATTCTTTCAAAAATTCATTAAGAATTCGCAAGTATTAATAGATAGAAAAGATTAGTTTAATAAAATTAATCTAATTTTTGTATAGATCACACGGAAAATGGGAATAATTTCTTAGTTAACCGTTTTCAAACTTCACCATTTTTTGTATTATACCTTTCATTACATTATTTGCACATCAATTTGTCTTATACCAATAATTCTTGTTCGGGGAGTGTTTTTCCTTCTTTAAAGGAATCTTTTTCATTAGTAAATAAGTTTCGTACAGATGCAATGCTAATAATTACTATCTTGGTCTTATTTTTAGTAAAATTAACTTATGCTCAGCCAATATAATTAGAACAGGAAGTGTTAAATTGAGTAATCTTAAAGTTTGGTTTGATAAAGGAATGTCTTCTCATCAGTACATATCCAGCATGCAGGTGAATAAAGAGAATCTTTTAAAGGTTTATAATGAATTCTCTGTACCAGCACAAGATATGAAAAATCTGCAGGGTCTGCAATCAAAAGGAATGAAGGCTATAATTCTTAGTGCAGATTGGTGCGGGGATGCCATGGTCAATGTGCCTATCTTTTTGCGCTTAGCTAATGAAGCGTTAATCGAGACAAGATTTTTAATCAGAGATGATAATCTGGAATTAATGGATCAATTTTTGACAAATGGAACTGCACGCTCGATTCCAATTATCATCTTCCTCGATGAAAATGATGAGTTAATCGGCAGATGGGGACCTAGAGCAGAAATTATTCAAAAAGAAGTGGATGTCCTGAAAAAAGACGTGCCTGCTAAAGACTCTCCAGACTATGACGCTGCTTTTAAAGCATTCATAAAGGAAATGGTTCAGCAATTTATCAACAATCGTGAGTGGTGGACGATCATTAAAGATGACCTGATTCAAAGCCTATCATCCTTAGATAAGAAATAAAAAAACGGGGATTCCCCCGTTTTTTTTAATGGCTATGCATTTCTTTGTTTGGATTGTAAATAACAAATCCTGGCTCTGGCATATGGAAGTATTGAATCCAGATACCGTCTAAGAACTCACTGTCTCGTGTATCTAAAAGGACCGCAACTTCTTTATCTGATTCTACCACTTCATCATTTTCTGTCTGCTTGTCCAGCTTAAGATCATAATGAGCATGGTTTCCATGATGTTCTGTTATGTATACACGCAGCATTTCACCTTCATCCGCTTTGCTCAGCATTTGTTTCATGACTTTCGCTGCATGTCTGTTTACTTTAACTTTCATTGTATTGCCTCCATCTTTCGAATGTTTTGTACGCCTCTATTGTAGTCCTCTAAACAGCTGTTTGCAAACAATCGGTACTGACATATAAAAAAACAGCCTGGCATACTGCCAGACCATTTTCTGTCTATTATGATAATGCACCGATTTCGGTCATTTCCTTTATCTTAGCCAAGTCTTTAGCATATAGCTCAAAACTTTCTTTATCCATTTTATCCAATGATTCATTTACCTTAAACTGAAGATAGTTGCGTTTTAATTCCATATCGATAATGGAAACGATTTTTTCTTCGTTAATGAAATCCTCCAGCTCCTGGACAAACATATATACAGTATAATCATTGATCATTACAAGCATCAGCCAACCTAGAGAATCAACATATTTCTTCTCATCTGTAACAGTAATAATATCCCCTTTATGTAAATCAATAAAAAATGTATGGTCAGGTCTAGGACAAGTACATTCTACCATATATTGAAACGGCTTAGTTACCAAGAATTGATTTTGCATATAATTACACCTTCCTAGCTCTTATTTATTATCTGTTTTTTTGGTTATTCTCATTGTAAATGAAAATGATTATCAGTGTCAATTTATTTAAACAAAAAAATTCTCCTTTTAAAAAGGCGACAAAAAATTAGCAGTGAAGATATAAAAAACCTGAGTCTGATTTATAATCAAACTCAGGAGGTAGTCAAGATAATGGATAGATAACTAAGCTAATCAATCTTTTCGCTGTTTTAATACTACAGGAAGTCTATTTGGGTAAAATTGATTATTAATTTCCCTTAAAATAGAAAGATCACATTTAGGTTTGCGGTTATACGTAAGTATCCCATTTATTTCTTGTTCCACATCTGTTAACTGTGTATAACAGTAACCCCATAACCCTTTCGATTGGTAGACAGCCTCCATAATGCGCCGATAATCCCGGATATATTCTTCTACCGTTTCAACCGAAGTATAGCCCCAGCCTTTTTGATCATCCACTTTAAAGCCTATTCCTCCAAACTCTGTCAGCATAATTGGTTCGCCTTGATGAGAATATCCATTTGCATAAACTTGCCACTTACCGTGTGCATATGATAATAGATTTTCAACAGAAGAGAGTGCTTCTTTAAAATAACGATACTTATCCTTTTCATCATGATTTCCATGATTATAATTGTGAATAGCACATATATCTGTAGTAGTAGCTTCCCAGCCATCATTAGAGATGACAAGCCTCGTACCATCAATAGCATGCAGCATATGATACATTGTTTTGGAGAATTGTTGCTGCTTTTTGTCAGCGTGAATATTAGGAACTCCCCAACTTTCATTTAACGGAACCCAGGTGACAATGGACGGGTGATTATAATCTCGTTCTACAATTTCCACCCATTCCTTCATAAGCCTCGTAGCCGCTTTTTCTGTATACACAGGAGCAGAAGCACACTCACCCCATACTAAGAACCCTAAAGTATCCGCATAATATAAGAACAAGGGATCTTCTGTTTTTTGGTGCTTACGACAACCATTAAATCCTATCTCTTTCGCTAATTCAATATCTCTTTTAAAATCACTTGCTGAAGGTGCTGTCAATAATCCTTCTGGCCAATAACCTTGGTCCAGGACTAACTTTTGATAGTATGGCTTATTATTTAAAAACACCATCCCATTTTCACTATGTACTTTTCTATATCCGAAATAAGATTTTATAGTATCAAGTACGTGACCAGCATCATTAACCAATTCTAGTTTTACATCAAAAAGGTTTGGATTTTCAGGTGTCCACGCAAAACCTGCATCATGGAAATTGGATCGAAATATTTTATTCTGCATGATATCAATTGCTCTTTTCACATTATGACTGTTTAACTTAATCTGATCCTCTGCAATCATGATATCTTTATAACTAATAGTGTAGTTTAAGAATCTATTTTCTTCTATTAAGTTCGTAAAATCACTGATAAGAAGATCTATCGATACCATGCCATGATCAAAATCAGAGGTGAACTTTACACTTTCAATATGTTCTTTATCAAGCTGCTCTATCCAGACTGTTTGCCAAATACCAGTAGAATTGGTGTACCAAATCCCCCTCGATTCCTTTTCCCAAAACTGTTTCCCACGAGGAATGGTTTCATCATCAAATGGATCATGCACAAAAACCGTGATTGTTTGTTTTCCCTTAACTAGCTTATCTGATATGTTAAAATGAAAGGACGTATGTCCCCCTTCGTGCTCTCCAACAAATTGCCCGTTCACATAAACTTTACAATAGTAATCCACTGCACCAAAGTGTAATAACGTCTCCTTATCATGTGGATGATCTAGTTCTATTTCTTTTTTATACCATATATATTCGTGAATTGTGCGGTCATTTATGCCGCTTAACTCCGATTGATAAACAAAAGGAACGTTTATTTCTCTAGTTAGTTTCTCCTGATTAGCATACTTTTCTTTCCAGCCTTCGTTCTTATCATCAAACTCGAATTGCCATTTGCCGTTTAAATTTATCCATTCAGATCGTACAAATTGAGGTCTTGGATACTCTGCTCTACTCATATTGCCTCCTACGGTTTCAGTCTTCTTGTATTTACTTCGCTTACTCTGCTGACAGATACTTTTGGCTTTCGATCAATAGTAAGCAGCCCATTTAGTTCCTGTTGTACATCTGTGAGCTGTGTATAACAATAGCCAACCACATAGTCTAAATCCTGAATCGCATAATGAATTTCTTCAAATCGTTTGAAAAACGCTTCCTCATCCTTCACTTGATTTCCATAACCCCAGCCTTCTTCTGTTTGGAAAGCAATCCCGCCAAATTCAGAAATAATGATCGGCTGACCTTTATAGGCATAATTTTCAGCAAACGGATAGAAATCTTTGTTGAATTGCATCTTATTTGATAAAACATGTTCTTTATTTTCATAGCGTTTCGTAAATGCTTTGCCGAATTCTTCATAATCATGAAGCGTAATAATATCAGAAATGGTATGCTCCCAGCCATCGTTCGTTATCACAGGGCGCATTTGATCATAAGTTTTCGTCATATAATAAATACTTTCGGTAAATGCTTGTTGTTTCCTATTTACATGAATATCGTGAACTCCCCAAGATTCATTGAAAGGAACCCATGTAATAACACTAGGATGATTGTAGTTTTGCTTCACAATTTCCATCCATTCTTGTGAGAAGTTCTTAACTGCTACATCATTAAATGCATATGTAGAGCCCACTTCTACCCATACTAGCAACCCATATTTATCTGCTAAATATAAAAAGCGAGAATCCTCTACCTTTTGATGTTTTCTAACTCCGTTATATCCAAGCTCTAACACTTTTTGTATGTCTTCCTCTAAAGCTTCTGTACTCGGCGGCGTCATATCAGAATCCTGCCAGTAGCCTTGATCTAGAATAAGGCGTTGATATAATTCTCTATTATTAAGCAGTATCTTATTTCCTTCTATTGATATCTTTCTCATGCCAAAATAAGAATGCACTGTATCAAGTAATTCGTTGCCTTTATATAAATGAAGCTGAAGATCATACAAATGAGGGTTCTCTGGACTCCAAGGTTTCATGGTCCAAGGATCTTTTCTTTCCAGCACACTTCCCCGCAGTGAAGCAGAACCATCTATTATATTTGCAGTAAAAGAATTAATAAACCTTCCATCAAAAAGAATCTTTGCTTCTACAGTATATCCATCTGATTCAATCGGAAGATTTTTTGTATCTATTTCAATCTGAATTTCTTGTTCATCAAATAAAGGAGTGATTTTTGCATGCTCTATATAAATAGGAGAAACATATTCAAGCCAAACTGATTTCCATATCCCTGTTGTTTGTACATACCAGCATCCAAAGTTCTCCTCTCGCCACCTCTGCTTTCCTCTTGGCTGAGAACAGTCCTTTGAATCATACACTTTAACACTCAATTTATTTTCACCGATATGAACTTTCCCCTGTAAATTTACTGAAAATGCATGATAACCGCCTTGATGCTGTGCAGCAAGCTTACCATTTACATATATAAACGCCTCATAGTCTACTCCTTCAAAATGAAGAATAGGGTGTTTCTCTAAATCCTTTATATTAAATGTTCTTTCATACCAAACTATTTCATGATGTTCTGTTTGATGAATGCCACTTGCCTTTGTTTCATAAGTGAAAGGCACTTCAATCACCGTTCCCTTAGGAAACTTTTCATACCACTTATTTTTTTCGCCTTCTTTCTCATCGTCAAAGGCGAAATCCCATTTGCCATCTAAGGAAAACCATTCCTCTCTTCTAAACTGAGGATTAGGATGTAATTCATTCATTAGTTTATACCTCCAATATGTTGATTACTTTTCATCATTAACTTCTTGATAGACTTGTTTTTAGCCAACAGTATCATCCCAGCAGACATGTATAAGACAACACTGATGATATCCATAATGATGTAGCTCATAGCTCCACATACTAAAAACCACACTGCCACTTTTACATGAACTTGATCATCTTTAATATATTTTTTTGCACAGACCAAGTTAAACATGCCGACTCCGATAAGAATGGATCCAAATATTGCGATAAATATATAGATACTTCCAACAACTGATTCCAATGCTTTCATATAAGCAAAGCTCGTGTTTTCAATTAGATTTGCACCTTCTACTTTTTTCAAAGTTCCATACACTAAGATCGTAAATAAACCATCAATTATCTGCCAAATCCCAGCTATTCTCACTAAGTTTCTTTCCAATCTTCTGTTCATTAACCTTTCACTCCAGCAGATAGAGACATAGAATCTAAGAAATACTTTTGAGCAAATAAGTAAAGAATGAAGGTTGGAACAA
This sequence comes from Niallia sp. Man26, assembly GCF_022049065.2. Lineage (NCBI taxonomy): Bacteria > Bacillati > Bacillota > Bacilli > Caryophanales > Bacillaceae > Niallia > Niallia sp. Man26. The sequence goes on from NZ_CP095743.1 coordinate 2,117,761, forward strand.
TCGCAACAATCGCTCCTGCCATTAATAAAGTAGGCTGCGCCTGATACATCCCTTGAAGCAATTGAAGCCCTGGTGTAATCGGCATTTTTTCCACATCATTAAACACGATTGATGGCCATAAAAAATCATTCCAAGAACCAGTAAAAGAGAATAAGGAAACGACTAACAGCACTGGTTTAATTAAAGGGAGAATTACCCTTGATAATATTTGAAAATCATTCGCACCATCCATTCTTGCTGCTTCATCAAACTCTGTTGGTATATTATTCATAAATTGTCTCACTAGGAAAATATTAAAAACGCCAGCAGCTCCAGGAACGATCATGGCGATTGGAGAATTAACCCACCCTAATAGATCAATAATTTTATAAAGGGGAATTAAATTTACTACTGCCGGAAACATCATCGTTGCCATTAAAAAAGCAAACAATCCATGCTTTCCTCTAAAATTTAATCTACTAAAAGCAAAGGCAGAAAGTGTAACAACAAGTAATACTAATAAAGTGTGAGAAATGGAGATAAATAAGGAATTCGTAAACCAGCGCACTAACGGCGTACTTGCATTATCTACTAAAAGAGAGGTGTAATTGGATAGCACCCATTCGATTGGTAGAAATTTAAACCCAACAGATTGTAGTTCAATTTCCGATTTAAAAGAAGTTACGATTCCCCATACTAAAGGTATAACCCAAATAACTGACATCGCGAGCAAAAAGATAAATGCAATGATTTTTGGAAATGGATTAACTCTCTTTCCACTCATTTCAAACCCTCCTTCACTTTAATTCTTCCTTTCTCTTAAGAAAAAGAACTGCAAGGATGCAACAACCATTATGCACACGCCTAGAATAACTGCCATTGCTGATGAAATTCCTGCGATAGATTGGCCTGAACCAAATGCATTTTGCTGAATATCCATTAAGAGAACCCTTGTCGAGTCAGTCGGCCCTCCACCTGTAAGCATTAGCGGCTGTCCATATACATTAAAGTGTGCAATAGTAGTAATTACTACGGTATAAAGAATTTGTCCTCTTATACTAGGAAGTGTGATTTTAATGAATTTCTGAAATGGTGATGCTCCATCAATATCTGCAGCTTCATATAAATCTTTAGCAATGCCATTTAATGCTGCTTGATAAATAATCATATTGCCGCCGATAGACCACCAAACAGTTAAAATTACTAATGCAATCCATGCATAGGGTTGTGTTCCTGTCCATACCGTTTCTAAATTCAGGATATTATTTATTGGGCCATATGTGACGTTGAACATTAAAGTCCAAATAATCACGACCGCAGAAATCGCGAATAAAGATGGTAAATAAAAAAGTGATTGAAAGAACTTCCAAAAAGCAGGTTTAGTATTTAAAGCTGCTGCAAGGCATAATGGCACAAGGATACAAAACGGTACAACAAAAAGCACGAATAAAAACGTATTCTTCAAGCCTGTATGTAGCTGTTCATAAAAGATAGAATCAGATTGCAGTAATATTTCCTTATAATTATCAAGGCCAATAAACGTAGGGGAACTTATTAAATCCCATTCTGTAAAAGATATATAGATACCAAAGAAAACAGGAATCAAGAAAAAGACAGCAAATATTAGCAAATGAGGTGTTAAGAAAATCCATGGTGTAACAGACACTTTTTTGGACCTCTTATTTTTGACTTGCTTCACTTGTTTTGTAGCAGGAACAGTTTCCATCGCTCCACTCCCCCTTTTTTTCTATGTTTGAATAGAAAAAATATACTAAACTCGCAAAATATCAATGGTTAAAGCTTACCTTCTGCTGTATACAAAAGGTAAGCTTCTACCTTCTATTTTCTCCAAATCATTTATTCGATTTATCTTTTTCAACCTTCGCAGATACTTCTTTTTGCATTTGCGTAAGCGCTTTATCAACATCCAGCTTTCCAAAAACTACATCGCCTGCTTGAGCATCAAGCGCTTCTGAAACATAGCCATTGTACTTATAATCAAAAATTTTCAAAGTTGCTTGTTGCTCTGGTGTAGATAAGAAAAATGCTTGCGGCATCTGTTTATACTCTTCCTCTTCTAACAGTGATAACGTGGCAGGATTTTGCCCGGACTTCGCCCATTCCATTGAATTGTCTCTAACCCAATTTAAGAACTCCATTACACCTTTTGCTTTTTCATCACTGCGTGATTCATCTTTAAACATGACAAATTGATGGGAGGAAGACCAGTTAACTGTTTTTGACAAGTCATCAGATACCTGCGGTGCATTAGTTAGTCCCCAATTTATCTTGCTTTGCTTCACTTGGTTTTGCATCCAAATTCCTTCAGGCAAAAAGACTACTTTTCCTGTTAAAAACATTTGCGTAGGATCTTCCCCATCCTTTGTTGTATATCCTGTCTTCACTAATTCCTTCCACAAGTTAAACGTATCTTGAGCTGCTTGATTATCTAACGTCGGTTGTATGCCATCCTCTGTTAGAACCCCACCGTTTTGTGCATACAGGGATAAAAAGTTCGGTTTTAACCAAGAGACACCGATAGATGCAATCTTATCTTTTTTTGAAACTTCGCCTACTTGCTCTATTTCAGCAAATGTCACAATATTGTCGTCTAACGCTGTCGGCAAATACTTATTCACTAGGTCTTTATTGTAATAAAGTCCAAACGTATGTATATCTAGCGGTATACTATATCGTTCAGATTCGATTTCTCCAATATTCCAAGCTTCTTGCACATAATTTTCTGCTTTAATCTCTGGGTAATCTGTTAATAAATCATTATAAGAGGTTAACATATCATTGTCTTTAAACTGCTTAATACGCTCTGCATGAACAATTGTTAAATCAGGTATATTCTTTTCGGAGTTCACAATAGTTGGAATTTTTGTATACATATCTGTTTCTTTAAGAGAGATATTCTTAATCTTATACTCTGGATTTGTCTTGTTGTATTCATCTACCATTGCTTGCATGTTTTTCCCATCAGGCCCTGTAAACGGATTCCAAAAGGTGATTTCATTTTTAGCGCTACTACTTGCACCTGAACTACTACAACCTGCCATAAGTCCAATTGCTAAACCTAACACACCTAAAAGCTTCCACCGTTTTTTTGAAGTACCCATCCGATTTCCTCCCCATTTGATTAATTTATATATTTAACCGAATAGTTAAATATATAAATATGTTCGTCTTACATTTTTAATTTAACAACAAAAGAAAGCGTTGTCAACGTTATTTTATCAGGTGTTATAGAGTTTTCTGTTGAGGTTAAACATGTGTAATGTTACAATAAAAGTACAAGCAACTATTTAATCTTTTGGTTAAGGAGATGAGCATTTATGCAAATTCAGGTTTCTAAAGATTACTTCCATGTTTATCAAGCTCTCGCTAGTGAAACGCGCATCGAGATTATCGAACTATTAGCGGTTAACCAAGCTAATATTTCAGATTTAGCTAAACAATTAAATATAAGTCCAGCTATCGTTACACGCCATGTGCAGAAGCTAGAAGAAGCTGGGATTGTAAAATCAATTAGAACTGCTGGTAAGTCAGGGTTACAAAAAATAGTGGAGCTCGCAGTAGATAATATTGACATACATTTTCCTAAGAAAATATTTAAAGAATATTCCCTGCATTTAACCGATTTAAAGATTGGCCATTATACGGATTTCCAAGCAAAACCAACATGTGGAATTGCATCAGAAACGGAAATAATCGGCAAGCCAGATGACCCTAAATATTTTATGGATACAAAAAGGGTTGATACACAGCTCCTATGGTTGTCAGAAGGATTTGTAGAATATAAAATCCCAAATCTCCTAGGTCCTAACCAAATACCAGAAATGGTAGAAATCAGCATGGAATTAGCTTCCGAATTCCCTTTATCTAACAATGTTTGGCCAAGTGATATTACTTTTTATTTAAACGGTGTAAAACTTGGTACTTATACAGTCCCAGGAAACTTTTCAGATGTGCGAGGTCGATATACCCCAAGTTGGTGGAATGATAAATTCAGTCAGTATGGCCTGCTGAAAACAATTCGCATCAATAAAATCGATACAGGTATTGATGGAGAGGCTTTATCTAGTGTAACTATCGATGACATCCAATTAGATCAATCACCATTTTTAACACTTAAAGTTGCAGTCGAACAAGATTCAGAAAAAGTAGGAGGGCTCACTCTTTTCGGGGAGCACTTCGGAAACCATAAGCAAAATATTCGAGTGGGAATCTATTATTTAGAAAAAGAAGTACAAACTTTAAAAATCCCTTAAGCGTAAATGTGTAGACTGTTTTAATAAGAGGTCTAATCCTTAGTAAGGAGAAAGAATGATTTTTAGAGGCGTGTCACAGTGATGTTACACTTCTAAAACTGCCTTGAAACAAAAAAAAGCACCTTTAGGTAGACTTTTTCAAGAGCCTGCTAAAGGTGCTTTTTCCCTTTATTACATAGTACTTGTTTCCAATATCGGTTCCTTTTTTGATACTTTTACAGTAGTCTTATTATTGCGTTTTGCTATTTGTTCCTTAAAGAAGCTCATCATAGTAGACACAATTAGCACAGATAATATACTGTATAAGCCTCTCACAACCCCAATACTGTACATGCCAATAAGAATAACTACCGTGTCAAAAATAAAGTTTGTTTTTCCCATATTCCAGTTAAACTGCTTCTGCAGTGTAATGGAGAGAATTTGTGCTCCTCCTAGGGATGAGCCATTCATAAATAGAACAACAACACCTGCTCCAATAATGATTCCTCCGACAACTGAACCGATGAGCGGATGAAAAGTTAGAGGCGGGAAATACGCAGAAATCAGGGATGATAATACAGTGACTGTTGTTACTGCCAAAATCGTTGAAAATGTAAATTGTTTGCCCATTTTTTTATAGGACAACACATAAAACGGAATATTTATGACCGTGAACAAAACCGCAAACGAAATGGGCATTAAATAAGAGGCACTTAAGCTTAAGCCTGCCGTTCCGCCCGTCACAAGGGAAGAGCTTTTGAGCACATACAAGCCTAATGATGTAAAGAAACAGCCGGCAATCATGATTAATATTTTTTTCAAACAAAACACTCCTAATATGATAAAATATTGAGTTGGGTATGAGAGAGGATGGCGAAATCGCCAAAATTCACAGGTAAATTTGGTGGTTATGTTACATATTTAATGATAGAATAAGAAGGAGCATTTTTACATATCAAAAAGCATATATTAAACAAAATTAACCTTAAAAATGAAGCGAATAATCTATATATAATTTCAATTTGCAAAGGAGTTAAAAATGGATAAGGTAGACGTGCAATTATTAAAATTATTGCAGGAGGATGGAAGAATAACGGTAAGCGATCTTTCTAAACAGCTTTCTTTAAGCCGGCCAAGCGTATCAGAACGCCTCCTCCGCCTGCAAGAAAGAGGAATTATTCTTGAATTCACAGCAAGAGTCTCTCCTGCAAAGCTTGGCAGGGAAACACTTCTGTTCATTCAAATAAGTGAACTGAAGGAAGATCCCCATAAGTTTGAGGAGTTTATTAAGACAGAAGCGGATATATTGGAATGTCACCGTGTGACTGGACCGATTAGTTATACAATAAAGGCTGCTGTATCTGGAATTGATGGCATGCGGATATTGGTCGACCGGTTAATACCGTTTGGCACCATCAATACTTCGGTTGTACTGGCATCACCTGTTCCATACAGACATCTGCTGCCAAAGGATGACAAGGAATAAAAAAAGAAGCTCATGTTAGGCAAATGCCTTCATGAGCTTCTTTTTTAGCCAATCTCTTTAAGAAGAGGAATCAGCTCCAGCAAATCTTGAATTTCATATGTTGGATGAACCGTTTCTGGCGTTTTCTCTTCTCTGTTAATCCAAACCGACTTCATTCCAACCCTTGATGCGCCAAGAATATCTGTATTAAGATTATCCCCGACCATAATGCAGTCACTGACATCTAGACCAAGCAAGGAAACGGCATGCTCAAAAATAGCAGGATCTGGTTTACCTTTACCGAAATCACCTGAAATAACAATTTCGTCAAAATATGGTGCAATTTCAGGCGTAATTGTTAATTTCGTGTTTTGCAGCCCTGGCGAACCATTTGTTAAAAGCAGCAGCTTGTACTTTCCTTTAAGCTCATCGAGCACTGCAAATGTTTCTTCGTATACGAAAGGAGATTCTTTGCGAAAAGCAGGAAATTGTTCTGCTAAATATGCTCCGAATTCCTTATCATCAATTCCCATCGCCAAAAGTCCATTCGTCCAAGCGTCTTTACGATACATCGGAACAATAGCCTTCATTTTTTGGAATGATTCATGCTGATCCGCAAACTCTCCCCATAGTCCTTCAAACGGATTGATGCCAATCATCTGTGTAAACGCATATGTTTCATATGCTTGATATAAGCTTTGCGCTTCTTTTCGGACTGCTTCTTCTAGGCTGGAAGCTGCAATTTGGTATTTGTCTTCAGCAAGCTTGCATGTTTTTTCAAATGCTTCTTTAACACTGCGTTTATCCCAAAGGAGTGTATCATCTAAATCAAACAATATTGCTTTCACTTTTTCCAATCCCCATTCCATATGTACTAATAATCAATGCTAAATATTAGATTACTAGGTAAAGACATTTAAGTAAACAGTGATTTGATAAAGAAATTTTGCTTTTGTTAGTCAATAACTATTTTGAAAAACTATTTAAGCTTTTTAATAAACACAACTTTTAAATAATTGCTTTCCTTTAAATGACGAATATTCGCAAAGTCCTCCGGTAAGCCAAATTCCTCTAGAATCGTATAACGATCTTTTTGTTTTCCGAAAGCTTCGTGGATAAATTGTTTAAACTTCTTCATATCAAAGGTGCTGCAGTTTGTCGAAGCAACGATAACACCTGATTGTTTCGTAATACTGATTGCCTCTTTCAAAAGATTAGCATAATCCTTCGCTGCACTGAAAGTATGCTTTTTGCTTCGCGCAAAGCTTGGCGGGTCAAGGATGACCATATCAAATGCGAGCTGCTTCTTTACGGCATACTTGAAATAGTGAAAAACATCTTCTACTACAATCTTCTGGTCTGTTAGACTGATATCATTGTATTCAAAGTTCAGTGAGGTTTTGGCTCTGCTTCTATTTGCTAAGTCAACACTTGTTGTGGATTTGCTTCCACCAATGGCTGCTGCCACAGAAAACGCACCTGTATAGGAGAACGTGTTCAGCACATCCTTGCCTTGTGCATACTTGTCGCGAATTGTTTTCCGAACTTCACGCTGGTCAAGAAAAATCCCCGTCATTGCCCCTTCATTTAGGTCTACAGCAAAGTTCATGCCGCTTTCTTTCACCATAATCGGGAACTCTCCTGGTTCTCCGAATGTAAAATCATCGCCTTCAACATATGTACCGTTCGTATCAAACCGTTTCTTCTCATAAATGCCTTTAAACTCAACATGCGTATCGAGTGCTTTAATAATCCACTCCTTATATTCGTAAATCCCTTTGCTGTACCATTGAATCAGCAAGTATTGATCATATTTGTCGACAGTAAAACCGCCGATGCCGTCTCCTTCCCCATTAAACAGGCGAAAAGCAGTCGTTTCATTATCATGATATAATGCTGCTCTTCGATTATTTGCTGCTTTAATTTTCCCTTCAAAAAAAGAATAATCAATCGCTTCCTGAGGATTAGTTGTGAGGATCCAGCCGATCCCTTTATTTTGAATGGCATAATAGCCTCTGCCAATAAATTTTCCTGCATTATTTTTCACATCGATAACTTGGCCCTCATGTAATCCTTTTATTCCACGAAGAGAATCTTTGTACAAGAGCGGGCTGCCATTGCGAATGCTTTTTTCAAATGCTTCTTCTATTGTTACTTGCTTTACTGTCATGATTTTCACCTTTTATCTTCCTGCAAAATAGTCAATCCTTATTATAGCGTATCGTTTGGGAAAAAACGAATCAGCCAATAAGAAAAGCTGCCTGTTGTTCACAGGCAGCTTGTTAGTCAAATTTATTTAGGCAGGATAATCTCATCAATAATCCCATACTCTTTCGCTTCAAGTGCAGACATGAAATAGTCCCGCTCTGTGTCATGAGCTATTTTTTGGACATCTTGCCCTGTTCTGTCTGCCATGATCGTATTTATTTGCTCGCGCAGTTTCAGAATCCTTTTCGCTGTAATTTCAATTTCTGTCGCTTGCCCGCGCGCACCACCCAAAGGCTGATGAATCATAATTTCACTGTTCGGCAATGCATATCTTTTCCCTTTCGTACCTGCAAGCAGCAGCAATGCACCAAACGAAGCAGCCATACCTGTGCAGATGGTACGCACATCTGGCTTAATATATTGCATCGTATCGAATATAGCAAAGCCTGCTGTAGTGGAACCGCCTGGTGAGTTAATATAGAGGGAAATGTCTTTATCAGGGTCTTCTGCAGCTAAAAACAAGAGCTGTGCGACAATATTATTGGCAACATGGTCATTAATTTCATCTCCGAGCATGATGATGCGGTCCTTCAAAAGTCTTGAATATATGTCATAGGAGCGTTCTCCCCCGCTTGACTGTTCAATCACATATGGAATAGCGTTCATTTTTTTGCCCCTTTCTTCATTTGCTATGCTGCCATTTGCAGAATCGGCCCAGCATTATGCCGTTTTGAACTCGAATGATGAAGCTTTTGAGCTGTCAAAATTTCTTTAATCAAAATATCGGGATTTTGCCGTTTTAGCGCTTCATAATAAAGGCTGCTCGCATCTTTAACGTCATTACCTTCTCCGCTATGCTGCTTGTGCATTTGGTTTCTGGCTCGAAACAAGATCGACTTTATTGCCGTTTCTGTCATTTGCAATACTTCTGCTGCTTCTTTAATACGATAGCCAAAGCCTTCAATCAGCAAAAAAACCGCTGCTTGCTTATTAGTAAGCTTTTCAGCTACATGCTCAGCAAGCATCATCTTTTCAGCAGCAGATTCATTCTGCACTGCTTCCGTTTTCATGGCGTGGTTTTGCTCCAGCTTTCTTTTCCGAAGTGTATCAATCCAGTGATTTTGAACAATTTTCTTTAATAATGCTGGCGTTATATCACGATCACTGTATGATTCAATTGCCTTTATGAAGGCATCATGAATAATATCTTCCTTTTCCCATTTATTCATCGAAAGGTATTGGCAATACTTATTTAAGCTGTCGTAATGCTTTTGCAGATTGCTGTTTTGCCATTTTTTTAAGTCTTGCTTGCTCAAACTTAATCCCCCCTTTTTTCAGGTGTCATACTTTGAACGATTAAGCAGGCAAAAAAGATACGGGGCAAAAAAATTCTTTTTTGCAAAGCTTATTTCTTCTATATATTATACCGATGTATAACGATTCTTGCTAAAACAGGGTATTTTTAACAGCATGAAACATTGTATGATAATAAAAAACAATTGCAATTTTGAAAGTGAGAAAAAGACATGCAACTTATTGACTATCTCCAGGAAAGATTTCATACTCTCGCATTAGTACCTAGTATTTATCATCAATGGGATATTGGCATTCACTTTACCCTTGGAGAAAATATCTATCCATTAAAAGAAAATGGTGACATGAATCTGGAAGGATTTCAGGTTATCTATCAGCGGATCTTTGCTATTTTTAATGACTTATTCGAGCAGGACGATGATTTATTTCTTGTCACAAATATCTATAAACGAACAAAAGAAAAAGCTACAAATAAATTGAAGGTATATCAACCATACGTTAAAGACAAGGATGCTTTATACCGCATCCATGTAAAAACATTTCCATATCCATTTGAACTAGAGGAAGCTGAACAATTTGAGATGCAACAGTTTTCACTATACTGTAAACAGAGCGACTTACATTTAGCTGGATTGCTAAAGGGAGCTTGTAATGAGGATTTTCCGCTGCAGCCTAGATTCGGAGGATACGACACTGGTTATCCAGATGTCTTCTTTGTGAATATCACAAAAGATATTATATTCTTTATCTATGATGATCGTGGCTGTGAAGTAATAGCACTGGATGCCGAACGGCTTCGTCCGCTGTATGAAAAGTATGATGATTGGATTGAAGATGCTGATAGAAGTAAGATGGAGCAAACATTTACATAAAAAAATTCTCCTTTCCTTTATAGGAAAGCAGAATTTTCAAATCGATTTTGTTGTTCCGTAGCGAAATCCTAAAATCGATACTGGATAGAACAGAATCGTGAAAACAATACAAACGGCTGTAAATTCATTTGTCAGCAGCGGGGCAAAAACAGCTGGTGGAATGATGCGCAAGACGACCATCATCATCAGGAATAGATTATGCATAAGCGCTATGTAAAAGGTTCGTTTAAACAGTTTTTTTCCACCAAGACCAAACTCTTTCCCAACTTCAAACCTTAGTAACAGCCAATAAAATAAATACAAAAATATTATTAAAAACGGAATGCTTGTCAGGAAAAACCACAGCTGTTTCACGGTTGGGCTTGGAATAGAATGATAAAAAACGGTTAAAATTAAGCCTGCTGCAAAAAAGATAAAGTTGCCGAAAAAGAAAATCCACTTTGTTCTGGAAGCAGTTATCGTTCTCTCCTCACTAAACAATGCTGCCATATCTTTTGGCTTGCCGATTCTTGCGATAACTTGCTCCATCGCTTCTGCTTCACTGATTCCAAGACTAGAAATCTCTGCGATTAAGTCTGTTAAATGCTGTTCATATTCAAGCAGGATGTCCTCCACTCGTTCATGATTTTCTAAGCATGCACGGAGGATATCCAAATACTCCTGTTTGGAAGAAATCATACCCCTCTTCTCCCAATTACCTTATCAATTGTCTGCACAAAGCTTTTCCATTCCTTCGTTTTTTGCTCGAGTATTTCTAGGCCTGTCTCTGTTATGCGATAATATTTCCGGGCAGGTCCCTTTTCAGAGTCCTTCCAGAAAGATTCCACATATGCCTGCTTTTCCAGCTTATGAAGCGCTGGATATAATGTACCTTCTTTCACCTGTAAGGAATAATCACTGCGGCTTTCCATTTCCTTCACAAGCTCATAGCCGTACATTTCTTTTTCCGCTAATAACTGCAGCAGAATCAACGACGTACTTCCCTTCACCAGCTCCCGGTTGAACATTTCTTTCACCTACCTAGAATAATAATGTACTGTATATTCTATATCTTTCCATAAAAACTTGCAATGAATTTTATGTAAAAAACCCGTAAATTAGCGGTTTTCAAAAGAAATTATTATATAACCAAAACTGGAATATTTTTTCACTTTCTTGGCATTATAAATATGTTACTTCCTTAACTTCGGGAGGGTTCAAGACAAATGGGAAAAACACATAAAAAAGAAGGAAAATTACATTTAATTATCCGGTATATCATGCTAATGATCGGTGCGAGCCTCGCTGCGGCAGCGATTGAATTATTTCTTATCCCAAATACAATTATCGATGGGGGTATTATCGGCATCTCCCTAATCATTAATTATATGACCAATTTCAGCTTTGGAATCTTGGTGCTAATTATCAATATTCCATTCTTGTTCGCCGGCTATAAATATATTGGCAAGAACTTTTGCATCTCCTCGTTGTTCGCTATTATCATGCTAGCTGTAGTCGAATCAGCGTTGCATCATGTTCAGCCATTTACAACAGAGCCCCTTCTTGCCACGGTTTTTGGGGGACTGCTGCTCGGCACAGGAGTTGGACTCGTGATTCGCAATTCCGGCGCCTTAGACGGCACAGAAATACTCGGCATTCTTTTATCCAAAAAGATGCCCTTTTCTGTCGGCGAGTTCGTCATGTTCCTAAACGTGTTTGTGTTCATATGGGCCGGCTTCGTGCTTGAATGGGAACAAGCCATGTTTTCCATCCTTACCTACTATATCGCCAGCAAAGCAATTGATGCTGTCATTCAAGGATTTGACGACACGAAAGCAGCAATGGTCATCACAAACGAATACGAAGAAATAGCCGCAGCATTGTCAGACCGCCTTGGCAGAGGTGTGACAAAACTAAAAGGCAAAGGCGGCTATCTCGATCAAGAAAAAGAAGTGCTCTATGTCGTGTTCACCCGCCTTGAAATTGCCAAATTTAAAAGCATCGTTTTGGAAATTGATTCAAATGCCTTTATTACGATTATGGATACACAGGAGGCGCATGGAGGGAAATTTAAGAACGCGATACATTAAGACAGCCTTGTTGGTGGATTAGGCTGTCTAAAAAAACAAAACCTTGATGAAATAAATATTCAATCAAGGTTTTGTTCATCTATAAAACTACTAAACAATAAACAACACAATCGGCAGTGTGACAATACTAGCTAATGTACTAAACAGCGTTGCTGTTGACACAAAATCCGGTTCTGTTCCATATTGGAGAGCATACATCGTTGTATTGGCGGCTGACGGCATTGCAGCTAATACAATCATCACTTGTTTAAGCATATCATCAACTGGGAGTACTAATGTCATGCCCCATGCAATCAATGGTGATACGATAAGCCTTAAGATTAAGGCAAAGGATAATGGCTTGACTTGGATTTTTTTGACGGATATTTTTGCTAGTGTCATCCCTAAAACGAGCATGACTGTTGGGATAGCTGCATCTCCTACCATCTTAATGGCATCAAGCATGGTTGCAGATAGTGGGATATTTAGAAAATGAAAAATCACACCGAGGAGTGCGCCATACATAATCGGCACTTTCAGGACTTTCTTCCATGTATCATTTGCGCCTTCATTGTCTGCTGATCCTTTTGCGGCATAATAAACGCCGATTGTTGCCATAATCAGCTGCTGAATTACCATCAGGATAACGGCGTAATGAAGGGCTGGCTCTCCAAATGCGAACAAGACAAGTGGAGTGCCATAGTTTCCATTATTCATGAAGGCAGATGACAGTATCATCCCGCATGTTTTTTTAACGTCATACCCTCTTAGCTTTGCGACAATATAAATGATGCCAATGATGCCGAATACGAGTGCTAATGCGTAAATGGCCATCATAAGATAGTCTAAATTAAAGGTTGTTTCGTAAAAAACGCTAAATGACAATAACGGTGTCATTAAGTAGACCGTCATTGTTGTAATCGACTTTGTATTTATATGAAGAATTTTTTCACCGACAAAGCCGACAGCAAAAATAAAAAATATTGGCAACAGGACTGTTACAAACTGCATTGGTATTCGCTTCCTATCTTATGAAATAAACGTATTAGTTTCTGATTTGGCCGTTTCCATATATATAGTATTTCGACGAGGTCAAAGCTTTTAGTCCCATTGGTCCTCTTGCATGGAGCTTTTGTGTGCTAATGCCGATTTCTGCACCATATCCAAATTCAAATCCGTCTGTAAAGCGTGTGCTTGCATTATGATAAACAGCAGCTGCATCTACACTGGATAAGAAAACTTCTGCATTTTCACTCTTTTCGGTCAGAATTGCCTCCGAGTGCCTCGTGCCATACTTATTGATATGTGTGATTGCTTCTGTTACATCATCAACAATTTTCACACTGATTTTCAAGGCGGAATATTCCGTATACCAATCCTCTTCCGTTGCTAAAATGGCATCAGCCCAGTCATTTGTAACCGTACTGTCTCCGTAGATTTCCACACCATGGTCTACTAATGTTTGCAGCAATTCTTGGCCGTATTGCTTATACCAGTTTTGGTGAATTAAGATTGTTTCCAAAGCATTGCAAACAGATGGACGCTGTGTTTTGCCGTTAAGACTGATGGAAAGTGCCATTTGTTTATCAGCGCTATCGTCGATAAATAAATGACAGTTTCCAGCGCCTGTCTCAATGACAGGTACAGATGCCTCTTTAACTACTGTATCAATCAGGTTTTTCCCGCCTCTTGGAATAAGAACATCCAAGTATTCTGTTAAATGGAACAGTTCTTTTGCTGTTTCTCTGCTAGTATCTTCAATAAGCAGGACTGCATTTTCAGGAAGAGCTGACTTCTTTAACGCATCATGAATAGAACGCACTAAAGCAATATTGGAGCTCGCTGCAGAAGAACTTCCTCTAAGCAGGATGGCATTGCCTGTCTTAATTGACAGTGTTGCTGCATCTACGGTCACATTGGGTCTTGCTTCATAAATCATGCCCATCACACCGATTGGCACTGTTTTTTTGTGGATCAGCAAGCCATTTTCTTTTTGGATTTCTTCCAGTGTTGCCCCAATTGGATCTTCAAGTTCAATGAGCTGTCTTATCGCCAGCGCCATGTCTTCTATCCTTTTTCCATTAAGCATAATTCTGTCCAAAACAGATGCTGACAATCCTGCCTTTTCTCCGTTGATTAAGTCTGTTTTGTTTTGCTCAATAATATAGGCTTGATCTGCCAAAAGCTGATCTGCAATAAGCGCAAGCGCCTCATTTTTATCCTTTGTCGTAAATTTCCACAGCTCCCTGCTTGCCTGCTGCGCTAATTTTCCTTTTGTTTGCACTTCTCCCATTCGTACGACCCCCTTTAGATTTTCACCCAGCTATTGCGGTGGATAACTTCTTGCAGCTGTCCCTCTTGTTTAGGTAGATTTCCTGCCAGTATTTCATGGAGTTCTTGTGAGCCGTAAAGAACTTCCCCTTTACCGATCAATCCTGATGTGCCAATCACTTCGACAACATCACCTTTTTCGAATAATCCTTCAATTTCATAAATGCCTGCCGGAAGCAAGCTGCTTCCCTTTTGCAGCAAAGCTAGTTCTGCCCCTTCATCCACATATACTTTTCCTTCTACTTTGGAATGGAGGGCAATCCATTGTCTATTGCTGGTAATGGCACTTAATCCTTCCGAACCAATATAGGTCCCATCTCCGTTGCCTTCAAGGATGGTTAAAAGCTTATCTTCTCCGCTCCCGCTGCCGATGAACACTTGTACGCCTAGACTAAGAGCTGTCTCTGCAGCAATCAGCTTCGATTTCATCCCGCCAGTTCCTACTTTTGAGCCGCTGCCTTTCGCTCCTTCTAAAAATTCTGGTGTTACTTTTTCAATATAATCAAGACGTTTAGCATTTGGATTGTCTTTCGGATTGCTGTCGTAGAGCCCATTAATATCTGTCAAAATTATCAGCTGTTCTGCGTGGATTAACCCGCTTACAAGTGCTGAGAGCATATCATTGTCACCGAATGTAAGCTCTTCAACTGACACTGTATCATTTTCATTGATAATCGGCAGGATACCTCTTTCCAAAAGCTCTGACAAGGTGGAGTAAGCATTGCGGTAACGCTCCTTCTTGCTGAAATCATTTCTTGTCAGCAAGATTTGAGCAGGTACGATTCCGTATTCTTTTAAGCTCTCTGTGTAGTGCTGAATCAGCAGACCTTGACCGACTGCAGCAGCAGCTTGTTTTCCTTTTAGCGTCACTGGACGCGACGGGTATCCTAGCTGCTTGAATCCAGCTGCAACTGCACCAGAGGAAACAAGTATTACTTCCTTGCCTACTTTTTTTAACGCTGCAATACTTGCGATATGATCCTTTAGTTTAAGCTGATCAATTTCTCCCTTTGAGTTGGTGAGCGAACTGCTGCCGATTTTCACCACTATTCTTTTTCTGTCCAAAACGATTACCTCCAACATCCCGTATCATTTATCTGTTTGACTGTAATAAAAAAAAGCCCTTTTCATCCTATAAAAAGGACGAAAAGGGCTTTTCCGTGGTACCACCTTAATTGGACAAAAGACAATGCTCTTATCCCACTTTGTCTGATAACGCCAGATAACACGCCTAGTTTTCTAGGACTCGAAAGGCAGGTTCTGCGGCATGTCGTCATGGAGCCTTTCAGCTTATAAGCTCCACTCTCTTTTACGAATGGTTATCGCATACTATTCCTTTCTCTTCGTTCGCTTCTTCTTTTTTATTTATTATAGCAGTTATTTTTTTTGTTTCAACATAATTTCTGCAGTTTATTTTTCTAATACTGGCTCTTGCTCAGCCTGTAATGCCCATTTGCGAATAGCATACGCCACGCCATTTTCGTCATTTGTTTTTGTTGTAGCATTAGCCGTTTCTTTCACGATATCTTGTGCATTGCCCATCGCCACACCAATGCCTGCCTCTTTAATCATGCTGATGTCGTTCAAGCTGTCTCCGACTGCCATCACTTCATCCATTGTAATGTCAAGTCGTTCACAAACCGTTTTTAGCCCTTTGGCCTTGTTGATGCCTAAAGCGTTCACTTCAATATTAACAAGCGATGAATTGCTTATTTCAAAAATATTTCTTGCCTGCAGTTCTTTCAACACTTCATTTCTAATGGCATCATCGTCAATATGGTAGCCGAACTTCAGCCATTCGATTGCGTCAATATCCTCAGGCATTTCGTTATTCCAAAGCTTGCCGCAGCTGATGGCCCAAGTTTTCGCACCATGTTTTTGCGCAAGCTCCCAAAGCCAGCGCATTTGCTCTGCTTCAACTAAATTCCGTTCAATTAAATTGCCTTGCCAATCCCATATTTCACTGCCGTTTACTGTAACTAAATATGTTTTAAGAAACAGACTTTCCGCATGATCTTTGCATGTTGCGATTGATCTGCCTGTGCTTAAGACAACATGAATGCCGGCATCTTGTGCCTCTTTGATTGCTTTGCGGTTTTCCTCAGGTATTTCGCCGTTGCTGTTCAATAATGTGCCGTCCATATCAAGGGCGATCAGCTTTATTGCTTTGTTTTGTTCATTGGTCATTTTTGTTGGTCCTCCAAATCTAGTTTCTTAGAAGTGATAGCCAAAATCATGACTGTCATTCATTACGATCATTGTTGTTACCATTCCATACAATAGTATACATATACCTGCCTAATAAGTAAAAAAATTTCAATAATTAACAAAACTTTAATAATCAATTGAAATGATGCGCTTCTTTAGCTAATTTTAGTTTTTTAATATTGCGGGAAAATATACTATGCAATACCATGCCAATAATCACAATTCCAATTCCAAGCAGGGAAACTGGACTCGGCAAACCTGCAGAAAGAAACACCATTTCTCCAATTAATGCAAATAGCACTTCAAATGACTGTGTTGCTTCAACAGCACCAAGCTTCTGCATATTATCCTTTGCTAAATCTGTAGCTGCAAAAAAGAGAATCGTCGCAACAACACCAGAAAATAAAGCTACAATTCCGGATTGGTATACTTGCATAACAGACGGTAAACCTGCAGTCATCCATCCATAAACAGACAGAATAAGCCAAAACGGCAGGCTAGCAATCGTCATGCCAAGCACTCGCTGAAAAACATCAAAGCGGCCACCTGCAACCTCCATCATTTTCCGATTGCCAAGGGGGTATGCAAAGGATGCAATGAGTATTGGTATGAGACAAAGCAGTGCTTGGGACAGGGATAAGCTCCTTGCAAACTCAACCTGCATAAATACGATTCCAACAATTATTAAAAGGGAAAAGCCTAAGCTTTTAATGGGGATTTTTCTTCTTGCATGGACAATAGTTCCGTCACTTGCGGCTATTTGCTCCATAAACAACGGTGCAAGCAGTGTTCCTGAAATAATCGTCAGCTGCCATGTTCCTGCAATTAACCAGCCTGGCCCATAGGCGGATGCAAAACAAATAAACGAATAGAAAATCCCAAATCCGACAGAACTCCACAATATCCATTTGAGAGCATTATTACGAAGCTCCAGCAAAATCGGCTTTAAATTCCCTCTAATTAATACAATAATCACTAAAAAGGGAACCATAAAAAAGTAGCGCAGGGATGCACTCCATACCCAGCTTCCCCCATTCATCTCCATCGCTTTATTCAAAACAAACGTAAAAGCAAAAAAGAAGGCAGACGCAATGCCTAACATTATCGGTCGCATAAAACAGGCACCTCCATAAAAAATTACTTATAACCAATATATCGCATATTAAATACTAACTTCAATTGCTATTTTTGCAAAAAAAAGAAGATGCCTTCTAAAAAGGCATCTAAAAAGTTAACGCTGGTATTGAACACGATGAAGATTAGCGAAAATACCGCCTTTTTCAATCAGTTCATCATGTCCTCCTTCCTCTTCAATCCCGTTTTCGGTAACAACAACAATGCGGTCAGCATTGCGGATTGTTGCGAGTCTGTGGGCAATCACTAATGTTGTACGGTTTTTCGCAAGTTCATTTAATGATGCTTGAATAATTTGCTCTGTTTCTGTATCAAGGGCAGAGGTGGCTTCATCGAGAATAAGTATTGGCGGATTTTTCAAGAACATTCTCGCAATCGCCAGCCTTTGCTTTTGTCCTCCCGACAGCTTCAAGCCCCGCTCTCCTATTTGTGTGTCATAGCCGTCTGGAAGCTTGCGGATTAAATCTTCCAAGTGAGCTCTTTTTACTGCTTCATGTATTTCTTCGTCTGTTGCATCTAGTTTTCCGTATGCGATATTTTCTTTTAATGTACCTGTGAACAGGAACACATCCTGCTGAACGATCCCAATTTGAGAACGCAAGGAATGCTTTGTCATATCACGGATATCCATGCCGTCAATTTTAATGGCTCCGCCGTTCACATCATAAAACCTTGGCACTAATGAACAAATTGTCGTTTTCCCTGCACCGGACGGACCAACAAATGCAACTGTTTCGCCCGCTTTAATGTTCAGACTGATTTGGTCTAAAACAGTTCTGTTATCATAGCCGAATGTCACATTATTAAATTGAATGTCCCCACGCAATGCAGGCACTTCCACTGCATCTTTGCGGTCTTGAATTTCAGGCTCTGAATCAAGCAGATCCAAGAAACGTCTAAATCCAGCCATACCTTTCGGATACAGCTCCAGCAATGCACTGATTTTATCTATTGGCTTTTGCAAAATGTTAACATACAGAATAAATGCAACTAGCTCACCGTTTGTCAGCTGGCCATTAAATGTCAGCCATGCTCCATAAACCAATACTACTAACGTGAAAAAGCGCATTAGCATGTAAACAGAAGATGAAGTTAAAGACATTACTTTGTATGCAACGATTTTCGCTTTTCTGAAACGTTTATTATTAACAGAAAAACGCTCCATTTCATAGTCTTCGTTCGTGAAGGATTGGACAACACGCACACCAGATACACTGTCTTCAACGCGGGCATTAACATCGGCAATATCGCCGTACATATGCCTCCATGCTTTATTCATGCTCTTATTGCAGTATGTGATCAGCCAGACGAGCACAGGCACGATGAAAATGACGATTAACGCAAGCTTCACATTAATGGTCAGCATAATCCAGAAGGCGCCGACAAATGTCATGATTGCTATAAACAAATCTTCAGGACCATGGTGGGCAAGCTCGCCGATATCAAACAAGTCATTTGTAATTCGGCTCATAACATGACCTGTTTTTGTATTGTCAAAGAATTTAAAGCTTTGCTTTTGGACATGATTGAACAGCTGTGCACGCATATCTGTTTCAATATTAATTCCAAGCTTATGTCCCCAGTAGTTAACAATATATTGCAAATAAGTGCTTATTAAATATAATGCCAGCAAGCCGCAGCTTACAGAGACGATGGTACTCCAATTTCCCTCAGGAAGGAGCTTATCGATAAACCAAGTAACAGCCATTGGGAAGGCAAGTTCCAAAATTGCCACAATGACAGCGCTCGAGAAATCAAGAATGAATAATTTCTTATGCGGTAAATAATAAGTGAAAAAACGCTTTATCATCATATGCTCCTTTTATATAATTTTAACAGTTCTATTTGAGAATCATTATTGATTATAGATGTTTACTCCTATTTATTCAAGGAAAATATTTTCATTATCGAAATAGTCACAATTTATTTTCAAAAAGCTGGAATCGGTATAAAAATAGTAAATTTTCAGTATTTTTTGAATTGTTAAAGGATTTATCATTTATTTAAGCGAACTAAGTATATACTAAAAAAATGAAGATGCGAAACGAAGACTTCAAATCTGGCAGAAGGAGAGTGTGAAAGGATTGGATTATCATTTATTGACATTTGTCACAGTTGCTGAAAAGAAGAACTTTACTCGAGCTGCCGAAGAGCTCCATATTACACAATCTGCTGTAACGCTTTCCATAAAAGCTTTGGAAAAGAAGTATGAAGTGAAATTCTTCGATCGTACGAACAAATACGTTCGGCTTACTCGTGCTGGTGAAATATTGTATTATCATGCCAAGCGTATCCTAAAAGAGTATGAACAGGCGGAAGGTCTTATTGATGACATAACGAAGGTTGTGAGCGGTCCTCTCTTAATTGGGTCTAGTTATACATTCGGTGAGTATTTACTGCCCAGATATATTTCTGATTTTATGAAAGTACACCAATTAATTGAACCGAAAGTCTCCATCAGCAATTCTAGCAGCATCATGAAGCAAGTTCTTGATGGCAGTCTTGATATTGGCATAATTGATGGGGAAGTCAAAAGTCACCCTCACCTGCATATCACTCCCTTTGAACAGGATGAACTGGTAATTATCGTAGGCACTGATCATCCTTTAGCAAGCTTTCGCACGATTGATCTGGAAAGCCTGTACGGTGAAACATGGATCTTACGGGAAGAAGGTTCCGGAACGAGAGAGGTTATTGACAAACTGTTTGAAAAGCATGCCTTTTCTCCCCTTATTTTGAGATCGTTTGGCAGCACGCAAATTATTAAAGAGTCTGTTGAAGCAGGGATTGGCATTTCGATTGTTTCTAAGTTTTCGATTCAAAAAGAACTTCATATGAAAACAATCCATTCCATCCGGCTTAAAAATGAACAGATTAACCGAAACTTCTCCTATGTCATCCCAAAAACAGATATCCACACTCGCTCTGTTGAATTGTTTACCCAATTCTTAAAATCCAAAAATGGGTTCTCACTTGAAGCAATTTCTTATAAATAACAAGGGAAAAGAAGGCTTCTGCAGTAGAAGCCTTCTTTTTTAGCTTATTCTGGCAAATCATACTCCATTCTTTTTGCTGTTATGGCTTTTTCATCTGCTCCTACTAATCTTTCTACAAGATGGAATGCCATCGTTATCCCTGCAGAAATGCCGCCTGAAGAGACAATTCTGCCTTCATCAACAAATTTAACGCCTCTAACCACTTCCACTTTGGGGAAGGTTTCTGCGAAATTATCATAGGAAGCCCAATGTGTCGTCGCCTTTTTCCCATCCAAAAGCCCTGCTTTTGCAAGCAGCAAGGCACCTGTACAAACAGAAGCCACAAGCTCTGCCGTTTTATTTTGCTGTTTTATCCATTCCATCAATTTCTCATTATGTATTTCTGTCAGCCTTGCTCCCGGTCCGCCAGGGATGATGATTATATCAAATGCTGGGGCATTTTCGAAGGAATAGCTAGGCAACACTTGCAATCCGTTCCTCGCAGCAATCAGCTCTCCTGTTTCTGAAACTGTTTCTACCTTAAATGGTTTCCTATCATCACGATCCTTAAAGGAGGCTACTGACAGCACTTCAAAAGGTCCTGCAAAATCAAGCACTTCCACATCATCAAATAACAGTATTCCTACACTTCTTGTTTTCATCCCTGCAACTCCTTTTCTCTCAACTACTCGAAAGATAGAAAATCATATGCTGTTCATCAAAGTATTGTCCATCCACCTTTAATGCGTTCTTTTCCAATCCAAAAACAGTGAAGCCGAATGATTCGTATAAGGCAATTGCACCTGCATTTGTAGAAACGACAGCCAGCAGCAATTGCTCAATTTCATACCTTTTTGCTAGAGTAATTACCTCTGTCAAAAGCCGTTTGCCAATCCCCTTGTTCCGAAAATCATCTTCTATAAAAAATGACAGCACACTTGCCTTATGCTTAATTTTTTTATAGGTTTCCTTTTGAAGGGTGATGCTGCCAACAAGTCGTTCATCCATAAATGCACCTATAGTAACCCTTGTTGGGTCCTTTAAGAGAGCTGTAATCCTCTTAATGGGATAGAGGCGTTTTTGTTCTTCTTCCACGGTTAATAAAAAGG
Organism: Niallia sp. Man26; assembly: GCF_022049065.2. Lineage (NCBI taxonomy): Bacteria > Bacillati > Bacillota > Bacilli > Caryophanales > Bacillaceae > Niallia > Niallia sp. Man26. Next base: position 2,139,657 of record NZ_CP095743.1, read on the forward strand.
CATCTGGATGCTGCTTTAATGTTGTTAACCGCAAATTCCAGTAATCTTTTGCGTCCTTTGGTTTAAGCACCCTTACCTGCAAAACGAATCCCCCCTTTCTTATGTTGTCATATGATTTTTGTTCAGGAAAAAATTTTTGCTAGGTTTCTAACTTAATAATTCCATATTTCTTATATGCTTTCCTTCTATACGATGAATTTTCTGATAAATTTATGGTACGATAGTAAAAAATTAATTTCAGAGGAGTTTTGCTTCATGTTTATTGTTCAGTCAACCTTTCCAGTCCCAGATGAAAAGGCGCTTGAAGTCATTGAAATCTATAAAAACCGTTCCCGATTAGTAGACAAAAACCATGGATTTATCCGCTTCCTTCTGCTCCAAAATGAAAAAAACAAAGGAGAAATTACCGTACATATGGAATGGGAAACGAAGGAGGATTACTTAAAATGGGTCAGGAGCACAGAGTTTAAGGATATTCACGAGCTTGAGAAAAAATACCCAGATAAGGAATTAGCCTCGGTTATTCCTACTGTTAAACAATTTGCAGTCGTTGCTGAATAAACTTCTGCATTAGAACACAAAAAACCGGCTGACATAATGGCAGCCGGTTTTTTTAACTAGTTAAGACTAGATTCTTCCTGCGATATACGCTTAATACGATTCCAATTAATAGAGAATTTAAAACGGTTGGTGTTAATCCATAGCTAATAAAGGGCAGTGACATGTAAATAACCGGGACTAATCCTAATATCATGCCAATATTATAGATAAATTGTACAGATAGCAAGGAACATACACCCAAAATTAACAGTTTGCCAAATTTATCTTTTATTTGGGTAGACAGAACAATCATTCTCCACACCAACAGCAATATTATCACAAATACAAGACTAGAAACGATCCAGCCATAATAATAGGTGATATTGGCTAAAACCAAGTCTGTGGACATTTCAACTTGATTAAACTGTGCACTTGAATTTCCAAACCAGCCACCTGATGAACGGATATCTTTTAGCAATAAGTATATATAGCCTTCATTCTCTGCGTAGTTCTCAGGGTGTAAAAATGACAGTATTCGTCTTTTTAGGTCAGCACCAGCGCTAACAAAAAATATAATGATAAAGGTAAGCAGTAGACCTAAAGAAACACCAATGGATGGATATAATGTTTTGTTATTAACTGAACTAGCAACTATTAAAGTAAGCACCAACAAGGAATATAGAAAGATATCTGTTAAGTTAGCCAGTCCTACGAATAATAAAAATGACAGCAAATAAATACTTATTACAACCATTCTCTTCGGTTTATCTTTAGATAGATAGATTGCCCAAAACACTAAGAATACAGGCAAAAGACTTGCACCGCTTATTGTAAAAGACAGGAAGCGGATAACGAAAAGTCCGTTAACCGTCGTACTTGGGAAAAAGTTTAAAGCGAGCAGTAACACGAAACCTGTAATAAGAATCAGCCACCCAAAATTCTTTATCTTGCGGTAATCAAACAGCATTACCGAAAGCGCAATGAAAATTCCTAATATAATAAACATTATTTGATTGCTAACTACTGAAAAATCAGCTTGTATATGAAGTAACGGTAGGATTCCTATTAGAATAATAGTGGTAAATAAACAAAATAGTTTCCAATCAAATAAAGGTCGATAAAGCTTATTAAAGTATGAACCAAGTTCAATCGGGCTGCCCATCTGCTTGATAGCTTGTTGTTCCGCTTCTTTTTCAGTTGCCCCCTTTCCTATTAATTCTGATTGGGACATTTTCAAATGATAACTCAGCTCTTTGCGGACAGCTTCTTTCGCATCTTTTGATTTTATATATTGCATTACTTCTAATAAAAAAGATTCCTTAAGATTAGTCATCTTATTACCACTCCAATATTTCTTTTAAGCAGTAAGCTTTACTACTTTCTTTTTCGAGGTTTTTTAGCAGCTTTAAGCCTTTTGTGTTAAGTTGATAATATTTAACATCAGGTTCATTCCAATAAGTACGCAAGTAACCTTTATGCTCAAATTTATGTAAAAACATGTAGAGATAGCCCTCTTCTGTTTCAAACTTTCCCATTCCTCTTGCACGGAGAAGTCTGCTTAATGCAAAACCAGTTCGTTTTTCTTTTAATAATTGAAATATTGCTAAAATGACCTCTTCTTCTGAATTGGTTGAAAGCTGATTTACTTTTCGTCTAATACTTCCTTTATGCTGTTCTGTAAACTGAATATCTCGTAACACTGTTTTTTTCATCGCATTTCTTAAATTCTTTAATCGATCATCCATTTTCATCCCTCCAAGCTTATCTTTAACAGTTCTTTAGCTCGTTTTAACCTTGTCTTAATCGTATTTTGATTCACATCTATGAGGCCAGAGATTTCTTTAATCGATAATTCCTCAAAATAATATAAATAAATTACTTCCCTATATTTGTCCGGCAAATGAAACACTGCTTTAACTAACTCTTGATCTTCATCTTTCTGGATAACTTGGTTTTCCACCTCTTTCTCAGCGCTTGGAATATGCCGTACTTCTTCTTCTGAAAAAACAATATGCTTATGATGCCAACTCCTTAAATAATCTTTACAATGATTAATAGCAATTCTCCAAATCCATGATTTTAAGGAGGATCTTTTTTGATATTGATCTAACTTTTGATAACATTTCACAAATATTTCTTGCGTTAAATCTTCTGCAATCTCCCTCCTGCCTACATATGAATAGGCAAGATGCAATAATGACTGGCCATATTCATCCATAAGTTGATTCAATAGCTTTTCTCTATTTTGGATACTCAAATCTCCATTGATACTTTCTTCCAATGCACACTGCTCCCTTCCACCCATTAGACGATTCTCACTTAAAGGAAGTTTTTGTTTAGTATAAAAAAATGCGATACTCTAAAAAAACTATGTTACCAATGGTTTGGTCGATTTAATTCATGGTATAGGATATATAATGCACATCACTTGCAAAACGTAATGATTTCGATTATCATGAGTAAGTAGTAAAAAATATGAGGTGATAATATGAAAGCAAATATACATCCAAATTATGAAAAAGTCGTATTTATGGATACGAACAGCGGCTTCAAATTTCTGACAGGTTCGACGAAAAAATCCAATGAGACTATTAAATGGGAGGATGGCAATACTTATCCTCTTATTAAAGTAGAGACTAGTTCAGATTCACATCCATTTTACACAGGTAAGCAGAAATTTGCAGATAAAGGCGGAAGAGTGGATCGCTTCCTGAAAAAGTACAATATGAAAGAAAACAATTAATGGAAATTGTTAATGGCTCTTTGGTAAATCGTAATAGTTACGATAATTCTTTACTACTGATTAGTATCTGCTTAAATAGCAAAGGTTGCCTATAATGAGAAATGAAAAGTGGATGGAGATACTTGAAAGGAATTTCGTCAACACACTGCCACCGTTTAAGAAAGCAGTTTACCAATATATTGTAGATAAGGAAGAGTCTTTAGCACAGAAAGCTGATTCAAAAACACAGTTTCTATCACTTCTTAAAGAGCAGCTGCCGCATCAAGAGGCAGCCGCTCACTTTAAGATGACATTAACGGAAGTAATCAGCTTAATGCACGAAACGGAAGATGAGATTAGTGAGGTTTTAGAAAGCAAAGCAAAAAAATATCAGTGGATTGACTGTACAGATGAAGTGAACGGCAATGGATTCAAGAAAACGGGCAATAGCCAATATTTTCTTTGTCTCTCTTAGAGCCCTCACTTATATTAGTAAGCTGAAACCAGAAATTTATATTTCTGGTTTTTTTATTCGTTGCTCCATACTAAATCTAGCAAATCATCCACTTCCTTCATTTTATTTACGTTTGGATTTTTTATAAGTTGACCATTTACCATTACCATCGTTATATTTGATAAAGTTTTGATATTTTCTAATGGATTATGGTCCATTACAATTAAATCTGCTCGTTTTCCCATTTCAATCGTTCCAGTTAGATGATCTATGCCGAGAATTTCTGCATTTGTTTTTGTTGCCTTTTCAATTACCTGCAGTGAATCGAGCGACGTTTTTCGCATAAGATGGTCCAGCTCGCGCCACATATCATAGTGTGTCACAAATGGCATTGCTGCATCTGTACCAATCCCCATTTTTATCCCATGTTCTACCGCCTGCCTTACACTTGCTAGCATCGAATCGTAAACAAGCCGAGAGTTTTCTTGCACTGTTTCGCTCACTTTCGTCAGACTCAAATCCAATTTTGCGCTAGGATAACCAGCCTGCAAAGTAGGAATTAACGCTGTGTAACCCTTTAAGGCTCTAGGATTACATTTATACAGACTGATAATTTCCTCATCCATCTCCGCTCCATGTTCTATCGTATCAACCCCTCCCTTTAGTGCAACTCTTACTCCTTCCGTACTTTCCACATGTGCGGCAACACGTATGCCGATTTTATGAGCTTCCTCACATATGGCGGCAACTTCGTCCTCTGTCATTTGTAACCGGCCAGCTTCCCCGACCATTTTTGCATCTGTAACACCGCCGGTGACACAGATTTTAATTAAATCCACCCCATGTTTAACATTTATTCTCACATTTCTTCTCGCCTCCCACGGAGAATCGCCGACTAAGGCTAAATAAGGTGCGCCGTGACCGCCTGTTACACTTAGGAAGTAGCCTGCTGTAAGTAGGTTCGGACCTACGAACTTGTGCGCATGAATCTCCTCCCTCAGCTCCACATCTTTATAAAAGAATTCACCTACGCTGCGCATCGTCGTTACACCAGAATGCAAGGCGGTTATGGCATTTTTTTTCATCCGTTTTTTTAAGATTCTTCTTCCTATCGATGTATCCAAAAGATGGTGAAACGCAAAATTTAAAAGCTTTTCACTTACTGACAATGTAAAAGGCTTTCCGTCTGCAAACAGATGTACATGGGCGTTGATGAGGCCAGGCATTACATAGTTCCCTGTTAAGTCTATGCTCTCATAATGACTTGGAACAACGAGATTGCTTGTCTTTTCGATTTGATGAATTCTCCCTTGTTCGTTTACTAATATGGTCATATTTGTATCTGCAAATTTTTTCCCATCACCATAGATTATATGGCAATTATGTAAGGCATATCCTGTCTTCATGAGTGCTTCCTCCCATTTTTCAAAAATGAATAGTTTATTCATTTTTAGTTTTTAAAATAGTGATTCACCTTAAACTAAGTGAATCACTTTAGTGTACAGTATTATTCATTTAAGCTTTTGAGTCCATGCAGCCTGTATATGCTAAGCACCTCAAATATCTGCTGTCTGCTTTCTATGCTCATCTCTCTCTTTAATAAGTCTAAAATCATGTTGACGAAACTATTAGCGAGAATATTCAATAAAATAAAATTATCCTCACTGTTTATTTCATATCTTTTGTACGTACTCTTAACGTACGGCATTTTAGTTTCCATCATTAAATCAATCAGCTCGTTTTTGGCATTGCTGTATTCCGTTCCTTGATTTTTTTCAAAAATAATCACAATCTGCTGATGATATTGGGTTAATAGATTAATCTGCTTTTGAAAAATATCTGTCCTTTTCTCCGTCCTCGCCTCATCAAACAATGTCTGGTTATCAAAATGAATGCTTTCAACTAACACCTTTTGCAAATAATCGACTAAGGATGGTGGAACGACCGAATAAAACAAATCGTTTTTATTTTTGAAATACGTATAAATATTTCCGACTGAAATTTGAATTTCTTCAGCGATATCGCTCATTTTTGCATTCAAAAATCCTTTGTTAAAAAACACTTTCAAGGCGGCAGCTTCGATTTGTTTTTTTACTTCCTCTTTTTTTGACTGGATAATAACCACCTCTTAATAATGAATGGTGTATTCACTATTAATTTAGTTTAATTCTTGGTTGCTGTCAAATAATTGTAACTGGATGTAGAAAATCAAAAAGAGATCTTTTCCTCAAACTCACTTTTCATAACGATTATGGGTTGTGATAATCCAAATCTCATTAAAGAATCTAAAAATGAAGCAAGAGAATCAAGTGAATCGGTCCTTACTTTTAGTAAATAGTTGGCTTCCCCACTGACACGATATAAATCTACTACTTCAGGCGCCACTTCACAGTATGTGATAAAATCAGCGCACTTGCTCGTTTTAAACATGATGAACGTTAAGATATTTTTATTAATTTTAGAAGGTTCAAACTTTGCTTTATAACCAGCTATTACCCCTTGCTCTTCAAGCTTATTAATTCTTTCTTTGACAGCTGGCTGCGTCATGGATATAACTCTGCCGATTTCAGAGACAGGTATCCTTGCGTTTTCAAATAATAAATTCATAATTTTATAATCTGTTTCATCCAGTTTTACTGTATTTTTCATGGTTAGTTCCCCTTCTTTATTTTATAAAGTAATTACGGCAATATGTCTTTAAAATCACAAGCCAAATGAGTTTTCTTTTTATAATTATATATTTAGTTTTCTGATAATTCCAATAAAATATAAGTATGCTTTAAATAATAATTCACATTAATGGGGCGTGATTATATATGAAGAATTTACAAGACAAAATAGCTTTAGTAACAGGTGCCAGCCGTGGAATTGGCCGTGCAATCGCCAAAAGGTTAGCAGATGACGGGGCCATCGTTGCTGTTCATTATGGAAGCAATCAAAAGGCTGCTGATGCTACGGTTAAGGAAATTATCGCTGCAGGCGGTGATGCTTTCTCCATTCCAGCTGATTTACAGTCTTTGCACGGAGTAAAAAAACTGCTGCAGCAATTAGATGAAAAGCTGTTAGAAAAAACTAGCTCCGTCTCATTTGATATATTAGTAAATAATGCAGGTATTGGAACGCAAGGAACCATTGAAAATACAACAGAAGAAATCTTCGATGAAATCATAGATATTAATATTAAAGCACCTTTTTTCCTCATACAGAATGCCATACCAAGACTAAGAGAAAAGGGACGCATCATTAACATTTCATCTGCAGAAGTACGGATTGGTTTAACAGGGTCGATTGCCTATGGTTTGAGTAAAGGAGCGCTTAACACGATGACACTTCCATTAGCAAAACACCTTGGTGAACGTGATATAACAGTTAATACTATTATGCCTGGGTATACAAAGACAGATATCAATTCCAAGCTGCTGGATAATCCGGAGATTAAAAAGTTCGCCACTGAATCCTCCGTATTCCACCGCTTAGGTAAAGTGGAAGATATTGCAGACGTTGTTTCATTTCTTGCTTCCTCTGACAGCCGTTGGATAACTGGCCAAATTATAGATGCTTCTGGAGGATTTAGTCTATAATTCCCCCCTACCTCTAGTTAACTGTTTGTTATATCGGTATATCTATTCCGATTAACTAGTAAAACTTCGACTTTATTTATCGGAATTTTCCTCCTATAATCTATAGAGACACAACTAAATAGATAGATAGGATGAACATAATGATTTTACTGGGAGCAATAGTTAATGGAGTAGGTATCATGATTGGTGCACTACTTGGCAGTGTCCTTCGCCGTATACCTAACAATATGAAGGACGCTGTTATGAATATAATGGGTTTGTCTATTGTCGTATTAGGAATTCAAATGGCACTTAAAACGGCGAATTTTACGATTGTGATTTTGAGCCTTTCGTTAGGTGCAATTATTGGTGAATTATTAGCGATAGAAGATAAAATAAGCAAGCTTGGACAATGGATAGAAGCAAAGGTTGGTTCTGACAAGCAGGGAAGCATCTCACAAGGCTTTGTTACAGGTACGTTAATATTTGCAATTGGAGCAATGGGGATTATTGGAGCTCTCGACAGCGGGATTCGCGGCAATCATGATGTTTTATTTACAAAATCGATTATTGATTCATTTATCGCACTTATATTGACTTCCACTTTAGGAATCGGCGTTCTTTTTTCAGCTGTTCCTGTTATTATTTATGAAGGGCTAATTGCTGTTTTTGCAACCCAGATTGATCGTGTGATTCCGCAGCAATTAATGGATCAATTTATTTTGGAAATGTCAGCTACCGGCGGGGTTATGATTATGACGATTGGCTTAAATTTAATAGGGCTGACCAAATTTAAAGTGGCAAATCTTCTGCCTGGAATTCTCGTAGTTTTATTGCTTGTTTCCATTATGTATGGTTATAATATTTATTTTTAATCGCTTTTGAAATCAAACAGGCAGAAAGTATTTTCTGCCTGTTTTTCATATGGATGAATTTTGCTTCTTAAACAGAAACCCTCTTGCTGGCTGCTATTAAGCTTCTAATTCCTTCTAAATCATTTTTCTCAAATAACTCAATAATTTTGCTGCCGACAATAACGCCGTCACAATATTGCGTCATGTCTTTCACATGCTGTGGGGTGGAGATGCCAAAGCCTGCCAACACTGGAATAGGGCTGACTTCTTTCACTTTAAGCAGATGCTCTCCTAGCTGTTCTTGAAAGACTGTTCTTGCCCCAGTGATTCCTGTTACGGTGACTGCATATAAAAAGCCATTGCCTTTTTTGGCTATCTGTGCAATTCTATCTAATGAACTTGTTAATGTTACAAGTCGGATGATTTCGATGTGATGCTTGTCAGCAGCAGCTTGCACTAGGCCTTCTTCTTCAATTGGCATATCTGGCACGATTATGCCGTTAACGCCTGACTCTTCGCATGATTGAAAGAAATCCTCAATGCCATAGGCAATGATTGGATTTAAATACGTCATAAAAACAATCGGGATGGTTGTCGTTTCCCGGAAGGAAGTTAATGTTTGAAACACTTTCTTCAATGTTGTTCCTGCTTGAAGTGCCCGAATTCCGGCAGCTTGAATGATCGGTCCGTCTGCAACAGGGTCGGAAAACGGAATCCCAAGCTCGATTGCTGTTGCTCCGCTGCTTTCAAGAAATTTAATTTTTTCCTCTAATGTGTCTAGGCCGCCATCGCCTGCCATAATATATGGAACAAAGGCTTTGTCGCCATTCTTTTCAACTTGTGCAAAACGCTCTGCAATTGTCACCATCTTATTGATTCACTCCCATTCTGTCCATTACTGTATTAACATCTTTATCGCCTCTGCCAGATAAGCAAACGACTATCGCTTCCTCTTCGTTCATTTTAGGTGCATGCTTCAAGCAATAAGCAATTGCATGAGAGCTTTCTAATGCAGGAATAATTCCTTCTAGTCTGCACAGCAGCTGCAATGCTTCAAACGCTTCATCATCTGTGACCGATTCATAATTCACTCTGCCGATATCATTTAAATAGCTGTGTTCTGGTCCAACGCCAGGATAATCAAGTCCTGCCGAAATGCTGTGCGCTTCTTGAATTTGTCCATCCTCGTCCTGCAATAAATACATATAAGAACCGTGAAGCACTCCGGGTTTGCCTTTCGTTAAGGATGCAGCGTGTTTATCTGTATCTAGTCCGTGTCCTGATGCTTCTACACCATAAAGAGCAACATCTTCATCCTCAATAAATGGATAGAACATGCCCATCGCATTGCTGCCGCCGCCGATACATGCAATCACTGCTTCTGGGAGTCTTCCTTCCTTTTCCAAAAACTGTGCCTTCGTCTCTGTTCCGATGACGCTTTGGAAATCACGGACCATCATTGGAAATGGATGTGGTCCCATAACAGATCCAAGTATATAGTGGGTGTCCATTACATTAGTAACCCAATATCTTAGTGCCTCATTACATGCATCCTTCAATGTCGCACTTCCAGAGGTAACACTTTCGACCTTTGCTCCAAGAAGCTCCATCCGGAATACATTCAGTTTCTGTCTTCTAATATCCTCTTCGCCCATAAATATCGTACATTCTAAACCGAGCAGCGCACAGGCAGTAGCTGTTGCAACACCATGCTGGCCTGCTCCAGTTTCGGCAACGACCTTTGTTTTACCCATGCGTTTTGCCAAAAGCGCCTGGCCGATAGCATTATTGATTTTATGTGCTCCTGTGTGGTTCAAATCTTCTCTTTTTAAGTAAATTTTCGCTCCGTTTAAATGCTTTGTAAGTCTTTCAGCATAATAAAGGGGTGTTTCTCTGCCAACATAATCCTTCAGCAAATAATTTAATTCCTCTTGGAATGCCGGGTCTTTTTTTGCCTCGATATAAGCATTTTCCAATTCAACAACTGCTGTCATTAATGTTTCTGGAACATATCTTCCTCCATAAATACCGAAATGTCCTGTGCTGTCTGGATATGAATAGTTAACTGTCATGATTGTCGCTCCTCCTATTTGTTTACTGCTTGAAGTGCTTCCTGTAAAAATCCTTCAATCTTCTGCAAATCCTTTTTCCCATCTGTTTCTACACCGCTTGATACATCGAGCATAAAGGGATCGACCATTGTCTTCGCCTGGTTTACATTGTCTTTATGTAAGCCTCCTGCAAGAATGACTTTTTTGCCTTTAAAGTCATAGTTTTTTACGATATTCCAATCAAACGCTTTGCCATTTCCGCCAAAGTACCTCTCCCGCGCACTATCCAACAGGATATAATCAGACTGAAAATCCGCAATTATTTCCAAATCGCTTTCTTCCTTTATGCTGAACGCCTTTATTACTGGCAATTCAAAGGAAGATGCATATTCACTCGATTCATCTCCATGAAGCTGAATGACATTAATGCCTGAAATCCGGACAATTTCATCGATTCTTTCTCTTGTTTCATTGACGAACACCCCAACTTTCCAGATGTCATCAGGAAGCTTATCGATAATCGTTCTGGCTGTTTCCGGCTCGATTTTCCGTTTGCTGTCTGCAAAGACAAATCCGATAGCTTTCGCTCCATTTTGAACGGCGCAAAGTGCTTCTTCTTCTGCTCTTATCCCGCATATTTTGACATTCATACATGGTCACTTCCTTATATTTGGACTTTCATGCTTGCTAATGTTTCTTTTAGATTAGCAGCTTTCATAAAGGTTTCCCCGACTAGTATTGCATTTGCACCTGCAGCAACAACTCTGTTTATATCCTCCTGTGAGGCAATTCCGCTTTCGCTCACTAAGTATCTGCCAGATTCCTTAATAGTTGGCGCCAAACGTTCCGTAACTTCTAAGGAGACGTGGAATGTTTTTAAGTCTCTGTTATTAACACCGATCAGCTGACAGTCCGTTTGAAGGGCACGCTCAAGCTCCTCTTCATTATGAACCTCCATCAGCACCTCCAAGCCGCTTGCAACTGCATACTTGGAAAGGCGGTTCAGCTTCTCATCATCAAGGGCTGCTGCAATTAACAACACAAGACTTGCGCCCTTTGCTTTAGCAAAATCTATTTGAATTTCATCAATGATAAAGTCTTTGCATAAGACAGGGATAGGAACTGCAGAGCTGACACGCTCCAAGTCCTCATAGCTGCCTTTGAAGAACGGACCGTCTGTTAAAACAGACATACAATCAGCACCGTATTGCGCATATTTTAAGCCTTGCTCTTTTGGATCAACACCAATATTGATATCTCCTTTTGAAGGGGAAGCTCTTTTAAACTCAGCAATAATCGCAAGCTGATCCGTGTTTGCCAGTCTTTCCATAAATGATTTTCTCGCCATTGTAGGATTTTTTTGTATTACAGCTTTTTGCTGCTTAAGCTCCTCAACAACTGCTAGCTTTTTGGCGATGATTTTATCTAGAATGGTTTCCATTTTATATCCCTGCTTTCTCATATAATGAACTGTTCGTTACTAACTGTTCGAGTTTTGAAAGAGCTGCCCCACTGTCAATACTGTGTCTGGCAAGCTCGATTCCCTCTTCGATGCTCATTGCCTTTCCTGCAGCGAAAATACCTATTCCTGCGTTTAACAAAACAGTGTCTTTATATGCACCTTTTTCCCCGTTGAGCACTTTAAGCAAGATCTCTGCATTTTCCTTTGCGTCTCCGCCGCGGATTGCTTCATTGTTGTACACAGGCAGATTCACTTCCTCCGGTCGCAGAATTACCTTTCGAATCTTTCCTTCTTCTAAAATAACGAGTTCATTGTCTCCTTGCAGGGATGCTTCATCCATTCCGCCAGCCCCGTTAAGGACAACGGCTCTTTTCCGTCCTAATCTTTTCAAGCTTTCAGCAAAAACCTCTGTGTAATCTCTTCTGTATATGCCAAGCACCTGTGTTTCCAGCTCAATAGGATTCGTTAAAGGACCAATTAAGTTGAAAATTGTCGGAATGCCCAACTCTCTTCTCACTTTCATGATTCTGCCCATTTTCGGCTGTACATGCTGTGCAAATAAGAAGGTAATGCCGATATTTTTTAGCTGCTGTTCATTCTGCTCTGGTGTGACATTTAAATGGATGCCTAAATGCTCCAAAACATCTGCACTGCCAGTCTTGCTTGAAACACTTCTATTGCCATGCTTTGCAACTGGAATGCCTGCTCCTGCTAACACGAAGGCAGATGTGCTGCTGATGTTAAAGCTATGAGAGCCATCGCCACCTGTTCCGCAATTATCGATACAGCCACCTACATTTTCGAATTTTAATGTCTGTTCTCTGACTGCTCTAACTAAACCAACGATTTCGTCAACCGTTTCGCCTTTTAGCTTTAATGCCGTTATAAATGCTGCCAATTGACTGTCTGTAACGCTATCTGTAAAAAAGGTTCTCGAGACGTCAAGCATTTCCGCTTCTGTCAGTGATTCATGATTCATTAATCTTTGTAAATAACTCTTCATCTCAATACTCCCTTTCTTGTTTCTGTAATAAAGTTGGCAAGAAGCTGCTTGCCTGTGTCTGTTCCAACTGATTCTGGATGAAACTGAAATCCGTATACTGGGTAGTGCTTATGTTTAATTGCCATTATTTCTTGATCGTCATGAGATACTGCTAACACTTCAAAGTTTCTTGGCAATGTGTCTTTTTGTATAACAAGTGAATGATAACGCATCACTTCAATCGGGCTAATTAATCCGGCAAACAGCGGGTCATTATTTACATCTGCCAAATAAGAGGTTTTCCCATGCATAATATTTTCTGCTCTTACGACCTTAGCCCCAAAAGCTGAGCCAATTCCTTGATGACCGAGGCAAATTCCTAAAATCGGAAACTGTTGATGTAATTTCTGTATTACTTCAATCATAATGCCGGCATTTTCAGGGCGGCCTGGACCTGGAGAGAGTACAATACTAGCAGGGTTCAGCTTCTGTATATCCTCCACTGTCAGCTCATCATTGCGAACAACCTTCACTTCTTCGCCTAATTCTCCTAGATATTGATACAGGTTATACGTAAATGAATCATAATTATCGATTAATAAAATCATGATAGTCCCTCCAAAAACACCTTTAATTTATGGATTGTCTCTTCGTACTCTTTTTCAGGGACGGAGTCATATACGATGCCAGCACCTGCTTGTATATAGGCTTTATCATCCTTAATAATCATCGTCCTTATAGCCAGTGCAAAATCCATGTTGCCATTTTGGGAGAAATAGCCGACTGCCCCAGAATAAATTCCTCTTTTGACCCCTTCAAGCTCATTGATAATTTGCATTGCTCTAATCTTCGGGGCACCAGAAACTGTCCCTGCAGGCAAGCATGATATGAGTGCATCTACGCTTGACTGATTATCCTTGATTTGGCCGCTTACCTCTGAAACGATATGCATCACATGCTTGTATTTTTCAACCTTCATATATTTCTCTACTTTAATGCTTCCGAAATGACTGACCTTGCCGACATCATTTCTTGCTAAGTCTACAAGCATTTTATGTTCAGCCAATTCCTTCTCGTCTTGCAGTAAATCTGCTTCAAGCTCTATATCCTCCTCCGGTGTAGCTCCTCTAGGTCTTGTTCCGGCGATTGGGTTTGTAATAACTGTTCCATCGCTCGCCTTTATCAAACTTTCAGGTGAGCTGCCGACGATAGCATAATCAACAAAATCGAGATAGTACATATAAGGTGATTGATTTTTCACTCGCAGCTTTCTGTAATAAGAAAAGCTCGAACCTTTAATATCTGCTGACATCCGCTGAGAAGGTACGACTTGAAAGATGTCTCCTTCTGCAATATATTGCTTCGCCTTGTTTACTTTTTCTACAAATTCCTCTTTAGTGACAGTTGCTTTAAAAGCAGACAGCTGAACATCTTCTGTACTTTCTGTATACTGTGACTGAATTTCCTGCTTTCTTGTTTCGAGCCTGTTCTTCAACTGCTCTTCTGTCGTTTCGTCTGTTAAAGGAGATGCAACCAAATAAACAGTTTGTTCTAAATGGTCAAAAATTATGAAATCTTCAAAAAACATTAAATGCACGTCTGGCAGCTTTAGCTCATCCTTCGCCTCCGGACCAATATTTTCGTACTGCCTAATATTGTCGTAGCCGACATAGCCGACCGCTCCAGCATTTATCGGCAGTCCATATGGCAATTGAAGGTCTTGAACTGGAAGGAGTTTTTTGACAAGATCCAAGGCTTTTTCATCCACTGTTTCTACGCTGTCTTTTCGTTTCACTGTTGTAACTGGCCCATTGCCAATAAGTTCAAAAACAGGATCGCTGCCTATAATCGAAAACCGGCCTGATGCTTCATGCTTTAAGGAACTTTCTAACAGGAACTTTTTTTCTCCAGTTAATTTTTGATAAATACTGATTGGTGTGAGCGTATCGCCTTCCAATTTTTCGATAATCACCATTTGGCTGCCTGTCGTTTTCATTTCTTTACCTCCGTCTATGTGTCCTCTAAAAAATCCAATAAAAAAGTCCCCTATTATTACAGACATAAAAGCTGCAATAATAGAGGACGATTAGTTAAACCGCGGTACCACCTCAGTTAGAGTGAAAAACACTCTCTCTTTTCGAATACAAATAATATTCTATCCTGTTAACGGTGGAAACCGGCAAGCCCTACTAATTTGTTCAAACCCGCACTCTTAAGTCCATTCAGCTAACTGTTTGGATCGGTTTTCACCAAACCACCGACTCTCTTTACCAGACATATTAGCTTACTACTCTTAATCATTGATTTTAGTATGAAATTATTTTTTTGAACGCAAAAAGGGTCTCTCTCCTGTAAAAAAAGGACGAGAGACCCGTGGTGCCACCTTCATTAGCTTTGTTAAAAAGCTCACTCTAAGAAATCATGCACTCAAAGATTCTTTGGCGCATATTTCGGTCTCTTGTAACGATGAGACATTTCGCTAAAGCCTACCTCTTGAATATCAAGTTTCGGTTTAGAAGCTCAGAAGTCCATTCACTATTGTGTAACACTGATTCTCACCAACCATCAGCTCTCTTAAGTTCCAGTCAATAGTTACTACTCTTCGTCATCACTCAAATTTATGTTAAACCAATCATAAAATACGCCGATCTTTATGTCAAGGAATTTTACATAATTTTTATTTCTGCAGTGCTTTTTGGAAACGGTTCGTCCAGTCAGCGGCAAGATCTTCAAGCTGCAGCATCCGCTCTACTTCTTTTTTATTATTCCGGTCAAGGAGCATTACTTTCGTAGCATCCCATACAGAAATTTCCTCTTGTTTACGTTCAAGCAATATTAGAGGCGAAGACGATGAAACGGTTCCTTCTTTTAGAACCTTCAGAAAATAGCCTGTGTAGCATGTTTCTACTATCTGACCTAAAAATGTCGGAATGTCATTGTACTTGGATATCGTACTGCACGGAATTCTTCCTTGCGTGACTTGGATAACAGCATCGCCAACTGAAAAAACATCACCAATATATGTATTCTTTTCAAGCATGCCTGTGCCGCAAATATTTTCCCCGAAAACTGGCGGTTTTAATACAGTGTTAAACTTTTTTTCCCAATTTTGATAATGCTCATATGAATAAAAGCATACAGCCCTGTCTCTGCCACCGTGAAATTCTTCGTTAGCAACACCATCGCCGTCAAAGCCGTCGAATGATAAAAAACATTCTTCTAAAACCGTTTTACCAATGGCAGTTGAGACATCTCTGCCGTTCCAATCATAATTCTTTGGCTTGCCCACACTTAAACAGATTATTTCTCCCTTCATCTTATCCTCCCAAGTGTTTTTTAATTATTATAACGCTAATCCTTTTATGCGAACAGAGCTTTACATAACTTGCGTTCACAGTATTTCCTAAAAATCTCAAGTGTAAATAAAATCGTACAAGTACATATTATTAGTAGTCAGCACTATTTAAATCAAGGAGAATTTAAATGGATCACATAAATGAGGAAAAAGGCTTTTTCAGTTTTAGTGATGAACATAAAAAAAAGGATAAAGCAAACAAAGATACAGCTAATAAGGGTAAAGATGTAAAAGTTACAAAAATGTCTGTTTTGTCTATTTCTTCCATACCATTAGTAATGACGCTTGGAAATAGTATGCTGATACCAGTATTGCCAAATATCGAGAGTCAACTTGGCATCTCGTCTTTTCAGGTGAGCATGATTATTACTGTTTATAGTATTTTGGCGATATTGCTCATTCCTGTAGCCGGTTATTTATCCGACCATATCGGCAGAAAGAAAGTCATTATTCCAAGCCTAATCATTGCCGGAATTGGAGGAGCGATTTGCGGCTTTGCAGCATGGAAAATAGAGAACTCTTATTGGATTATTCTTGCAGGCAGGGCATTGCAAGGCATAGGAGCCGCAGGAGCATTCCCGATTGTATTGCCTCTTGTTGGTGACATGTTTAAAAAAGAAGAGGAAATAAGCAGCACATTAGGTGTGATTGAAACAGCCAATACTCTAGGTAAGGTGCTGAGCCCTGTGCTTGGTGCAATCATAGCCGGAATTGTCTGGTTTATGCCATTTTGGGCCATACCTGTATTTTGTCTCATTTCCATCCTTCTCATCATGATTTTTGTTAAAGTGCCTGGAGGTCCAAGTGAACCGCCGCCTTTCAGGGTGTTTATCCAACATACGAGAAAAGTAATGAAAAAAGACAAAAAATGGCTTTATGCTATTTTTTTAATTGGTGTTATCATCATGTTCGTCCTTTTTGCGGAACAGTTTTACCTATCAGACATACTTGAAAAAAAATATCATATAAAAAACATAAAAAAAGGGATGTACTTGGCGATTCCACTTGGAGCACTTTGTCTGACTTCATTCATTACAGGAAAGAAAATTAAAAAAGACCAAAATTTGATGAAGTGGATTACTTTCACAGGCATCGTGTTCATTATTATTGGGACAGTTGCCCTCAGCTTTAATGATAATTTATGGTATATCATCTCCGTACTAACTATTTCAGGAATTGGAATTGGCGCAAGTCTTCCCCCATTAGATGCCCTCATTACAGAAGGGATTGAAAAGGAAGAACGCGGCACCATCACAAGCCTGTACAGCTCGATGCGCTTTATTGGTGTCGCAGCAGGGCCTCCGATTATGGCATTGTTAAGCAAGGAAATGGAAAGTCTTCAATTTTATATTTTAGCAGGCGTTGCCTTAATCGCTGCACTTGCTGTGTTATTCCGAATAAAAGCAAAAGGAAATGCCCATTAAACGGCACTTCTTTTGCTTTTAATATCGTTTTGCTACAAAAAAGGAACCTGCTAAAACTGCAGGTTCCTCCCTAAATTAATTATTATTTTTTCTCTGCGACTGGCTTCTTCAAAATACCTAGAAGGATTGCTCCTACAACAGCACCGATAATTACTGCCAACAAGTATAGCAGCCAGCTGCCATCCACAAGACCGAATACGAAAATACCGCCGTGTGGTGCTCGTAAACCGATGTTGAACAGCATTGATAATCCACCTGTGATTGCTGCACCGATTGCAACAGATGGGATTACACGCAGCGGATCAGCTGCTGCAAATGGAATTGCACCTTCTGTGATAAAGGAAAGACCCATAATGTAGTTCGTTGTACCAGCATCTTTTTCTTGCTTTGTAAACTTATTTTTGAAAATAGTTGATGCTAATGCAATTGCAAGCGGCGGAACCATTCCACCAGCCATTATTGCTGCCATCGGCTCATAAACACCGTTAGCAATTAGACCTGTTCCGAATACATATGCAGACTTATTGATAGGACCACCCATGTCAATAGCCATCATTGCACCAAGGATAATACCAAGCAGTACAGCGTTAGCTGTGCCTAGTCCTGATAACCAGTTTGTAATAGCCGTGTTTAGATCGCCAACTGGACCGATTACAACATAATGCATGATTAAACCTGTAATTAAAATACCAAGCAGTGGGAATAATAGAATTGTTTTAATACCTTCAAGAGATCTTGGCAATACTTCCAGTGCCTTCTTAATTCCGATAACTACATAACCTGCAAGGAAGCCTGCGATCAAGCCGCCTAAGAAGCCTGCACCGCCATTTGCTGCCATAAGACCAGCAACCATACCTGGAGCGAAACCTGGGCGATCAGCAATGCTCATTGCAATAAAGCCTGCTAGAACTGGAACTAGTAAGGAGAATGCATTGTCTCCGCCGATAAGCTTCAAGACTGCTGCAAAAGCATTATAGCTTGGGTCGGTTTCAACTGATGAGTTATAGCCAAACATAAAGCTGATAGCGATTAAGATACCGCCGCCGACTACGAATGGAAGCATGTTAGAAACACCATTCATCAAGTGTTTGTAAATACCTGCACCGCCTTTTTTGCTGCTTTCTTCAGCTTCTTTAGCACCAGAACCACCTTGATAAACAGGAGCTTCCTGCTTTAGCGCCTTGTCGATAAGCTCTGCCGGTCTTCTAATACCATCAGCAACTGGTGTTTCAATGACATGCTTGCCTTTAAAGCGCTCCATTTGCACCTTCGTGTCTGCTGCAACAATGACTGCTGTAGCGTTTTCAATTTCTTCTGCCGTGAGGACATTTTTCGCACCGCCTGAGCCGTTTGTTTCAACTTTAATATCAACACCTAGCTCTGCTGCTTTTGATTTCAAAGAATCAGCTGCCATATACGTATGTGCAATTCCTGTTGGACATGCTGTAACAGCAACGATAAAGTTCTTTTTATCAGCAATGTTTTGCTCCTCTTGTTCCTCTTCCTCATCATAGCTGTCGATGATGTCCACTACATCTTGTTCTGTTGCAGCAGCAAGCAGCTTAGCTCTGACTTCTTCCTTCAATAGAATGGTAGAAAGTCTTGATAATGCTTCGAGATGGGTATTGTTTGCACCATCTGGAGCGGCAATCATAAAGAATAAATGTGCCGGCTGACCATCTAAAGATTCATAATCCAGTCCACTTACAGAACGGCCAAATGCAATCGCTGGGTTTTTAACAGCACTCGTTTTCGCATGAGGAATCGCGATTCCTTCACCGATACCTGTTGTGCTTTGCTCTTCTCTTTTTAAGATTGCTGCTTTATATTCTTCTTTATTTGCTAACTTTCCTGCTGTGTCTAATTTTGCCACCAATTGATCGATAGCTTCTATTTTTTGTGTTCCTTCTATATTTAAAAGGATAGTATCACGCGTCAGCAATTCTGTTATTCTCATCTGTAACGCTCCTTTTCGCTGATAATGTTAATTGAGCTTACAGCTTATGCATCCTTCTGGATACACAAGCTGTAATCATTACTTCAGTATTACTTGCTCAAGCAAGCTTTCGACTTTCTCTTTCGTGCATAAACCGATAGAGAAGGCTGTAGCGCTGCCCGAAGCAATACTGTATCGGAATGATTCTTTTAAATCTTGTGTCTCATTGTATTTAGCAAGGAAACCGGCAACCATGCTGTCTCCTGCTCCGACTGAGCTTTTGACTTCGCCTTTTGGCACAGTGCTAATAATTGTTTCGTGCTGGTTAATCAATACTGCACCATCTCCGGCAAGGGAAACAATAACATTTTGTGCGCCATGCTCTAGCAGTTTCTTCCCATATGGGATAACATCCTCTGCTGTTGTAATGGTTGTATTAAATAAATCTCCAAGCTCATGATGGTTCGGCTTGATTAAGAATGGATTATACGGAAGCACCTTCTTCAAAAGGTCTCCTTCTGCATCCACTACAAAAGATACATCGTTCTCAGAGCAGATTTTCACGAGCTCTTCATATGTGTTTGCTGGAAGTGTAGACGGTATGCTGCCTGCTAGCACTAACATATCTTCCGATGTCAGCTTGCTGATTTTTTCTTTCAGTTCTGCTAATTTCTCTTCAGAAATTGCCGGGCCTGCTGCATTCAATTCTGTTTCATCTGCAGCCTTCACCTTCACATTAATTCTCGTATCTTCTTCTACTTCCACAAAGTCAGTGTCAATCGCTTCTTGTTTAAGCTGATCTTTTATATAGCTGCCAGTGAATCCGCCGACAAAACCAAGTGCTTTGCTTTGTACACCCATCCTTTGCAGTACTTTGGAAACATTGATGCCTTTTCCTCCTGCAAACTTGCTCGTGCGCTCTGTTCTGTTCAATTCTCCTAAATTCACTTCGCTAAGTTCAATGATATAGTCAACAGATGGGTTCAATGTCAACGTATAAATCATGCTGTCACAACCTTTATACTAGTTTTTTTGCTGTACATCTCTAAAATCTCGCCATCATTACCGTTTGTAATGATAGATGCTTCATGGATGTCGGCAATCTTTGAAAAATACACTTCAGAAAATTTTGTGTCATCTGCTAGGAAAAACGCTTCTCTTGAAAGCTCAATCGCCTTGCTCTTAACCATTGCTTCCTCTTGATCAGGAGTAGTATATCCAAATTCAGGATGAATACCGTTTGTTCCCATGAAGCATTTATCAAAGCGGTACTGGTTTAAGCTTAATAGTGCACCTCTGCCTACAAGTGCGTTTGTTCTTTCCTTTACATATCCTCCGATTAGATAGGTTTGGATTCCTGAGGAAAGAAGTTCCTTCATATGCATCAGACCATTTGTCACCACGACTATTTTCTTTGTTTGCAAAAAAGGAATCATCTCCGTAACAGTGGAACCAGCATCCAAATAGATACTTTCGCCTTCTTCGACAAGATTTGCAGCATATGCTGCAATCATTTTCTTTTCTTGAAGGTTTTTGGCTGATTTTTCATCCATGCTCGGTTCGTTCATTTTTCCTTGCAGTCGTGCTGCGCCACCATGAACTCTTTTTAAAAATCCTTCTTGCTCTAATTGTGTCAAGTCTCTTCTGATTGTGCTTTCAGAAGTTTCCGTCGCGTCTACTAAATCCTGTATTTTAACAATGTTTTGTTGTTTTAATAATTGCAAAATCAGTGAATGTCTTTCTGGTGTTAACAACTGCCCACATCCTTTCTTTTAATGAACTGGGTTTGTTGTCGATAGACTAATAATACTGTAACCGATTTCAGATTTCAAGCATTTTCTTTCAAAAACATTCAAAAAAAATCATATCTTGATAGTTTTTGAACGTTTTATTATTTTTTATAATATTTGCAGATTTCCGATTATACGCTCGAACGGTGTCGAAACTTGTAATCTCATTGCAACATTCTACAGTTTCTCCTATAATTAATAACAAGATTCACCAAATTTCTTAAAGAGGAAAACTATATGAAAAAACTTTCTTATTATTATCTGGAGTTCATTAAAATCTTAGCGACAATCGTTATCCTGTTTGCATTATTTGGAACGATAAATGATGTCATCATTCAACTGATTAGTGGAACGTCTTTTCCTGACACATCCATGTTCCAAGGAAAAAGCTATTTACTGCTACTTTTCATAGCACAGTTTATTGGTTTTGCGATTATTACAGTTGTCCTATATGTAAATATCATTTCATTTGTTGGATTTAACCAACAAAAGGGACGTAGAAAATTTCCGAAAACTTGGGTACAAAAACTGATTATCATTGCACTCCTTTTAATTTTCGCTTTTTATATTGTGCTTCTGTTCCATTAAGAAGTAAATATTTGCGCTAAATTGCTGAATATGATACTATCAAATCAAGATATAGGTAATTCTATTAAAAAATTATCTATATATAGTGATATCCTTCTTAATTATCCAATCTTTCCGCTTCCGATGAAGCGGTCTTTTTTTGTAAAAAAAAAGGACCGAGTCTTCTTTTACAAAGATTCGGTCCTTTTTCTTTCCTTATATTCTGCTTTCGTTATCGCGTAATAAAGACTCGTAACAGTCATCTCTTCAAAAGCCTTCAGTTGTTCCATTTTTTTATACCTGTAAGTAAAACCGCATTTTTCCTGAACCCGCCCAGACCTGTCATTGAAATCAAACCGGCCGCACCAAATCACATCTGCATCCAACTGATTAAAGCCATGCTCAAGGATTAATTGAACCGCCTCCGGCATAATTCCTAATCCCCAATAATCAGGGTGGAGCGCAAACCCAATTTCCAGCTCTTTCAATCCGGAGCTCTTCTCTCCTTTATATGAATGCAAACCAATACTGCCAATCACCTTGTTTAAGTCAGGCAACAAAATCGCATAAACTTCTGCTTTCATTAAAAACAACCGAATAATCTGCTTGCTTTCTTCTTCTGTTCTATGGGGCTTCCAGCCAGCGTTTGGGCCAACTTCTTCTCTTTGCGCATATTCGAAAAGATCGCTTGCATCCGCCAGACTCCAGCTCCGCAACAGCAGTCTGCTGCTTTTTAGCATGTGTTCCCACTCTTTTCTTGTATGTTGTTTAAAAATTTATCTTCTAGCTAGCATTTCATAAATATCCTGCAATGTAACACAGCCTAAGT
Source organism: Niallia sp. Man26 (assembly GCF_022049065.2). Taxonomy (NCBI): domain Bacteria; kingdom Bacillati; phylum Bacillota; class Bacilli; order Caryophanales; family Bacillaceae; genus Niallia; species Niallia sp. Man26. The sequence continues at coordinate 2,162,183 of NZ_CP095743.1, forward strand.
CCTGCGCTTTTTTTAAATAGCGCGACCAAAGCTGCGCAGTCAATCTCGCATCCCCAAGAGCATGATGCCGGTTATTTGCCGGGATGCCATTTAAAGAGCACCAATCCTCCAGACTGACAATTGTTTTATTTGGTTCAACAATTTTAAACAAAAAAGCAGTATCAACAACACGGTGTTTAAATGGTGTCTTGAATTGCTTCCAGCACGCAGACTGCATAAAGTTCTTTTCATGTGACGAATGATGAGCGACAAGTGTATCATTTTCAGCAAACGCAAAAAACTTTACGAGCGCCTCTGATAACAAGGGCGCTTCTTTTGTGTCCTCATTTCGTATTCCTGTTAGTAACGAAATTTCTTCAGGAATAGGACCATTCGTATTTACCAATGTGTAAAATTCTTCCTCTGTCACTGTACAGCCCTTTACTTTAACAGCACCAATCGAAATAATCTGGTCGCCCTTATCTGGGAAAAAACCGGTTGTTTCTATATCAAAAACTACTGTCTCAATGTCCTTCAACGCCAACTGGGAAGCAATTTCGATTTTCAATTCCTTTTGAAGCTGTCTCATAAATGCATGCTGCTGGGAATTTAATGCCCCTGTTCCTTGATTAAACACATTAGAATTCATCTTGCCATATAAGTCTCTCATATATTGAAAAAAAGATTCCACACCCACATTTTCACCCTTTTTCAATTAGCCTTTTCACTTGCTGATATAGCTTGATTCCTTTTCTCAGCAAATGCTTTACCTCTGTTCTTTCTTCCTTTGTCAATTGGTTAATATTTAAGAAATGGACATCACTGTAGTCCTTATCATCCTGAAATGAAGCTGTGCGATAGGTGAGAATCCGCCGAAAATAGCGCTCATATTCTACCATTAACGGTTCATAGACACCGATCTTCTTCAAATCTGCCATCCTGCCTAATGTAGAGGTAGCGATAACTCCCTCTTTTATCGCAAGCAGCCTAACTGAATTAACATAAGGCAAATACAGCGTATTCTTCATATGCAGTGAGCCGCGATGCACTCCTGTCCGCTCCACAAAAAACTGGCCAAAAATGCCGACTCCTTTTTTAATTCTCATCACATTATTTAAAAATCTGACAAGCAAGGCAGGATGCTGTTCCCTGTACGCATGGATAACGGATCTTAGCTCGTTTACAAACTCTTTGTTGCCGATAAGTTCTCTGCTGTCATAAAAAATCTGCAAATAACGAATTGATTCCCAATTCTCCATTTCCATCCATTTGTTCAGCTGTTCTTGCCATTCTGCAAAGGATTTACACCAAATAGGATTGCTGCTCATAACATTGCCTTCACAATAAGGATAGCCGACCGTGTTTAGTGCATCACTCACCATCTTACCGAGAGCTAAAAAGTATTCTTGCACAAAAGGAGCATCCTTTTGAAAAATCATCCCATGATCTTGATCACTAATGACACCTTGCTCCTTCCTGCCTGCACTTCCTGTTACAAACCAGGCAAAATCACAAGGCGGTTTTCCATGCTCTTTTATAAACTCCTCATAAACAGCACCAAATGTTTCTGTTAAGATTAAATCATGCTGGTTGTTAAGGGTTTCATTCGTTAAACGTTGAAGTTTCTTAAAACCTTCCTTCTCTCTCTTTAACTCTAATAATCTTCCATTATATGAGCACATCCACGCACTTCCTTGCACATATATAGTTAATAATATTTTAGCATATTTTTTAAAAAATGAAGCTTATAAGAAAGGAGAAGCCTCACTTTTAAAAGTGAGGCTTGCTTTATGTCATGTATTAGACGCTTTTTGACTCATCCTTTGGCAAGAACACTTCTGGATAACCGTATGTTCCATGCTCACTGATGTCTAGACCCATAATCTCCTCTTCTTCTGTTACGCGCAGTCCACTGATCTTTTTAATTACAAACAAGATAGCAAAGCTGACAACGAATGCGAATAATGCACATGTTACAACACCTAACGCCTGAACACCTAACTGATGGAAGCCGCCGCCGTAGAATAAACCTGGCTGCCCAACAGTAGCTAACTCTTTCGTTGCGAACAACCCAGTTGACAATGTTCCCCACACCCCTGCAGTACCATGAACAGATAGTGCAAAAATCGGATCATCAATTCTTCTGTTCTCAAAGAATCGAACACTGTAGAAAACAAGAATTCCAGCAATTAAACCAATTACAACCGCGCCCCAAGTATCAACGAACGCACATGATGCAGTGATTGCAACAAGCCCAGCTAATGCTCCATTAAGCGTTGTTGTAATATCTGATTTTCCTAGGACAATCCAAGAGATTAACAATGCAGAAACCGCTCCGGCAGCTGCAGCTAAGTTTGTATTCAAAGCAACAAACCCGAAGAATCCATCTGCAACAGAAACTGTGCTTCCAGCGTTAAACCCGAACCAGCCGACCCAGAGAATAAGTACACTCAATGCCGTATACACTTGGTTATGACCGAAAATCGGATTAGCAGAACCATCAGCATTGTATTTACCGATACGAGGCTTTAAGAGAATAGTAGCAGCAAATGCAGCCATCGCACCTGTTAAATGCACAACCGTTGATCCAGCGAAATCCTGCTTCCCGTGTTCAGCAAGCCAGCCGCCGCCCCAAATCCAGTGCGCAATGACCGGATATACAATGGCAGAGAATAGAACGGAGAAAATCAAGTAAACTGATAATTTAGCACGTTCTGCAAAACCGCCAAGTGCAATTGTTAAGGAGATTCCGGCAAATGCAAGCTGGAATACGAAGAATACTGAAGTCTGCAGCGCAGCATCCGGAATTTGTTCACCAGAATAGAAGAACTCTGACATTCCAACAAAAAAGTTTGCATTTCCTCCAAAAATAAAGCCATAACCGACAGCCCAGAAAACTAATGAAGAAATTCCGAATGTGAAGATTGTTTTGCCGGCAATATGACCAGCATTTTTCATTCTTGTGGAACCCGCTTCCAATAATATAAATCCGCCAATCATAAAAATAACTAAAATTGCACCAACCATCGTCCACAAGCTGTTCATCAAAAATTCTAAATTATCCATTAAGTCATTTTCCCCCTTTTTGTAATTTAGTTTACATGAAGTGTCATATAATCTAACACTTGATAAACCTTATTTTACCGATATAAAAAATTCTGTCAATATTTTTTATAAATTTAATTTTCTAAAAACTTAAATTATTTTAACTAAGCTTCTCTTTCCCTATCTCTAATACGCTTTCCAGATATTTATGTATAAAACTTACTGCATAGATGAAGATTCAACAAACTGTTAACAGATGGTATTCCATGCTATCCCAATCACCAACTTACGTAACAAAAGTTGACATAAACAAAAAAAGCCAGCCTTTTCAGGCCAGCTTTAAAAATTATTAGCAAATCAATGTTGCACCAACAATGATTAATAGTATAAACAATACAACGATCAACGCAAAGCCGCCACCATAACCGCCGCAGCCTCCGCCGTAACCATATCCGCCATATCCGTAACCGTACATAGAACATCTCCCTTTCTGATTTCGTATTTGCAGCTTTTTTCGTGTTTCCTTTGCTGCTTGCTACAAAATCATCTTATGCGGTAAATGTCTATTTGGCTGGGTGTTTGCCTTAATTTTCGCTAAAAACCTTGTTTTTTTCAGAGTGATTCGATACTGCTGCCAATACACGCTCTGTTTGGAGCTGTGGATTGTTTGATGCGCTGATTTCGGAAATAAGTGCGACACCGTCGCCGCCTGCTTCCATTACTGGTGTGGCATTAGCCGCGGTTATCCCGCCAATTCCAACAATGGGTATGTCGGTATTTTGTCTCCTTACATCCTTAATTAATATTGTACCACGCACTTCTTTTGCATCTTTTTTTGTATTCGTTGGGTAAATGGGGCCAATCCCTATATAATCAGCACCTGCTAATATTGCTGCCTCTACTTCCGCGAGACTGTGTGCAGACACACCAAGAATTTTATCACCGATTTTTTCTCTGACTGAATGTGCCGTTTCATCATCCTGACCAATATGCACACCGTCTGCATTTAGTTCTACTGCTAAATCTACATCATCATTAACAATGAATGGAACTTTATAAGATTTACAAAGCTGCTGAAGCTTTTTGGCAAGCTCCTTTTTAGCAGAACCAACGAGGGCATTCTCTCCTTTTTCACGGAACTGGAACATAGTGATGCCCCCTTTCAGCGCTTGTGTAAGCACTTCTTCCGGAGGCAGCTTGCTGTTATTACTGCCCATAATAAAATAAAGCTTCATCAGCTGCTTCATTTCCTGCACTGTGTATTTCTCCATGACCTTTCTCCCTTTCCCTACTGTAATGATGATGCACGCATCTTTGCATAAGCCCAATGATTAGTTGGGCCATGCCCTTGGCCTATGTTCAAATCATGCTTTATTGCTAAATAAACAAATTCCTTGGCCGTCTCAAATGATTGGCGAACAGACAGCCCGTTTGCCAGAGATGCTGCCATTGCTGCTGCAAAGGTGCAGCCTGTTCCGTGCGTGTTCTTCGTATTCAGTCTTTTTGAGTCAAGAGTAAAAAAGACACTGCCATCATAAAGCAAATCAACAAGGTTATCCCCATCACCGTGACCGCCCTTTATTACAACATACTTAGCACCCATGCTATGCAGCAAAACAGCAGCTTCCTTCCTTTCGTCCATACTGCGAATCGACAAGCCTGTCAGAACTTCGGCCTCTGGGATATTCGGTGTAATGACTGTTGCTAATGGGATAAGATGCTCCTTCAAGGCGGTAACTGCAGCATTTTGCAGCAAGCTCGCTCCCCCCTTTGCAATCATAACAGGATCTACTACAATGTTCTTCCATTCATATTGCCTGATTTTTGCTGCAACAAGCTCGATAATACCACTGTCAAAGAGCATACCCGTCTTAATAGCATCTGTGCCGATATCTGTGGCGACTGCGTCAATCTGTTTTTCAATTGATTCCAAAGACATAGGATAAACAGCAGCTACTCCTAAAGTGTTTTGTGCTGTTACTGCTGTAATGGCTGACATGCCGTACACACCGAGCTCCTGAAATGTCTTTAAATCTGCCTGAATACCTGCACCGCCTCCAGAATCTGAGCCGGCAATTGTCAAGGCTATTCTTTGCTTCATATCACTCACCTGCTTGCATTGTTATTTTTTTATAGTTCCTAACATCCTCTTCAGCAATGCTGTATAACGCATCTAAAAACGCTGTCTGAAAGCTGCCCGGGCCAATTTCCGGCTTATTATCTACAACTTTTTCAGCGGCAATCCCATAAACAGCCAGACCGCTAGCTGCTGCAAGGAGCACGTCTTGTTCCACAGCGATAAACGCAGCCAGAACAGACGATAGCAGGCAGCCTGCGCCAGTCACTTTTGTCATGATAGGATGACCATTGCCAACATAATAAATTTCCTGCCCGTTTGTCACAACATCCTTCTCTCCTGTAATACATACAGGTGCACCGATTTTTTGCGAGGCTTTAACAGCGATTTCTGCATGATCATCTAAGGAAGAAACAGAATCCACTCCTCTTATTTCTGCTGCCATTCCGGCAACATTTGCAACCTCGGCAGCATTCCCCCTCAATAACGTTATATTAACCTCTTGCAAAATACGCTGAATGGAAGTGGTGCGAAAAGCCGTTGCACCAGCTCCAACTGGATCTAGAATTACTGGTGTATTAGCAGCGTTCGCTGCTTTTCCGGCAATAATCATGCTTGTTACATTGTCAGCATTTAATGTACCGATATTTAACACGAGAGCATCTGCTATTGATGCCATATCTGCAACCTCTTCTTTCGCATAAGCCATCACAGGAGAAGCGCCAATTGCCAGCAATCCATTTGCAGTGAAATTGGTGACAACTACATTCGTGATATTATGGATAAGCGGCGTTTTCTCTCTTAATCTGGTAAGAAGCTCTTCTGCTGTTGGGTTGTGTTTTACTGATGTCATTTTTTCATCCCTGCCTTCTAGTATTATTTCCAAACAAAAAAGCTTATGTTTAAAGTAACTCGGAAAATGTCGTTAGACCTTCGGGAGTTTACAAAAACATAAGCTTAAAAACGAAAAAACACTTTGCCTAAACAAAGTGTCTATTATTATGTACACTCCCTGCGCTGGCATTATCCAACAGGTTCATACGGTCGATGACAGTTAGTCATCCTCTCAGCCTGATTCCACAAGCTCCCGTTAAATATTTTATTACTATTATCTTATAAGAACAGTGGAAATTTTGCAAGATTATCAAACTAGAAGAGATATAAATACTCATCCTTTGGCGCCTCAGCAGCTTTGATGCTGTCCACTTTAATGGTCGGCATGGCACCGCCGTCGATTTCTTGTTTTACAACCGTTCCTTTTATTTCATACCAGCCATTTGTTTCTGCGGATTTAAGATTGCCATTAAGCATATAGCCATACACTGACAAATCGACAATACAATGTGTCATGACATATCTTGCAATCACTGCCTCATTTTCTGCAAATCCATCTTCTCTGTAAATAAAACCTTTCATCACAATCTGTGTTCCTTCCACATCATCCAGCTGATTATTTAGCACATCCATTACTTGGAAATAATTCTCATCATCGACCTCAATATACTTCTTGTCATTTAGAACAGCTGCAAGCTCTATCGCTGAATCCGTTCCTTCTGCAAGCTTCGTTGTATTTCCTTCATGAGCTGTAAGCTTGGCCAAGGCATCATCATGCAAGGAATAGTCGCTTAACGAAAAAAACAGTACAAGAGGACATAAGAAAAAGAGATACGATAAAGTGAGCTTCCACGGCGGAACATTTTCATCACATACATCACAGTCACAATCTGCTCCTTTTAAGTTACTGTTTAACAGGCGAAAAAAGCCGAGCAAAAACAATAGGACCATCGATATAAGCAAAAAGGGAAGCATCTTAGGTGCAACAAAGGCAGTAAGCATATTTTTCACATACAGCTTAAATATAATGAGACTAAACCCGATCATAATAATTCCTTGCATTTCATTTGAAAGCTGCCACATCGGACTCCAACGTAATCTCATTTTTCATTCCTCCTTTATGACAGTTTTTGGACAATACAACTCACATAAAATGACCTGCGATAATGGACAATGCAAAAACAATAACGGAAACGACTAAAATAAAGACTGCCACAAATTTAAATTTAAAGGATGCAAGCATAACAAGCGTGTTTTTAAAATCAAGGATTGGTCCAAATACAAGGAAGCCAAGAATCGCCTCTGGTTGGAATGTCTTCGTAAAGGAGACCGCCACAAACGCATCTGCTTCCGAGCATAATGACAGAATATAAGCTAAAGCCATCATAACAGCTGTTCCTTTAAAAACATTTTCCCCAGCCAGTCCATATAAAGTCTCTTGCAAGTATACTTGGGCTATGGCAGCAAACAACGCACCAATAATAAAATATTTAGCGACCGCAAAAAACTCAAAGCATGTGTGATGAAGAATTCCCTTCCATCTAGAATCTCCTTTATTCACATTTACAGGTACATTGCCGACTAAATCTTCCTTATGCATTTTTAAAACATTCTTTTTGGAGAAATAGGCATGCATGATAAAACCGACAATAACAGCGGCAACAATACAAACAATAAACCTGCCATAGACAATCGGCATATTTAAACGGAAAGCATAAAAGGTGCTTCCAAATACGATAAAGTTTAAAATCGGCGCACACATCAGTAAAACGACACCTACATGGACCGGGACGCCTTTTTGAATAAGTCTCCGAACTACAGGAATGATGGCACATTCACAAACAGGAGTAATACATGCTGCAAGTACACCTACAAAAATTGCAGCAATTGGATTTTTAGGAATAATTTTGGCTATCATCGCTTCTGAAACATAAATATTGATAACCGAGGAAGCAATAGCACCAAGCAGGAGAAAAGGCAGGGCTTCTAGGAAAATCGCCAGAAAAACGATAAATATAGACTGAACATCATCCGTTAGCAATTGTTGGACAACTGGTAGAGTTGAGACATCTCCGAAGAAAAATAAATACATCAGGAACAGGAATAAGGCAAAGACAATAAAATCTTTTATACTAGTAGGAATGGACATATCTATCTCCTTTAAAAAATTGATATACCTGCTTGTCTATCTTTCTATCATCTACTCTATGCTTATCCTTCTTCTATTATGTCTTTCCTTCCCAAAAAGAAATGTCTGCAAGGAACCCTTGCAGACATTTCTTTATATATGAATTTCTTCTTTTTGCAAATCATTGCCTATCAGCACAATTTCTCCTGCAGCTGCAGGCCGCCTTTTGCCAAGATTTTCCCATTCCATTAAACCTGAAGCATATTGGAAATGATACCATTGATTATCTTCCTTGTTTTGCACAATTCCTTTTGCTCTGTAAAGACGCTCTTTATTCTGCTCTAACAGTTCCGCAATTTCTTTTTTGGATGCCCGCTGTTTATACGTCAGTTTGACTGCCTTTATATGATGATGATGGTGATGTCCTCCCAAATCCTCTGCAGGAAGCGGAATGGCTGTATCGCTTCCATCTAAATAGAGAGTAACACCATCTCCGTATGCTGTATGGATAATTGGTGCATGCTTATTGTATTTCCTGATAATTTTTTCTGCTTTTTCAACTGCTGTTTTTTCATTAACCTGATCCATTTTATTTAAAACTATTAAACTTCCTCTTTCAATCTGTTCCTTCTGCAGCTGTCTTACTTCCTTGGAACTCGAGAAGATGCTTGTATACTCTGCGACATGCATGCTGTCTACAACACAGATGCTTTCCTTTAACTTGAAATCGGCAGCAAACCGCTCCTCTTTAAAGGTGTCGATTATCTCTGACGGATTGGCCACGCCAGTCCCCTCAAGGAGAACGACCTCGATTTGCTGATCACGTGCCATTACGGCAACCTCATCTAAAGTCGTGCGCAAATCATCCTTAACAGAGCAGCATACACAGCCATTTAGCAGTTCAAACAGCGACTCACTTTCAAACAAATGCTTTTCTAAATTGGCATTTCCTAATTCATTAAGGATGATTGCATATTTTTTATTTATATTCTTGAAATGCTGCATACACTTCAAAAGAGTGCTCGTCTTCCCGCTGCCTAAAAAGCCATTAATTAAATAGACATCTGTTTTCATAAATTCCTCCTATAAGCACAAATCTTTTTCAAAATGTATGCAGCAGCAATCATTTTTAGTACTGGAGTTTTTTTACACAAAAAAAGCCCGACAATGGGCTTTCCTCTAGTAATTGTGTATACTAAAGCCTTTACATTTCTTTTAAGCTTTCAATATCTACTTCTGTTCTTTCTTCTATGCCGCCCACTAAGTGTACAATGGCCGTCTGATCTTCCTCTTTAATCTCATCAATCCAGATGGATACTCCGTTATATTGGACTTCGATTTCTGCAGGAGAAGATAAGATCTGTTTCGCTCTATTGATGTCCACTTTTTCCACCTACTTTCTTCATCAGAGATTGCCTGCTTAGCTAATTTTATGAACAAATGGTCCATTTGGTTCCAAAAATGGTCATATGCTCCTTTAACATTATGTGATTATTCGTTTTTTTCTATTCAATATTTCAATCACTAATTTCTTTATAAACGGTGCCATCGGTATCTGTAATCAGAATTTCAGATTCTATTTTATCTATGCCAATCACAATAAAAGGATTCTTTTCAAGCGAATTATTATAATTGGTGCGAATTTTTATTTCTGTTCGTCCATTACTGTTTTCCACATCCAATAATTCTATCGTGTTTCCTCTCATTTGCTCACCAAGTGTTAAAAATATCCCTTTGCTTCCTTCAAGGATATTAAACATCTTATAACCTCTTATAGATGGATTTCCCTCGATATTATGCAAATGTGTAAGCAGACCTTGACTCTCCACATTCCCTTTGTCGACAACCCAGTAGTTCACTTTATCAAAATAAGTGTACGCCGAAAATACGACTGCGTATAACAGTACAATTAAACAAAGAGTTTTTTTCCAAAAGGAACTCTTTACTACAATAAAAAAAATAATCGCCATGGAAATGACCCCTATGCTCACTATTCCAAACGGCATTCCTTCAAATCCACCTATAAGAAGGATAGAAACAAGTAACAAGATAATCCCCCCACATAAAACGGACAAACTTCTTTTGACGTTAGGGATACCTTTTCCATACACATATGTAACCAAATAAATGATAATGCCAATAATAAAACCGATTAGTAATAAAGTTGATAACACATTTTCCCCTCCTAGTATAATAACGAACAGATATTTACATATTACACTTCCACTACGCTAAAATCCATAATTTGGACAAAATGTAATAATTAAGTTTACGCTACTGCGGAGAAAATATTTAGCATAACTTGGAATAAAACATATACTTTTTTCCTAGTTTTTATGATAAAATCTTTTTGGAAAAGAGAGAAAAACTAGGGGGAAGAATATTGAAGAAACTTTTCAAAAAGATTTCATTTCTTATTGTATTAGCATTAGCAGCAAATCTTTTATTCCAGACTGACTTTACAAAAACAGCAAGTGCTGCCTCATCTTACACTTATTACATAAAGTCAACTGCAAATCTATACAGCAGTACAAAAAGCAACGCAAAAAAGCTGAAGTCTATCCCAGTTAACACGAAGCTGACTACAACCAGCGCGAAAAAAGACAAAATGTATAAAGTGAAATTCGACGGTAAAACAGGTTATGTGTATGCATCCAAGCTTTCAACAAAACTTACAAGTGTGACGCTTTACACAAAAGATAACGCCAATTTATATGACAATACATCTAAAAAACAGAAAAAGCTAATATCCATTCCTGTAAACGCTAAACTTGTCACACAATCGGTGATTGGCAGTAAAATGTATAAGGTAACGTATGAAGGAAAAACTGGTTATATTTATTCTTCTAAGCTTGCAGCAAAAAAAGTTAGCAAGGTGCCTTTCGGTAAAACTGTACGTGTTGGCAATTTTACAGTGAAGATAGACAAGCCGATTAACGAATATGGGGAGAGCTATCTATTCGATGGAAATAACAGTTATATCGCATTGCCTGTAACTATTACTAATTATGGAGCAAGGGATTATATTGGCTGGCTTTCTGAAGGTTATGTCAACAACAAATACTATGATGTATTTGATAATTGGTACTTTGCAGTTGATTATGAAGATGAAGAACTAGAAGGTTCCGAGATGCTTTCAAAAGGAAAAAGCTTAAGTGGTTATATCACTTTAAAAATGGCTAAAGGTAAAAATTTAGAGTTTATATATGCAGACAATTATTACGAAAATTTTATTACCTTCTATGGTAAAAACTAATTTTATCCCCCCTTCCTTTATGAGGAGGGTCTTTTTGGATACATTTACCTTTTCACAATATGTTTCACTTTCCTCCATACAGTGTAAATACAAACTAAGAACGAAATACACTAAAAGGAGGAATAGTCATGACAGCATTACAGAAAACAGCATTAGTTCTAACTATTATCGGAGCAATTAACTGGGGATTAATAGGATTCTTCCAATGGGATCTTGTAGCAGCTATTTTCGGCGGACAAGATGCAGCATTATCAAGAATTGTTTATGGACTTGTCGGAATCGCTGGTCTGATTAATATCGGTATGCTTTTCATGTCACCAAAGGAAAAGACATCTGATCAACATGTAAGAACAAACCACTAAAAAATGAGGCTGGCGCTGCCAGCCTTTTTTGTTTATTCCATCTCTTTAGCAATCCATGTTAATTTGTCTGCAGATACAGCCACCTCTTTAAAATCGCTGCCCATTTCATTGATGAGCTGTATGAAAGAAGCAAGTTTTTCATCTATCCTGTTGTTTTGCCCTTTTGTTTCACACATTGCTTCTAAAATATGCTGGAAGTGCTCAGCTGTTTCCTGCATACTTTTATTCCCTTTTGAGATTTCTTCCATGATTTTATCTAAAGAGCTTGTCAGTTTTTCTGTTTGTCCATTTGTATTTTGAATCAAGGTGGCCACATTGGCGACAGATTTCTTCGTATCATCAGAAAGTTTTCTCACTTCTCCAGCAACGACAGAAAAACCTAATCCATGTTCTCCGGCCTTTGCTGCTTCAATAGCTGCATTTAAAGACAAGAGATTGGTTTGTTCCGCAATTCCTTTCACAATATTAATAATTTCAGCCATTTGATTGGTGATAGACAGCAAGACATGCACATCTCCTGTAATTTCATTGACTTTATGGTGAATATTTTCCATTGTGGCTGCTTGCATGTTAATTTGCTGTTTGCCTTGTAATGCTCGCTCCTCTGCCAAATTGGATAAGTCTGCACCTTTTTTTGCGAATATAATCATGTCGTTAGACTGACCAACAAGGTCCTGAAACGATTGATTTGTTTCCTCAGAGATAGCAGCAAGATTTTCTGAAGCCTCTGCTACACTTTGGCGAATAAGCAGCTTTTCCTGTTCCCCTTCCGCTTTAATTCGGTCTGATTCTGCATCATAAGCCTCAAGAACTAATTGCTGTTCCAAGTTTAAAATTTTTGACACAGCCCTAATTAACGGCATATGCTCCTCTTTATTTGGGAAATTATCTTCAATCAACCCAAGCAAGGACAGCAGCAAATCTTGAAATGCACACATATACCATTTCGTCTGCAGTCCAATTTTGACATGAACATGAGCAATTCGTATCCGTTTCTCCAAAAACTCACGATTGATTTCACCGGCAAACATTTCACCTATATGTGTTCGCAGTGTTTTTTTTAAGCGCTCTATAGAGCTGTTATCTTGAATGATTCCAAGCAAAGACGGCTCATTTTCTAAATTTTTATAAAATCTGTCTACAATTCCCCCGATATTATTCAGCACATAGATATGCATCCTTTTAAGCTGGATTAAATCCTCTGCTGTTAAACCTATCATCTGAACTTGTTTGTATACCTCACTGTTTCTAGCAACCTTTAACTCCACATCCCCTAATGTGAATTGTTCAGCTGTTTCTCTTTTCGCTCTTTTTTTCGTTAAAAACAAAGACCCCACCCCTACTTTTTTCCTATATTACACTTAGAATACCATATGATTTCCAGAAGATAAATATCCGGTTATTAACAACTAATAGGTACAAATGTTCATTTTGTTCCTGTTTAAAATTCAAATCTACAAAAATAAACCAGCTTCAAAAAAAGGAAGCTGGTTATATTTTCATACTAAAGCGGATTCTGAATAAAACTGGTATTGACCTCTGCCGTTTTTCTTTGCTTCATATAGTGCTGTATCGGCCATATTCAACAGTGTTTCAATCGTTGACCCGTCATTAGGGTAAAGAGCAACACCCATGGAGGACGATGTTTTTAATACATGGTTCTCATCAATTGCCCAAGGCTCTTTTAAGCTTTCACATAATCTGGAAATGATTTTTTCTGCCTCTTCTTTACTATTCAGCCCTTCAATAGTAATAACAAATTCATCTCGGCCTACTCTAGCAATACTGTCTGTTAACCGCAAATTTTTCTCTATTCTTCTGACATACAGAGCAAGCAGCTTGTCTCCAATTTCATGACCGTATGTGTCATTAATTTGCTTAAAGAAATCAAGGTCAAGAAAGGCAAGGGCAAGCATTTTATTCGTTTGCTCGGACTCTGAAATAAGCCTTGGCAAGTTTTTCATTAAAGAGCGCCTGTTCGGAATTTTGGTGAGGTAGTCCTGATAAGCCATTTCCTCGAGCCTGTGTTCATACTCTTTTCGTTCCGAAATTTCTCTGGAAGCTAAAATGATATAATCAAGTTCCCCGTCGTCTCCTCTTACACAAGAGCCATTTGCTTCAAACCATCTGTATTGACTGGCGGCATCTATTAGTCTAAATTCAAATTTATAATCAACATGTCTCTTTTCCACTACACGATCAAGCCGTTCTTGCATTTGTTTTGCATCAAGTTTGTGGAGAAATGTAAATAAGCTTTCTCCCTTTAAAGGACAGCTGTCAAAGCCGAGAATTCTCTTAAAGGAAGGAGAAACATACTGAATGGAGCCTGCACTATCAACAAGCAAAATAATATCCTTCATCTTTTCCGTAATAACCCGAAATTTCCGTTCACTTGCATGCAGTAATTGCTCTGATTTCTTCCGGTCTGTAATATTGCGAGATACGATAATTAGGTGACTGCGCTGTCCTTCACCATCAAAAACAGGGGTTTTAATGACTTCCCACGTATTTTCCACACCATTTTGATCAACTAATGATTTTTCCATTTTAAGAGAGCTGCCTTTCTCCCAAGCCAATTCATCTGTTGCGTGATTACGAATAAATTTATCTCCCATGTCTGGTATAAGCTCGGCAAGCTCTACATCTGTTTTGCCTTGATAACAGACACCAGCTAGCCGGTATGATTCAATGACCTTCTTATTTGTGAGAATCCATTTGCCGGCACCGTCCTTTACGACAATAAATTCCTCTATTAAATCAATTAACAATCGAAGCTGGGGCTCTTGCAGTTTTAAAAAAGACAGATGCTGTGTGAAGTCCATAAAAATTTCCCCTTCTGTATCTCTACCAAATAGTTCTTTAGTACTAAACATTATATATTTGTCTATTATATGAGCGGAAAAACTGGATAGCAATCTTTATTTCCTTTGTAAATTAATCCAATTTAATACTGCTAGTGTATCCTGTTTCTTCTTATATTTATTATCGTCTAACTGCCTGCTTCTTGAAGCTCATTTACTGTTACGAATATATATCCATCCTTTGATAATGCATCAAGTATCCCTTCTGTTGTATTCCATTCCTCTCCAGTCTTGTCATACATCGGATGAAGAAGAATAATCGATCCTGGTGTGATATTTTCCTTCACATATTGTATCTTGTCTTTTGCTGACTGATAAAACTTGTCAGGCTCTAAATTCCAGGTGATCGTTTCCCTGTTATTTTTTTCAAGAAATATAGGTAACCCAATTAGTTTTTTTCCGTATGGAGGGCGAAAATCAATTTCCCCTTCAAAGCCTGTATCTCGAATTAAGCTATCTGTGCTTTCTATTTCTTCCTTTATATAGGAAGGCAACTTAAAAACCATCCTCTTGTGAGAGTATGTATGATTTCCAATTTGATGGCCTGCATCTGCAATCGCTTCTCCTAATTCCATGTTCTGTTCTAGTTCACTTCCTATTAAAAAAAAAGTCGCCTTCGCATCATATTCCTCTAATAGCGGCAGAAGTGCTTCGACATTGTTTGTCGGTCCGTCATCAAATGTCAATGCCACTAGCTTTTCCTCCGTATCGATGTGATTTACGATACTCCCAACCAATTGAACAGTGCGTGAATTCATCAGTTTGTAGGCTCCATACACAACTAACAGAACTATTAGTACTAGAATTAAAACAAACGCAAGCTGATTTTTCCGCAATTCAATCACTCCTAATCGCCTAAATGACAAGCAATACTATACATTACCTATTCTTGACCAGCTCTTATAAATCCTCCAACCGAAAGGTCAAATTTATACACGAAATGTACAGACCTAAGTGGACATATTTCCCTTTTGTTCCCAGTTGAATAGAGTATTAGTACCGATTGTGAGGTGATAATGATTAACATTCTATATAATAAAGACTCCTTGCCGATAAACAGCTTAACTAAATGTCAAGAGAAGGCATTAGAAGCTTTTGAAGCGAAGATGACGGATGTGGATAAACCCTTCCCTTGCATACCTGCGGTTATTGGATTTAGAAAAAATCAATTGCGATACGGATTTATCGGCGATCCACGGGTAGAGAGCAGCAGTGTGGAGCTCGGAGAACTGCTGCTCTCTTATACAGAACAGTCCAGGTCATTCGGAAATTATACCTCTCTGATCATTTTCTTCGAAACACCTGATGAGTTAAAAACCGATTGCGGTGTAGAACAATATGAGGAGCTTTTTTGGCAGCAATTAAGCACGCTTGCTGCACTCGATAAAATGGAATGGCCAGAACATATTCCTAAGGACCCGCATCATTCGTTATGGGAGTTTTGCTTTCATGGCGAGCAGTACTTCATGTATTGCGCCACACCTGCCCACAAAAATCGGCAAAGCAGATATTTTCCAACTATGATGTTTGCGATTACGCCAAGGTGGGTCTTGAAGGAATTCACTAAAAAACCAACTTTCGCTGAGCGGGTGAAAACAAAAATTCGGCAAAGACTTAAAAACTATGATAAAATCGGCATCCACCCTTCCTTAAACACATATGGAGAGACGGATAATCTAGAATGGAAGCAATACTTTCTCCGCGATGATGAAACAGCCCCCATGAAATGTCCCTACCATCGAATTTTAAAAGTATTACGGATAGAAGAAAAAGATAAGTAAAATTTATAACAGGTCTCTTCCTCTATGGAAAGTGACCTATTTCTGGTTAGCTGGATAGATTATTCCTACCTAAAGCCCTGTCCATTTTGCACTGAACTCTCTAACTAATTTTCAAAGCGAAATTATTGAACATTCATTTTCTTTTGTATACTCTGATATATATATAGATAGTCTCTACATAGAAGGTATAAATACGAAAGGTGAAGTTGTCTTACTCTTTAAAACTTAACGTTAACCAATGCGGTGCAAACTTTGTATTTCAATCTACTGACTAGACAGATAATTCGGAAAGGAGATTTTCATCCATGCAAACTATACAAAGGAACCAAGCATCGCTTATTTTATGGATTGTGGTGTTTTTTTGGTTCGCTCAATATGTATATATCCCTTATCAAACTACCTATCTACTGCTAGCCCATATTTCGAGTAATGTAGTAGGTGCTATTATCGGTGCATATGGAATTTCACAACTTGCCCTACGATTGCCAGTAGGTATTCTTGCTGATCTTAGCAGTAATCATAAGCTTTTTATTATTTTGGGAACATTTTTTGCTGGTACTGCTTCCTTTTTTCGAATTTTGTTACCAGATGAAACGGGCTTTTTAATTGCAAATATATTATCAGGGACAGCAAGTGCAACTTGGATTTCCTTTATGGTATTGTATATGAGCTTTTTTAATAAAGAAGCTCAGACTCGCGCAACGAGCAAGATCATTATGGCTAATAACACTGGGATATTACTAGCATTTGTCACTAGCACCTTCTTGTATGATACTGTCGGCATGATGGTGATTTGCGCCTTTAGCTTAGGAGCTGGCCTTATCGCATGTCTGCTTGCCTTTTTCCTTCGTACAACAAAACCGACCAATCAACCTAAAGTTTCTGTAATGGAGTTATTACAGGTATTAAAAGATAAGAACCTTTTACTTTATTCCTGTTTAGCATTAGTACAGCAAGGTGTGCAAATGGCTACAACCATGTCCTTTACAAATCAAGTTATCCAGGAATTGGGCGCCAAAAATATGGAAATTGGTTTTTCCTCTATCATCTATATGATTTCTGCTGTTTTTTTTGCTAAGCTTGCTTCAACGAAATTCCTTGAGCTGCTCACAAAAAAACAGTGGATCTATTCCAGTTTTTTATTACTTGGCATTTACTGTTTGTTAGTGCCGCAATCTAGTTCCGTTTTAATGGTTTGTTTTTTACAATTAATCCCTGGCATGGGTACGGGTATCTTATTTTCGCTGTTAACTTCTGAGGCGCTCCAATCTATTCCTCAGCAAAAACGCTCAACTGCAATGGGCTTCTTCCAGGCTGTCTATGCCGTTGGGATGACAACTTTCCCAATTATCAGCGGCAGTGTTTATGAGCATGTCTCTATGAAAGCAGCGTTTATATTTCTAGCTGGTACTTGTTTTATTGCCTTTATCATCTCCTTGGTTTTCTCTCGTAAGAAAGCTAGAAAATCACATAAGAGAAATGTGTCTTAGAAGGATAAAAGCTGTTGTTATTATGTATGAATACGTTAAGGTTTAGATAGCATAATCAAATAAGAAAGATTGAAAAAAGGAGGAAAAGGATGAATTTATATGATTATTTAGCAAGCATATTTGGCGAGAAATGGGATAAAAACCGACTAGTGGATTATGTTGGTCAAGGACAGCATGAAGAAGTTAAAGATGTCTTAGACAAAGTTAAAACCTTAGAAGAATGGGGTCAATTTGCAGCACATGTTGCCACTGACAGAGGAATAAATATCACTGAAATGGAGTCTTATGATGCTGCTATTATTTTTATAGAGGAATTGCTGCAAGAAGATTAACTAAGTATAATCTATGAAAAATCTCTGCATAACTACTTAAACAGCAATGAATAGGCAGGAAAGAAGCGGTTCATCTTTTTTTGAACCGTTTCTTTGTTCGTATCCAAGATATGTCTTTTCCAACATAAAAATCTTGAATAATCAATGTAACTTGATCATCTGCTAACTAACTGTTTTGTTGCAATAGTTCATATATCTTCCGAGCGGTGTTGACATTTCTAACAGTAACCTGTTTATATAACTTTGAACCAACGATCTTTACCATTCCGCTTTTACTTATATTTTTCTTTTCTGCGGACCATAAAATGGCACCGGGAACATATACCACTCTGTCAATATCTGGTTTGATGACTAGGTTTTTTAGTACAGATTCATCATCGATTTCATCCCATAAAAACAATACATCACTTTTCATGTCTTTGTCATTTCTCCAAGTGTCTGGAATAGAATGAATGATTGCTTTGAAGTCATCAAAGCTGCATATTAATACATTAATTTTCAATCCGAAATCAGAGTGAATCGCTTCCTCCAAAATGCGTGATAAATCCGTTTTTGAAGTACTTATCGATGAAAAAATGATATTTCCTGTATTGATATATGTGACCACATCATTCATCCCTGCTTGTTCAAAAGTCTGTTTAAGCTGCTTCATGT
Source organism: Niallia sp. Man26 (assembly GCF_022049065.2). Lineage (NCBI taxonomy): Bacteria > Bacillati > Bacillota > Bacilli > Caryophanales > Bacillaceae > Niallia > Niallia sp. Man26. The sequence continues at coordinate 2,180,982 of NZ_CP095743.1, forward strand.
CCATTTTATTTTTCCCACCAACATTTATCCCGCGAAGAAGAGCGATATATATCATAGTCATCTTCCTTTCGAATTTTTACTTATTAACTCATTATATCTAAATGACTATACCGGTTAAACTTCTCTTTTGTTGTAAAAGCGAAAGTTTCTTTTGTAGAAGAAAGCCGAAATGCTCCTTTTCTATATAATAAAAAATGTCTAATCCCATATGCATCCTAGGTTTAGACATTTTCACAAATATGTTGAATCCGCTTTCAAACAATGGCGCTCTTTAACATTCACAATTTAAATATAATTCTATCGCTTCTTTTCTTCTCTATTCCAACTTACGCCTTATCAGTTTACAGGGAACATAAGAATAGCACCGACACATAGTGCAAAGATACGAATTAGATACATAGGTACTGTAAATAACCAGAACTGGGGAAGCTTATATTTACCCATTCCTAAGATCATCGCAGGCATACCATCGACTGGCATATATCCGCCGTTCCATCCAGATACTACAACTGCAATTGCGGCGGCAGCAGGATTAAGTCCCAAACTAATGCTCGTTGCAATAGCGATAGGTGCAAAGATGTATACAGCACCCATATTTGAACCAGTAAAAGTAGCACAAGTACTAGTTAGAAGTGCGAAAATAAAGATAAGAAGGAATGGATGAATATCTGTACCCAATGAATTCGCCACAATGTCACCAATCATTGCTGTAAATCCAGAGTTAGCCAAAGCGTCAGCAACGCCGATAACGCCAGCCATCATAAGAATTACAGGTGCACCCATATTATCGCGGACTTCCTTGAAGTCAAGCACGTTAATTATTAGTAAAAATGCTCCTGCAAGGCCAGGAATTACATAGGCGGCATTGCCCAACACGTTCATAAGCATCATACCAATTACACTTAGGATAAATGCTGCGATGGTACTGTATTCTTTCCATGAAGGCATCGTGACAATTTCTGTCGTAACCGCGACTTCACTATATCCAGAATCTTCTGTAATCGGATGATCTGGTAAAAGACGATAAGCAATCAAACTCCATGCTAAGAAACCAATAGCCAAAATAAAATTCACTACAGCAAATTTTGACATAGAAATCCCGCCAGTATAACCTGCTGTTTCCAGTACGCTTACCGTAACACCATATAAGAGAGCTACATTGAAAGGGAGTAAAGGATGGTTAGTAGCAAATCCTAAAGGCATCATCAGTTTGGACGTAGGCATTTTTTTATTATAAGGGATTGTAGCTATCAACGATAGAATTAGTACATAGTAACCAGTAGAACCAGTACCTGCTAAACTAGCCCCAAGCATAACTACTACTAGTAAAAAAGCATAGCTTTTATAACCGCCCTTATTAACTAATTTGAGCATAGAAGATTGAACCTTACTAATCAAGCTAGTCTTCATTAGTCCTGCCATAACAACCATAAAACCAGCAACCATGATAACGCTTGGATTTACGAAGCCGGCGAAAGCCTCCTGAACAGTAGACAAACCGGTGACTACTAGCAGAAGGGAGGCCAGGATTGGTGGTGCGCCGAAGGCAAATTTATCTGACATGATCATGACAATCATCAGAATCAAAATACCAAGGGCAAGAATCATTTCCATTGTCATTTTTTGTTTCTCCTCTCTTAAATAATGACAGTATGCTTATATTTCAAACTATCAAGGTCTCTAAGTCTGCCTTAAACAGCTGCTTATTTCTGCACACCAAATTCTGCTCGGTAATGCGAACATATTTCTCAAGGTTAAGATAGCTAGGCAGATGAAATGCACCATCAAATGTTTGCATCAAGTAATGCCATTCATACTGGCGGTTATTCTCTGTCCTTATCAGCATAAAGAGCTTAAACGTCAACCTCAAATAGTCTGATTAGAGCAGTCTTGACCAAGTACCTTTTCCTATATTGGAAAAACAATAGCATGTAGAAACCTGCTAAGATGTTTAACAATCTTAGTCGGCGTTAAAGTCTTAAGCTCCTGTCAGGGAGTTACAGCGGTATTGATACTAACCTATTATGTTTACGCTTACAAACAAACAGAAAAAGCATTCTCCTTTTATATCAGTCCCCTACTCTGTTCACTTATTAGGTAAGGGACTAATTTAAGCCTGTATAGAAAGGAAACTACCAATCTAACTTATTTCTCCCGATGTAGGATTGTAAACTCCTTCATTTTCCCGTTTTTCACCATAGATATCTTGAATTGAAAAACTGTTATATTTGACACATATTCTATTTTTATAAGCGTAGACTAAATGTAAAATCCCTTTTGCATCTTGATAAATCGTAGGATATTCAAATTGTGAATTATTCGTTTTATTCTCTGCTCCGATGAAACCTTCTGCGTGTTCAATAATTCGACCGATAGGCCAAGTATTTCCGCCATCTTCAGACACAGACACGACTACTGGGTTTCTTAATCCAGGCCATGCTACTTTGCCTTTTTCAGGGTTTTGAGCTGAGTTTGCATTATAGGCAATTGCGATGGCATTGTTATCAAGTTTGATTGCACTTATACTTGAATTATTATTTGGTAAGATGGTTGGCTCAGGCACTGTCCAAGAATCTCCATAATCTGTTGATTCACTTCTATAAATATAATCAGCAAATCTACTTCTCATAAATGCCACTAAATGGCCATCTGCTAATTCTATAACATTAGCATGTACTCGTCCGTTACTGTCAGGCATGCGTACTTCTTTCCATGTTAATCCTTCATCATCTGATACTTGAAATACTGTAGGATCGTTTGTAAGTCCTAATTCTGAATCCTCACAAACCCATGTGCTGAATATCCATCTACCATTACTTAATACTTGAATAGCTTGTCGAGCAAATGTCCCTTGCTGGCTGAACAATACTTCTGGTTTTGTCCAATTTTCACCATTGTCGTATGTTTTCTGATATTTAATAATGGATGTAAACTGCATATTATCTTTATCTGGTTGGCGACCTTCCTGAGATGTATAGATTAACCATACTGATGAATCAGGTGCTTGGAAGAATGATGGGTTTTGCTCACTGCGAGTATCATCTTGCGAAATAATTTTCGGTTCCTTCCACTCTAGCGTATCATGATTAAATTTCGATAATACTATGGAAATATCAGGACTGCCTTCAAACGAACCTGCAAACCATGCACATAATAAATCTCCATTGTCTATCTTAATAATAGTTGGTGCATGTGCTGTTGAAAAAGGCCCTGATGGAATGAGAGAAAAATCAATATTTGTATAAGCATCATGATATAATTTACCATTTGGAATGGACTCATTTATTACTAATTTATTATTACCCATACTAATCACCTTATCTTTTTAATTAAATTTCTATTTTAATATCCGCTCTTCTAGGATAAACAGTATTTGCTATGCAGGTACCCTTTAAAAGTTCTCTACCAGACTATTATCCACCATAAGTAAGGGGTTACATATTTACATGCACTGTTCTATTGAATTTTGTATCGATACCATATGGGGAACTTAAAATTTCCTAGTTGCTAAAAATTAAAATAAAGCCATTTACTTGAGGAAATTACACTTTAAGTCCCCTTGTACTAATTAATAGGTATCAAATTCTTATTTGCAAACTTCTTTTGGCGACAATTCAGCGGCAGATTGGATGGCTGCGAGCATACTTCTTTCATCAGCTATATTTTTTCCAGCAATATCAAATGCAGTACCATGATCTACAGAGGTACGAATAACTCCGCCATTTAAACCAACCGTTATATTAACACCCTCTTCTAATCCTAATACTTTTATTGGCACATGGCCTTGATCATGATAACAGGCGACGACCAAATCAAAATCACCACGAACTGCACGGAAAAACACGGTATCAGCAGGGTGTGGACCGCTTACATTTATTCCCTCAGCACTTGCTTGCTCAATTCCCGGAACTAGTTTTTCTTCCTCTTCCCCTTCACCAAACAAGCCATTTTCACCTGCATGTGGATTGATACCGCAAACCGCAATTCTTGGATTTGTATAACCTGCACGTGTTAATGTTTCATGAGCAAGCTTTACTACTTTATACGTTCGTTCTGGTGTAATCGACTGAACTGCTTTAATCAGACCAACATGTGTGGTCAAATGAATCACTTTCAATTTAGGTGAAGATAACATCATCGAATAATCCACCGTTTCCGTTAATTCTGCAAGAATTTCGGTATGTCCTGGATATAGATGTCCTCCCTTGTGAAGCGCTTCTTTATTTAATGGTGCGGTACAGATTGATTGTATCTCTTTATTCTTTGCCAATTCAACAGCTGTCTTTAAATATTGAAAGGCTGCATCTCCTGCTTGTGGCGACAATTCTCCAAAAGGCAAGTCAGCAGGTAGTAAATCCAGATCCATACAGTCAATTGTACCGAATTCAAATTTGCTATCAGTGACAGATGCAACTGCTGCTACAGTTAATGGTGCTTGAGTAATACGAATGGCTCTTTCAATCATTTTCGCGTCCCCAATCACAACTGGTCTGCATATTTCGTACACAGCTGGATGGCCTAATGCTTTCACGATAATCTCAGATCCCACTCCTGCGGCGTCGCCCATGGTAATCCCTATAATCGGCTTCATCATAATCCCTCCCATGAAGTTTATAAAGTGCTTTTAACATGACTTCCTTTGAGCCAAAGTTCCCAGCCTTTGTAACTATAAAAAATTCTTTATCAGTGGATACCCGGCCAAGCGGGATACCAGATTCTACTTCATCCAGTAATATAAATTCTTTTGCATTTAATTGTAGGAAAACTTGCTGAGCAGTATCTCCACCAGTTAAAAATAAATATTTTAAATCATGAATAGAGATGATTTCTGCTGCTAATTCACCTAATCTCATGGAAATAATATTGCTAATTTTAACAGCATCATATCCCAGTTGCTCGCCAATGTTACGGGTTTCATTCACATTATTCGAAGAGTATAAAACTACATTTTTCCCTTGAAATAAAGCCTCTTTAGCCTCAGACAGAATTCGCATTAATTCCATTGCCTTTAATTCTTCGTCCTGTAAGACTTTAACCGAATTCATTTCCAGTCCAACCGTTTCCGAATTGTTCAAAAGATGCTGCAGCTGGATTCTGCCTGTTTCACTAACACTGCCAACAACTAAGAGAACAGGTTCAGTATGGATAGGCAGAGGAAGCGTTTTTTCGACTTGTTTCATCCCGTAAATCTCCGGTAAATAATTCATTAGACCAGCAGAACCAACCCAAACGACGGAGAAATCAGTCTGGTGAATCAATTCGACAAGTTTTTCCAAATCAGACTCTTGCGCAGAATCAACTGTAATATAAGAGATCTGATTGTTCTTACAGGAAACCAATTTTTCCATGATAGTGTCATGCCCTTGATGAATCTCTTGAAAGGTAATATGCTCTACCTTCCGCTTTGATTGATTTTCTATCAATCTTTTAATCTCTGAATCCCGGACAGGTGTTTTTGGATCCTTTGCCACCTCGGTATTCTCCAATTTAACAGAATTTAGATAATGAATCCCATTGATGACTTTACGCCCATTCACTGGAAAGGCAGGAGCAATGATCACGAAATCCGGGGAAAAAGAATCAAAGATGGCATTGATTTCCTCCCCAATATTCCCTCTCATGGTCGAATCAATCTTTTTATAGATTACGTCTACTGGATCTGATTTTATCGTGTCACATACCTTTTTCACGCTTTCATAAGCCTCATGCCCGGTAACAGAGCGGCTGTCTGTATTGTAAATAACTGCGTCATAGTCACTCATTTTTTCAGAATGTTCCTGCACCATTACGGACACCTTTAAACCGAAACGAATAAGCTGCCCTCCACAATCACTTGCTCCCGTTAAATCATCCGAAATAACTGATATTCTCATAATCTAGCATTATAGCAGCTGGCGATAAATCGCTTCAATATCTGCTACACTTAATTTTTTTGGATTATTATTTAACAAACGGGTGACTTGTGAAGCTGATACAGAAATTTCCGGCAATTCTTCCTCTTTAACACCATAGCTTTTAAGATCTTGAGGGATTTCTAACACATTGGTCCACTCAACGATTTTTTCGACAACTTTTTCTGCCACTTGGCTATTAGAAAGACCTTCAGTACTGATTCCCATAGGTTCAGCAACTAAAGCCAATCGGTCCGTTATTGCATCCATATTGTATTTCATGACATGTGGAAGGAGCATAGAATTTGCCACACCATGAGGAATTTTATATTTTCCGCCTAAAGGATAGGCCAAAGCATGTACGGCTGCTGTTCCTGCACTTGTTAAAGCCATCCCGCCATACATAGACCCTACCAGCATTTTTTCTCTTGCATCTATTGATTCTCCATTTTGATAAGCTTCCACAATGCTGGAAGAGATTAAACGGATTGACTCTAATGCAAACATATCACTGATTGGATTTGCCTTTGTTGAAATAAAGGATTCTAAAGAATGAGTAAAAGCATCCATTCCTGTTGCAGCCGTGATTGGCTTAGGTAATTTTAAAGTGAGCACAGGATCAAGGATAACTAGTGTCGGAAGTAAATACTTACTTACAATACCAACCTTTAATTCTTGGTCAGGTAGGGTAACGATTGCATTTGGTGTAACTTCAGCACCAGTTCCGGAAGTGGTTGGAATTAAAATTGTCGGAACTCCTGGATTCGCCACAAGGTCAGTCCCCAATAGCTGCTCAACAGATGCATCATTTGTTTTTAACACAGAGAGAATTTTTGTTGTATCAAGAACACTTCCCCCGCCAATACCAATTAATACATCATAATTATTACTTGCCGTTGCTTCAAAAACTTGTTCAATATTTTCTAATGTTGGTTCAGGTAAAATATTTGTATTAGTATCAACAGATATTCCTTTCTCTTTTAACGGATTGGCTATTTGTTCAACAAAACCTAAATCCACCATCGGCGGCTGTGTAATAATCAGTGCTGATTTCACCTCTACTCCTAGTAGGTTTAATTTTTCTCCAAGCAACTGAAGTGAGTTTGGACCTGCGACAATATTTTGCGCAGTTTGAAATTGATAAATCGTTTGCATTTCCATCCACCTTTCTAATTTCATTATGATTGTGTTTTACTATCGTTATTTAACAATCGATTCTTTTCGTTGTTTATACCATTCCACCATTTCAGTGACTATTTCTAGCGCATCTCCTGATACTTCAGATACAGGCATTTTTGGTGGACCTACTGGAACACTGTAAAGTTCTACCGCTTTCTTTAATACAGAAGGCAAGGTACCATGTTTAAAGGTGTCACGAAGAGGCTGTAGCTTTTCTTGATTTTCCTTCGCCGCTTCTATATTTCCTTCTAACCATTTGTCGTAAATTGCAACTACTACATCCGGAACCATATTGGCTGTCGCAGCAACTGCTCCTTTTCCACCAGCTTGTAAGGTTTGGAGAATTAAAGAATCTGTACCAGCAAAAACCGAAAAATCTTCATCCTTTGTTGCATTAATGTAATTCTCAATGTTGGCAAAGTTGCCGCTGCTATCTTTGATTCCGACAATATTCGGTACTTTAGCTAGTCGTGAAACAGTTTCTGGCTCAAGATTAACCCCTGTTCTAGCCGGGATATTGTACAGTAGAATCGGCAAGGAAGTACTCTTTGCTACCTTTTCAAAGTGAACAGCCATTTCCGCTTGTGATGGCGATATAAAGAACGGAGTAATCACGGACAAAGCATCAGCGCCCAACTGCTCCATTTTTTGTGATAAATCAATCGTTTCCTCTGTACTATTACCGCCTGTACCAACGATTACAGGTACTCTTCCATTTGCTTCCTCAATGACAATTTTGGCAAATGTTAATTTTTCTTCCTTATTCAGCAGGTGAAATTCCCCGTTTGTCCCAAGAATGAAAAGCCCATGTACACCTGAATCAAGCAAATGGTTTGTTAATTGTCTTGTAACAGAATCGTTGACTTTTTGTTCTATCGTTAATGGAGTCAACATAGCTGGAATAATCCCTTTTAGCTCCATATCCTTCCACCTTCCAATTCAATTGTTTATTTTTTAAACAGTTATAAGAACGCTTACATGTTGAATTATAGATTATATTGTTTATTTTCACAATATTTATCTTAAATAAAATAATAAAAACATCAAAACTGTTTAATTTTGAAACAGTATTGATGTTTTTATTTACAATTCCTTCAATTTTCGCCATAAAGTTGTTCGGTTAATGCCCAGCCTCTCAGCTGTTTTAGTTTGGTTCATACCTTCTTCCTGCCAAACCTGCCTGATAATTCTCTGTTCTATTTCCTCTAACGTACCTATTAGGTTTAGCTGAGCCATTTCCGTTTCTTTTAACTTTGTATTTAAAATATGACTTATATCTTCTTTTTCAATAAAAGGTCCATTTGCTAACAGCACCGTTTCATTTATCACTTGTTTCAATTGAGTTATGTTTCCTGGCCAGCTATAATTCTCTAATTCCTTAATAGCTTCATTCCGAATCCCTGCAATTTGTTTGCCGTATTTTGTATTCGTTTCATTAATAAAAATACGAGCGAGATGATCAATATCTTCTTTTCGCTTTGATAACGGCGGAAGAGTTAATGTCAGTCGGGCCAGCAAAAAATATAAATCACTTGAGAACGCACCAGTTTCAATCATGGTCAAAATACTCTCTCTTGATGATGCAATAATAGGCGACTTCAGGTTATGCTTTATAAGAAAAGACAATAGATCCTTTTGAATCGATAAAGAAATGGTATCGATATTTTTGAGAAAAATAGTTCCCTTCTCATTGGAGGCAAGCAGACCTTCATCCTCCAACAACCATTTCCATTGTTCTTCATTTACAAGAGAACAATTTATTGTCAGCAGGGGTAAAGTATGTTTGGAACGATGGAAATGGATATAATGAGCTAATTTCCCCTTCCCTGTCCCTTTTTCACCGCTGATCCAGATCGATTCCTTTTTATCACTAAATTTTTCAGCTGATTGAATAATCTTTTTCATCTGGTTATTTTTTATAAAAGAAGATTTAATCGGGCTGGAATTCATCACTGTAGAAATAATGGTTATACCATCAGAAAGCTTTTTTTGAGTAGATGTCACTCTTTGTAACCGGAACAAAACTAGCGGAAGTTCAAATCCTTCCACTTCGGTCCCCTTTACCTTCCAAAAGACATTATCACTTTCAATTAGAGAGGAATATTCACCTTTTGAAATAACTTCTGTCACTGCCTCCTCGATATCGACAGAAGCTTTAAAGGTTTTTTTAAATTGTTCAGTGAAACATGTATTAGAGTAGACACTATTAAACTTTGCATCAAACACAACAAAGCCATCTTCTTCTTGAAGAATTTGTTCGGCAATCGATAATTTTCTTCTTAGTATGGAAAAATAATGGTGTATTTTTTTTGCATTTTGAAAAGCCTTTAAGATGCTTTCTTTTCCAGACGTAATTAATACTCCATTTAATCCAAGATTTTCTGCTTCCTTCACAGTAATGGCATCACCAATAATGACTTCATATCCTTTTTTCAGCAACCGCTTTAACGTTGGCTGTACTTCCTCCTCCTTAGAAATAACAAACGGGGAAATATCCATTTCAAGTAGTTGGCAAACTGTTGCTGCTCCTTCCGATATCGGCGGAAAGCCAACAATTGCAGCCTTACCAGGATAGTCTTTTACAAGGGTTAACACTCGGAGCATGTCATATCCGGAAACTTCAATTTCAATAACAGGAATGGATACTTTCTTTTGGATGAGTTCTGCTGTCCCCCCGCGGCTAATAATAATATCAAACCCTTGTTCAGCTGCGCGGCTGGCAAGCTTAACTCCTTTCTCTAAATCTCCAACCTCTACATGTATCTCAAAATCTTGATTACGTCCTAATTCTATGATTAATTCTTTTAACCCCTCATAGGGGGCAATCGCCAAAACCTTCATTTAACATCACCTTCTGTTGCATTATTAAACAACCTTTATCTTTACTATACCAAAAATCAAGTTGAATTGTTTATTTATTAAATAATTTCTTAGAAATTTGCGTTGATTACTAGAAATTTTGCTCATAAAAAAAATAGGCACTTTCTTGAGATATATTATCTCCAAAGAAAGTGCCTATTGTTAGTATCTAGTTATATTCAAGTTAACAAAGAATTTACATCTAAGTTTACTCTCTCCTTATTTATTTTAAAAAACTTATACATTTTCTTTTAGATTTCTACTATAAGTTTTCTTACCAACAGTAAAAACAAAGATACAAAACATCACAACTACAATCACTGTAAGCATGAGATAAATATCACTATAAACAGCTGCCTGTTTTGCCAAGTTAAACATATTTAAGCTAAGAAAGCTGGTGCCTCTAGTAATAGACGTTCCCATTAAAGTCGTTGCAATGGAGCTTGCGATAAAGTTTGTCAGCATAAACAGTCCCATACCTACTCCAGTTTCCGCTTTTGGCAATACATGTGACACCATATTTGCAAGGGTCATTTGGAAGAATGACTGCGCAATATAGCCAAACACGAGAATTACCATAATGAAATAGGGAGATTTTCCGACAAGCCATATTAAATTAATAAAACAAACAAAATAGGCGGTTACTGCTATATATCCTAAAAAGGCTGCGCCCCTTTTATCGGCAAGCGATCCCCCTCTTTTGGATAACAGTGCTGTTAATGCGGCACCTGGAAACATTATAAGACCACTTGTAAAAGCATTAATATGATAAACATCTGAAAGAAATAGCGGCGTTAAGTACGGTAAAGCAAATCCAATACCAGAGCTTAGTGCAAATAAGACAAGAATTATTGTGTACTTTTTATTTTTAAATAATTCTCCTCTTATAAAAGGGTCCTTTGCTTTCCTAATTCTCCACATTAATAAAATAACGAATAGGATAACAAATAAGAAGTAAAACATTTGGTTTGACGAAATTCCTAGTAAAAGTAAAGTAACCATTCCCCCCAGAAGGATAGCTCCTACCCAATCTAATTTAATATCACTTCCTGATTGATTATCAAGCGTACTCCTAAATAAAGGGATAAAGACGATTGGCAGAATACATAAAGCAAACAGATAATGCCAATGGAAACCAGTTGTTAAAACCCCTGAAATAATCGGGCCAATCGCAACCCCAAAAGATAAACCAGCTGATGTCATCCCTAACGCTCTGCCGCGTGTTTCTGGTGAAAAATAACGAGCTGGAATAATCATCGCAGACGCAGGAAACACAGATGCACCCATAGCTTGCATAACTCTTGAAATAATAATCAAGGGAAAGCTACTAGAGAGAAATCCTAATAAAGATCCTAGCGAAAAAAGTAATATCCCTATTGTTATCAAGTTCTTTAACTTATATTTATCAGCTAGTTTTCCGTAAGATACAGAGCCAAGGGCATAAACAATCATATAGCTTGTGACAATCCAACTTGATTGTGAGGAAGTCAGGAAAAGCTCCTTTGTTATTGCTGGCAAGGCAACATTAAACATAGTGGCACTCATGGATGAAAACACGAGCGAACATGCTAAAATAATCAGCAATTTCTTCTTTGCTTCTTCTGAAATTAATTGATAGGTATCCATTATCCACTCCTACTTTTCGATTCCTATCCTATTGCTCTTTTTTTAAGAAAACAACAGGATAGGAATGATGATTAATTATTTATACACAGGATTAAATTTTCTTGCTAAGTCTATATTTGAGGACATCTCAAAGATTGGGTAATCGTGTAAACGCATCTCTTCTTCGTAGTGAGATATCGCATTTTTCCATTCTTTATTCTGTTTTTCCATTTCTGCTATTTGCTCTGCTAGTATACTGGCATCTCTTAAAGCTAGGTTACAACCAGCTCCAAAGCTTGGCGGCATAGCGTGAATAGCATCACCGAGTAAAGTGACGCGGCTTGTTGGCCAAGGGTCTATCGGATTAATAGACCTAACAGATAAGAGGGAAACTGTCTCTGGTTGTATTCGTTCAACTAAGCCTTTTAAAACGGGATGCCAATTCTTCGTAAAATTCAGCATGATTTCATGATAAACCTTAGAATTAGACTGTCGAAGCTCTTCGTCCGTTAAGCTCAAGTGCCTTGCTGAAACATTTAAAGTTATCATTATGTAATCATCTACAGGTTCAAAGATTGAATGAGGTGCCAGTTCTTTGGCAGCCTCTATTACTGGTCGTCTGGCTTCATATGGACCAATTGCCATAAATATTCCCTTATCATCCATTACACTTGTAAAACCATCAAATAAAACCTCTGGCAGAATCTCCCTTAGCTCACTAGTTAAAGGTGACTTCGAGTAAAATGCTCTTGCACCAGTATCCACCGGTGAAACTCCAGGCAGCAATTGAGTTCGGACAGCTGAATTTATGCCATCAGCAGCAACAAGGATGTCTCCCCGCACCACTGTCCCATCTTCTAAATAGGCCCGCACTTCCTCTTCATCTTGATCAAACCCTACTATTCTCTTGTTAAAATAAACATCTTCTTCCAGACCACTAAGTAATATTTGACATAAAGTTTTTCTATTTACAGCAGTGTGCGGAAAATCTTTATCATTGGGAGCGCCAATATGAGGGCGAACTCCTACTTCATTTAACTGCTCATCAATCAAGACAGCCATTTCACGACGAGGATTTTTTCTAGATGTTTGTATATATAGTTGGTATAGATTTTCTGGCAAGCATTTTTTTAATGCTTCACCACCATCCATATTCATATGCAAGCGGTAACCAGATTTTGCTACATCATCTTCTCGTTCAAATACTGAAAATCGTATTCCAGCCTTCTTTAGCGCTTGGGCTAAACATAATCCCCCGATACCCCCACCAGCAATTAAAACATGTAATTTACTCAATCCATTTCCCTCCTTGTTTAAACACCTATCCAACACACTGTATGTTATAATTCAATGTGTATATTAATTTTACAAACTACTTCATCCAAATAAAACCATTAAAATGGGTAAAAATGTATTTTAAGCAACATATTTTTGCATACCGTTTTATAAATAGGGAAAATAATTCGAAAGTAGGAGTACGAATGGAAAAGGTAGATAGAAGAATTACAAAAACGAAGAAAGCTATTATTTGTGCATATCTTACCCTATTGCAAACAAAGGGAGCTGACTCTATTTCTGTAAGTGATATCACAAAAAAGGCGGATATTAATCGCGCCACATTTTATGCTCATTATAAAGATAAATTCGATTTACTAGAACAAAGTATAAAAGAGGTACTGGATGATCTAGAAAAGGCAATTGAAATACATAATGAAGCTAAAGAATCATTTAGTCTCAAAACATTAGAAGAGATATTCAAAGGAATCTTAACAAATATTTATAAACATAAAGATTTTTATACTGTTATGCTTGGAAAAAATGGTCCATTGATTTTTTCCGAAAAACTCCAAGAAATATTCTATGAAAAAACAGTAAAAGGTTTAACAACCGTTCATCCCGAGGGAGACATTGACTTATTAGTACCTCAACAAATCTATCTTAGTTATGTTACTTCTGCACAATTTGGTGTGACTAAGTATTGGATAAAAAATGATTATATGGAGACTCCTGTTTTTATGGCCCAACAACTTCTGTTGTTATATAAACTCGGCGGCGCTAGGATAGCAGAATATTCGGAGTAAATGGTAATATCATTGGCTGGGCAGAACATGCAATACTAAAAGCTTGATTACAAGACAGCAAACGTCTAATCAAAAATAGCGAAGGATTAGACGTTTATTACTAAAAAAACGCAAAAAAAGACCACTTCCTCTATGGAAAGTGATCTCTTCTTGATGATCCGAGAGGGATTCGAACCCCCGACCCCATCCCTGTCAAGGATGTATTCTCCCGCTGAACTATCGGATCTTAATATGTATGAATCTACTAATTTATCAGCTCTACTTGCTTGATGTATTTATAATAATGGAAGTTTGTCCGAACGTCAAGATAAACTTTATTTTATTGTAAAGTTTCCGTAAAAATTAGAAAAGGCAGCGATCCGCTGCCTTTTCTCCTTCTTTTACTTAGCTGCTTTTTTACGGAATTGATAAATGACAATCAATAGAATAAACCATACTGGTGTCACAAATAATGCGATTCTAGTATCCTCTGCAAAACCTAGGACAACTAAAATAAATGCCAAAAATGCTAGAATAACATAGTTAGCTGCTGGGTAAAGGGGCATTTTAAATGGGTTCCCTTTCGCCAATTCCGGCTTTCTTTTTCGATACAACATATGGCAAATGACGATGATTGCCCATATGAATAGGAAGCAAACAGTTGAAATACTCGTAATCAATGTAAATACATCTTCAGGCATAACATAGTTTAAGACAACAGCCACTAATATAACGACTAATGAAAAGTATAGTGCATTTGCTGGCACACGTCTTTTTGTCAGCTTAGTCATTGGTGCAGGTGCGTTTTCATTTTTTGCTAATGAGAATACCATTCTGCTTGTACTAAAGATGGCACTGTTACATGCTGAAGCTGCAGATGTAAGGACAACAAAGTTGACTACTCCGGCTGCTGCTGCAATTCCAACTGTCAAGAACACTTGAACAAACGGGCTTTCTGCTGGATTAATGGCATTCCAAGGATAAATCCCCATGATAACAAGCAATGCCCCAACATAGAATATCAAGATCCTGATTGGAATACTGTTGATTGCTTTCGGTAGAACTTCTTCTGGCTTTTCCGTTTCTCCAGCAGTCAATCCGACAAGCTCAATTCCAACAAAGGCAAATACAACCATTTGGAAGGATAGAATAAATCCATTCATACCGTTCGGGAACATGCCGCCATGACTCCATAAGTTAGAGAAACCTGATGGGCCGGCATCTGTTGTGATTCCTTTAAAGATCATAAATAAACCGACAACAATTAATGCGAGTATGGCAATTACCTTAACTAGCGCAAACCAAAACTCCATTTCTCCGAAAAGCTTAACTGTTGCTAAGTTCATACATAGAAGAATTACAAGCAATATTAAACCTGGCACCCATTGCGGTACAGTGGGAAACCAGTATTGTGTGTACAATCCGACTGCTGTTAAGTCTGCCATCGCGATTGTAATCCAGCAAAACCAATAGGTCCAGCCCGTTATAAATGCAGCCATGCTGCCAAGATAATCTTGTACAAAATCAACAAACGAATGATACTCCAAATTAGAAAGAAGCAATTCTCCTAAAGCTCTCATAATTAAAAAACAGATGATGCCTGTAATGATGTAGGCAAATAAAATAGATGGTCCTGCTAGGTGGATAGACTTCCCTGAACCAAGAAATAATCCTGTTCCGATTGCACCACCGATGGCAATCAGCTGAACATGTCTGTTCTTTAATCCTCTCGCTAATTTTTGTTCCTCCATGATTATTCTTCACACTCTCTTTCTCTGATGTTAGCAAACAACCACTTCTATATTACATGATTGTTTATACAAAACCATGTCCTATATATTCTATATGAACAGGAAAAAAACATTCTTTTTTGAAAATTTTTTTATGTATTATGCATAAAAGAAAAAGTATAGCATATAAATTTTAGGTTGCCTATTTCTTTTTCGGTAATTTTTTGCATGAAAAAGCATTGCCATATCGTGACAATGCTTTTTCATTTTGTTGGCAGCCTGGTAAAAAGAACTCAACCCTTTTGACTGCTCTTTTTATAGAGTAAAAGACTAATAACGAGTACATTTCCTGCTGCAATGGCCAAACTATAAATAAACAGGATAATCCCCTTGCCGATTAAATCTGGTACAATTTGATGCCAAATTGCCCCGCAAATGGTTAAAATAATGGTGCTTGCCAAGATTGATGCGGTGATTGCAGCTATAATCCCCTTCTTTTTAAGCATATTCTTGCCAATTCTCCAGGAGAAAAAAAATGCTGCAAAGATGAGCCCGTAAAATAGAAAATGTGAAATCAAATAACTGTCCAATGTATCACCTTCTTATCTCCTTTAATGTATCTTATTAGAGTTTAAAGCTTGCTATTCCTAAAAAAATCCAATAACCTGCTAATTACTTTCTAATATCATCACTGTGAGTAATTTGCTACAATAATCTTAAATATTAGCTCTTAGGATGTGTAGGAATGAATTGGAAGTTTCTATTGAAATGGATATATGACCGCCCGTTAGAGAAAGGTGCTTTTCTTGGCGATACTTATAAAATTGATAAATGTGTTGGTATGGGTGGATATGGAATCATTTACAAATGCACAAATATAAAAACTGGCCAACAATATGTAGCAAAACAATTGCGTCCAAGTAAAGCTTTGAAGTTAAAGGAGCGGCAGCGCTTCCTCTCTGAGATAGATTTACTAGCTAGTCTTTACCATAAGCAAATTCCCCGTTTGGTTGATACCATTCACTCAGACAAGGAAGCTTTTTATATAATGGAGTATGTAGAAGGCTTAAATATAGAAGATTTGCTTTTTTATCAAAAGCAGGCCTTTTCCGAATTAGAAGCATTGAAGCTTATTGACAAGCTGTTAACAGCTGTTGATTATTTGCATAAGGAACATATATTTCATGATGATATCCGTCCACCTAATATTCTATTAAAAGGAGATAATCTGTATTTAATAGACTTTGGGCTTGCAAAAAAAGTCAGCGATTCAAAAGCAGCGCTTGAGCGAAAACAGGATGACTTTTACGATATTGGAGAATGCCTTCTTTTTTTACTGTACTCTACCTATACGGGTAAGCGGAAAAGAAAGGGAAGCTGGCTTGATGAGCTTGTCCTAAATGATGCCACTGTAGAGCTTTTAAAAAAGCTGCTTGGCATAGATGAGGGCTTTCCGGATGTACCAAGTATACGGGAGGATCTTGACCGGACAATAAAGAAACTCTTGCTCCTTTAATAGAGCAAGAGTTTTTAGTTAGCTGCTGCTATAGCTTTTACGCTTGTAACGGTGGCTGCCGCCGTATCTGTCGTATTTTCTTCTGCCAGAACTGCTGCTGCTGCGATTGTATCTGCGGCGACTGCTGCTGTATCTTCTGTGTCTGTGACGATCACTGTGGCTTCCCGAAAATTCTTGGATTTTACGAATAAACTTTTTAAACAAAAGCTCACCCCTTTCTACACTTTAGTAACACCATCATATTGTATTTACATCATAAATACATGATATTAACAATATCTTTACATTACCTTAACTTTTAATTATTATTTCACTTTGATATCACCAGTTTTTACAAGTTCTGCTTCAATTTCCTTAAAAGAATCAAACGGGATAAAGTTTATTCCTCTTTCTGTAAGCAGGTCCTTCAGCACATCCCTTGCGAAAGTAATATCAGCAAATGCAGCCGGATGGGAATCTGGCTCACTGTCTCCAGCAAAGTAAACTTTGTCATATTGTCTTTTAAGCTTTTGAATAACAATGGACTTGTCAATTCCGTACCGTTCGGAATACTTCCAATCCTCTTTATTAATATTCAAGTGTATATTTCTATCCTTAAACACACCTTCATTAGAAAGAATAATCACCTGCTCTAATCTATACTTCTCCACAATATGCTTTATGTAATAATCTGTTCCCGCACTCAATATATAAAAGTCCCCTCCGCTTTGCTGGACGGCTTTCACAAATGCTGGCACATGCTCATCAATCGGGATACCGTGAACATCGCGAATGATTTGGTCCTCATCCTGGTGAATAGCGGAAAAAACAGTGCTTAAGAAATCAATATCCTTGATAGCCCCGTTTTTCCATTCCTTATAAAGTTCCTTACCCTCAGGAAAATACTGATCAATAACAATCCAATAAAAATCCTTTTTTGATATAGTTCCATCGAAATCAGATACAAAAGCCCATTTTTTTGTCATATTATATCCTACCCCTCTTATATCAGTGTGTTAGTCTCGATATATCCCAAAACCAATAGGTATTGGAATGTAATTTATTGAACTC
This sequence comes from Niallia sp. Man26, assembly GCF_022049065.2. Classification (NCBI taxonomy): domain Bacteria; kingdom Bacillati; phylum Bacillota; class Bacilli; order Caryophanales; family Bacillaceae; genus Niallia; species Niallia sp. Man26. The sequence continues at coordinate 2,198,872 of NZ_CP095743.1, forward strand.
CATGACTATCATTCTCCCATTTGTTTCAGCTCTTCTAAGTAAAAAACTGTTGCGGCTTTTTTCGGCACCTGACTGTTTCCTTTTTAAATCCGGCAACTTTGCATATGCTTCTCTTCCTTAATCATAAAATTTCATATGCTGTTTATGCTCTTTATAATAATTTAATCTCTCCTGTAATGTACCTGTATGAAATTCAAACTTATGACCATCTGGATCAATAAAATAGATGGAGTTTTTATCTTTTTCATCCCGCGGTCGACCAGACAGAATTGTTACATTTAACTCTGTTAGCTTTTTATACATCGTGTCCAATTCATCTTCTTCGATAGAAAAAGCGATATGGGTATAAGATGCTTCGATTTCTGTTCGGGGAATATCTTTTTCTACATTTAAAGCAATCCACATACCATTCAAGTCAAAATAGGCTGTCGTTCTGCCTTTGACGAGCAGTTTTGCATCAAACACATCTTGGTAAAAAGCAATTGACTTCTCTAAATCAGAGACAGAAAACAATAGATGATTAAGACTTTTTATAGCCATTTGTTAAATATATACCTCTTTCTTATGCCAATTATTTTGTCCAAGTCATTTTATTACGTGTTCTGCAGGTAAAACCCACTTAACATGTATTCTTTATCACTGTATCGAATACCTTTTTTTACGAATTCTATACAAAACAAAAAAGACATTTTTCAAAGCACAGATTGAAAAATGTCTTTTTTTTTGTTATCTTGCTAACCAGCCGCCATCAACTGCTAAAATATGGCCGTTCATATAGTCGGAAGCTTTGCTTGCCAAGAAAACGATAACGCCCATCAAATCTGCTGGATCTGCCCAGCGATTAGCAGGTATGCGCGATAAGATTTCCGCATTTCGCTTTTCATCAGCCCGAATTGGTGCTGTATTGGCTGTTTTGATATAGCCTGGAGCGATAGCATTAATCTGGATATTATATTCAGCCAGTTCATTAGCAAATGCTTTTGTAATACCAGCGACTCCATGCTTGCTTGCTGTGTAAGGCGGAACGAACTTTCCTCCTTGGAATGACAGCATGGACGCAACATTGATAATTTTTCCGCCGCCTTGCTCCTTCATGATTTTTGCTGCAGCCTGACTCAAGAAGTAGACAGCGTTCAAGTTAATGTCCATAACTGCATCCCAATCTTCTTCAGAATACTCAAGCAGCGGGGCACGTCTTATTGTTCCTGCATTATTGACTAAGATATCAATTTTACCAAACGCTTCTTGACATGCTTCAATGGATGCCTTTGCTTGTGCTCTGTCAGTCAAGTCAGCTTTATGAAAAACTGCCTTTCTGCCTTCCTTCTCAAGCAGTTCCTTTGTTTCGTCCCAGTCATCGTTATGGGTAACAATGAATACATCAGCTCCTGCTTTTGCAAGAGCAACTGCATAGCCCTGTCCTAAACCTGTATTTCCGCCTGTTACAATAGCCACTTTTCCGTCCAGCTTAAAATAATCTAAAGAAAATTGATCAAATTGCGTCGTCATTATCATTTCCTCCTATTTTTCGCATCGTTTTGGTTTTATCAGCGCAAATCTTCCATTTTTACATGGTCCATATCCGTATACGTGATGTTTTCCCCGCACATTCCCCAAATAAATGTATAATTGTTTGTTGCTGTTCCAGTATGGATGGACCAGCTTGGCGAAATAGCTGCTTGCTCATTACTCATAACCAAATGTCTAGTTTCTGAAGGCTGCCCCATAAAATGGAACACACGAGTTTGCGGCTCCATATCGAAATACAGGTATACTTCCATTCTTCTTTCATGTGTATGGCATGGCATCGTGTTCCAGACACTTCCAGGTGACAACATCGTCAAGCCCATTTGCAGCTGGCAGCTTTCGCAAACATTAGGATGCACATATTGATAGATTCGACGTTCGTTAAGTGTTCCAGGCTCTCCCGCTTGCAGAGGCTCAATTTTATTAATATCAATTTTAACAGTTGGATATTGATGATGAGCAGGTGTTGAATTGATATAAAATTTTGCTGGATTTTCCGGATCATCTGAACGGAAAATTACTTCTCTAGTTCCTTTTCCGACATACAGACCATCTCTTTTTTGCATGTCATATACTTCTCCATCTAACGTGACAGAACCATTACCGCCAATATTAATGATACCAAGCTCACGGCGCTCTAAGAAATATTCGACTCCTAGTTCTTTATCGAGGGTTATAGTCAATTCTGATTGCGCTGGAGTTACCCCGCCAAAAATCATGCGGTCATTATGAGTATACGTTAGGCAAACTTGACCTGGTGTGAAGATAGTCTCAACGAGAAAATGGTTTCTCAAATCTTCCGTCGTATATTTTTTCATGTCCTCAGGGTGGATAGCATAACGAGTATCTAATTCTGTCATTTTCAATCGCTCCTTAAAATGTTTTTATGAATCAATACAAAAAAATGATATTAGCGGGAAATTCTTCCTGAGCCTGATTCTATGAATCTCTGAACTTCCTCTTTCGTAAATTGGCTGCAGTCGCCATGAACTGTGTGTTTTAAGGCAGATGCCGCAGCTGCGAATGTTACTGTCTTTTCATAATCCATTTTTTCTAGCAGTCCGTTTAAAATCCCTGCTGCAAATGCATCCCCGCCACCAACCCTGTCCACTATCGGCTGAATATCATGGACTTTCGACTGATATAGCGTCCCATTTGCATAAAGATTTCCTTGCAGTTCATTACTAGAGGCTGAAATATTGTTTCGGAAAGTGGACACCATTACCTCCAAATTCGGAAAAATTTCATTGATTTTCCGGTAATAATACACAAGTCTTTCCTCTTTTGACAGAGTATGATCAGCTTCCTTGATGCCGAGAAGAAAAACTGCGTCTAATTCTCCGCATGAACAAATATCCACATAAGGCAAGATTTGCAGAATGGCTGTTGCGGCCTCTTCTTGACTCCATAGTGTTGCTCTGTAATTAAAATCGAAGCTGGTTTTAATTCCTTTCCTTTTGGCCGTTTTTAAAGCTTCCAAAGTTAATTCTCTTAAATCTTGTGACAGCGCCAATGTTATGCCAGAAACATGGAATAATGATGCACCGTCAAGGATTTCCTCGAAGTTTAACTCACTAGCAGAAAGATTGGCAAAACTAGAATGCTTCCTGTCATAAGTTACCCGCGGACTTCGTTCGCCAATGCCTGCTTCCAAATAATATGTGCCTAACCGTTCACCGCCTTGCAGCAAATATGCTGTTGACACACCATTTGCCAAAAGATGCCGCTGAACTCCTCGTCCTAATGCATTGTCTGGAACTTTGCTGACGAAATATGTATCATGCCCGTAGCCTGAGAGAGCAATAGCGACATTCGCTTCCCCGCCTCCATAATGCATCTGAAGTGTATCTGCAGAAGTTAAAAGTTCACCTGGACTTGTGGAAAGCCGCAGCATGATTTCTCCTAACGTGACAACCTTCGTCATTGTGCTTTTCCTCTTGCTTCTTTAACCTTTTCGACATACTGCCTTGCATAGGCGGTAACTTGCTCGAAATTGCCCTCTTTAGCTGGTGCTACCAAGTTGCCGCCTACACCAACAGCAGCACAGCCGTTTTCAATCCACTCATGAATATTTTCCAAGCTTACACCGCCTGTCGGCATAATATTCACATGCGGAAGGGGAGCTTTTACTGCCTTTACATAATCCGGTCCAAAAGCGCTGCCTGGAAACAGCTTGATGATGTCAGCACCATATTCAAGGGCCTGCTTCATTTCTGTTACTGTCATGCAGCCTGGCATATAAGGGATTTGATACAAGTTGCATAGTTTAGCAGTTTCCTTGTCAAAGCAAGGACTGACTATAAATTGCGCGCCAGCCATTATCGCTAATCTTGCCGTATGGCCATCCAAAACTGTTCCTGCACCAATCACTACGTCCTGGTTATTTCGGTAGCTTTCCACAAGCTCTCTAATCGCTTTTTCCGCATCCTTGACAGTAAATGTCACTTCTATTCCAGTAATTCCGCCGTCCACACATGCAATGGATGTCTGCACCGCTTCTTCAGGGGTATCAGCTCGGATAACAGCGACAACCCCACAATCTGTCAAAACACTTAAAGTATTCGCTTTATTCATCTTGCACCTCCGTCAATAATCTTGTATAATTTCTTATAAGGAAATCCGATTTATTATTTGGAAACACAAGTTCATTATAGCTGTATTTGAAAACGAATTCAAGAAAAAAGAAAACTTTGCCTGTTGAAATCTATTTATCCAATTGAGGGAGGAAAAGGAAAATGATGAATTTAGGTATTAGGGCTCATGATTTGAGCAGCCATTCATTGGAAGGGCTTGCAAAGGAAGCTTCAGCAAAAGGATTTTCTGCTGTGCAATTAGCATTAGCAAAATCATTTCCAGATTTACATATACAAAGAGGCAGCCTCTCATCTGGTCTTGGATCTCATATTAGCCGTGCTTTCTCACAATTTGGCATCCAAATTGCTGTTCTCGGATGCTATATTAATATGATTCATCCACTCCATGAAATTAGACACCAGGAATTAACAAGATTTAAAGAGCATCTCCGTTATGCAAGAGACTTTGGCTGCAGCATCGTCGGCACGGAAACAGGTAATGTTAACGAAGTGATAGAATACACAGAGGAAAACTTCACAGAAGAAGCGTTCCAAAAGGTTGCTGTCAGCGTTAAGGAACTTGTTGCTGAAGCCGAAAAATTCGGCGTAATTGTCGGCATAGAAGGTGGTATCAACCATCCCATTCATACCCCAAACTGCATGAGAAGATTGCTTGATATTATTTATTCCAATAATTTGCAGGTTATTTATGATCCAGTCAACTTCATCACTTTGGATAACTACAAAACCCAAGAAAAATTGTTCCAGGAATCAATAGAGCTATTCGGAGACCAAATTGCCATTGTCCACCTTAAGGATTTTATGATAGAAGACGGAAAAATAACCACCGTTCCTGTTGGAAAAGGGATGCTGGATTACGAAAAGCTGTTTTCGGTACTGAAGAAAAACAAGCCATATATGTATTATTTAATGGAGTCGACAGCTGATCCTCATATCGAGGAAAGTGCGAAATTCATCCGAAACGTGTACAATAGTATCAACTAATGCTTGGATAAGGGAAAAAACAGTCTTGTCTTTTTCCCTTCCAGCTTTGAAAAAGGAAGGAAGACAATGGAAAAACAACTTTATGGAACGGTTTTGCTGAAAGCAGACAAAATTTTGTCCTACTTAGCCGGCTGCCAAGAAGCACAAGCTTTATACACAATTGCAAAAGAAACAGAACTGACTAACTCGACTGCCTTAAAAATACTCGAAACACTTAATTATATTGGCTATGTATATAAAGACAGCGAAACGAAGAAATTCTCTCTTGGCCCAACTATTATAAAGTATGCAAACAAGGCGATTGAGCAGCTGGACATAAAAGAAATTGCCCAGCACCATTTAGAAGTCTTGCAGGAGGAGACGACTGAAACAGTCCATCTAGGCATACAGGATAAAGCCAATATCGTATATATTGCTAAAATTGAAAGTAAAAATCCAATCTGCCTCTATTCCAAAGTAGGTAAAAGCATTCCAATGTATTGTTCTGCAATGGGCAAAGCAGTGCTTGCCGATAAAGGCGATGAGGTGGTGGACTCATATCTCGAAGACAACGAGCTTGTCAAAATGACAGAAAACACGATTACTACGAAGGAAGGCTTTCACAACGAAATTGCTAAAATAAGGGATATTGGCTATGCCTTTGATAACTGCGAACATGAAGAGGAAGTATTTTGTGTCGGTGCATCTGTCACAATTGACGGAAAAAACTATGGAGCAATCAGTGTGAGCACACCTAAATACAGGGTTACCGAGCAATTTGAACAGCAAGTTATTGAAGCTGTGCAAAAATGCCAAGCAAATATCATTAAGGATATAAAAGCCTCCTTATAAAAGGAAGTTATATTAAAATAAAGGCTCTTGCTGCCCTAAACAGCAAGAGCCTTTATTTATGGTCTTCTTTCTACTCTATCCCTTAGGCTGAAAAAATTAACGGCATTATTATAAGAAATATCCTGAACAATTTTACCGAGTAGCTTCCTATCATTAGGCGCTTCTCCTAGTTCTACCCAATTGCCGATAAGATTGCATAATATACGCCTGAAATAATCATGGCGTGGATAGGACATAAAAGAGCGGGAATCTGTCAGCATGCCGATAAAGGTACTTAACAGACCAAAATTAGATAAAGAGGAAAGCTGCTTTTCCATCCCATCTTTTTGATCATTAAACCACCAAGCAGTTCCAAACTGAATCTTCCCTTTTATGCCGCCCTCCTGAAAAGAGCCGGCCAATGTTGCCAGTACATCATTATGTACAGCATTCAAATTGTACAAAATGGTTTTCGGCAAAGCATCCTCTGACTCTAGTTCATTTAACAGCCTAGAAAGCTTCTCTCCATAATTCCAATCACCGATAAAATCAAAGCCGGAATCCGAGCCAAGTCTTCTTACCATTTTCGTATTAGGGTCCCTTGCCGCACCAATATGCAGCTGCATTGTCCATCCAAGCTCCGCATATTTTCTTCCTAATATAAGCATAAGCTCTGTTTCATATTGCTCCACTTCAAAATCTGACAGCTGTCCGCCATTCAGTCTTTTCGCAAATATGGCCTCCATTTCACTTTCCGTTGCTTTGGCAAACGGAATGGTTGTAAAGGCGTGATCTGAAATAAAGCAGCCATTTTCATTAAAATGCATAATCCGAGCCATGATTGCATCGACAAACTGGTGAAAGCTATTTATGGATAAGCGGGCGGACTTTTCCAAAGTTTGCACATATTCATGAAAGTCCTCTCTGCCAATTCTCAATAGTCTGTCAGGTCTGAATGTCGGGGTAACGTTTGTACTAAAAGCACTGTTTGATAATGCCTGATGATGCTCCAAAGTATCAGCAGGATCATCTGTCGTACAAATCCACTCCACATTAGATCCTGTAATAAGACTTTGTGCGGAGAATGCCTCACTGCTTATTTGTCTGTTGCAAGCATCATAAATTTCTTGCCAATTCTCTCCTGACAGCTGCTCTTCTATCTGAAAGTATTTTTTCATTTCCATCGCAGACCAATGGAGCAGAGGATTGCCGATTGTATAGGGAAGTGTTTCTGCCCACGCCTTAAATTTTTCACTGTCTGAACGGCTTCCTGTGATTAACTCTTCATTAATCCCAAATGTGCGCATCGCCCGCCATTTATAATGGTCGCCGCCAAGCCATATTTCCGTTATATTCTTGAAGCGTTTGTTCTCTGCGATTGCTTTCGGGTCTAAATGGCAATGATAATCAATGATAGGCAGATCCTTCGCATAGTCATGGTACAGCACTTTAGCACACTTGTTATTAAGCAAAAAAGTCTCCTCATCCATAAATCGCTTCATAATATCCCCCTATTTCCGTTTTTGATTAAGCCATTCCATCTCAGCACTTGCTAAAATAAATGGTCCGACTCCTTTATGGTCATTTGTAACAATCGGTTCACTGATATAATAAGCGAAAGACCCATCCCTCTTATCAGCACCGCCAAGCCCGCCGACATAACAGATTTTATTAACATTAATATAGCCTTCTTTTGTTTCTGTAATAAATTCGTCGAGAATGCCTTCATAAACTTTTTCTGCAACTGCAAACCATTCGTCACCGAGATAGCCTTGGCGCACACCTTTGGCGATAGAATAGAGAAACATGCAGCTGCAAGAGGATTCTAAATAATTACCTTTTCTAGTGCCTTGATCCATAATCTGATACCAAAGCGAAGTTTCTTTATCTTGCACCTTCATAACAGCTGCAAGAACTTCCTCAAGCATTTCTATTAATCTCTGCTTTTGCGGATGGCTGCTTGGCAAAAAGTCCAGAACATCCACAAGCGCCATCGCAAACCAGCCGATTGAACGGCCCCAGTAATGCTTTGACAGTCCTGTTTGTTTATCTGCCCATGGCTGTGCTCTCATTTCATCATAGGCATGATGCAGTAATCCTGATTTTTCATCCTTCGTGTTCTTTTCACACAGCAGAAATTGATTGATGACATCCTCCCAATCTTCTTCTTTCCCGAAGAAATGGACATGTTTACCGTAAAATACAGATCCCATATATAAACCGTCAAGCCACACTTGGTAAGGATATATTTGTTTATGCCAGAAAGATCCTTCCTTCGTACGGGGATGGCGGCGCAGCTGTTCTCTTAACAGGTCAGCGGCCTTTTTGTATCTTTCATCCCTTGTTTCTTTATACAAATCTAGAAGAATTTTTCCGTTATTAACATGATCAATATTGAATTCCTTTAAGCTGTATTTTGGAATATTGCCGACCCCGTCGACAAACAAATCAAGATTTCGTTGAATATAGTCTAAATATTCTCTGTCACCCGTCTGCTTCCATAGCAGGTACATTCCTTCCAGAACGACGCCGTCTTCGTATTCCCACTTCATCTTCGGGTTAATTTCCGGCTTTCTTTTCATCACGCTTTTCGCAGCTTTTGCTCCCCAGCCGTTATAAGTTTTCTTCTTTTCAAACGTTTTCTCCACCTTTACTCACCTCTTGTTCATTTTATGTTCACGTTAACATTTATATTTATAGTGTAAGAGTTTTCAAGAATTTTTTCAACAATAAACTTTTCTGCCTGTCGTTATTTCTAAACCGTTTTCCTGCTTTGATAGCCGAGCGAATTGTTTCCAAAGCACTGTTCATACTTAAAGCCTGTTAAATATTCCACTATTTCTTTCGTTTCCTTGTCTACTTCCTGTTTGGAACCGCCATTGTTGATTCTTTCTATTTCTTTTATAATCATCGCATGTGTTTTGCTGTCCAGTTTCATCTTGTATGTGACTAAAATAGCGATTATGGCAAGCGTGATGACTCCAACGGCAAACACCCATACAATGGCATTGACAGCAGATTCAGGCTGTGCCGCATTGCCGGAAACAAAGCCGAATTTCTCCAAAATCCATCCTAACAAAAAGACGATAACAGCGCGAACAAGCTTTCCTGCAAATGTCATTGTGCCCGCATATATTCCTTCCCTTCGTCTTCCAGTCACGAGCTCATCAACGTCAGCTAAGAATGTGTATACTGTCCATGGAATATAGTAAACACCGCCAGTACCAAATCCGAAAATAGCTGTAATAACAATGATCAAAATGACAAGATTAGAAGATCCAGTTAAAAAAAGCGCCGTATAGCCTATTACACTAAGAACAACAATCGCTAACGCCATTCTATACGGCTTGGCAAAGCCCATCTTCAAACATATCCCGATAAAGATTGCTGTTGAAATCAATTGCAGAATAGAGTTCATGCTGTTTAGATTGGATACAACCTCAGAGCTTTGTCCTAATCCAAAAATAATAAAATAAGTAAACGCAGAAGCGAACAGCCACTCTGCACCAAAACCAAACAAATACATTCCTAAATGATGCCTGAAGGTTCTGATTTTGAAAGTAGACAGCATATCAACCACAAGCTTTTTCAAAGATTCAAAGAGATTGCCGGCGCTTTCCTCATTCTTAATACTCTCAAGCGGTCTCTCCCACGAGAATAGATATAGCGCAAGCATGGCTAGCATCATAATGACTCCATACACGATGCCTGTGTAAAAAAATGGCTTCGCCACATCTTGTCCATATTCTGCGATAAAACGTCCTGGTATGAATGCTGCTAAAAAGCCCGCGATTTTACCGAAGATAGCCTTATAGCCTGTCAGCTTTGTCCGCATAGAGAAGCTGTCTGTCATCTCTGTAGCAATCGTTTCATAAGGAACCATGATTCCTGTATAGATCAATTCAAACAGTATATATGCAGATAAATAATACCAGTATCCGAACCCTTCCATCCAAATCATTGGATACACTAGCATAAGGGGGATTCCGAGTAAAATAAAGAATCGCCGTCTGCCAAATTTGCGGCCGAGCTTTGTCTTATGGAAATTATCTGTTATAAATCCCATGATTGGATTGCTGATCGCATCCACTATACTTGCGATTGAAAAGATGGAGGCTGCCTGAACTGCAGACAAACCGCAAAAAGTAGTTAAAAAATACATCAGCCACGCTCCGCTGATAGCGAGTGCTCCACTTCCCAATAAGTTACCGCTTCCATAAGCAAGCTGATGTGTCAGACCTATCTTTCTAGCCATATTGCCTTCTCTCCCTACATGTATTAATAATTCTTGTTCAAAAAATGTTAACGTTAACATTTTTTATTATAGTAGATTGTTCACCGTTGAGCAATCGATGTCATCTTATTGTCACAAAATATTTTGGAAGGTGTGAAAATTTCCACACCTTCCATCCTATAACGTTACACCATCTTTAAAAATAGCAATTTCTCTAAAGTTATTTTTCTCGTGATTTACCTGCATCCCGCTGGCAACATCAATAATATAGTTAATAAACTCCTCAAGGACGGCCTCTTCCTCTACATCCTCAAGCAGGCTGCCCGCATTAAAGTCAATCCAGTGTGATTTTTCTTGATAAAGAGGTGTATTTGTCGACACTTTAATCGTTGGTACAAAGCTGCCAAATGGCGTTCCTCTCCCTGTTGTAAATAAAACAAGCTGGCAGCCAGATGCACCTAACGCAGATGTTGCCACAAGATCATTCCCTGGAGCACTTAGCAGATTTAGACCGTGTTTAGCGAGCTTCTCTCCATATTTCAGCACATCTACGACTTTCGCTGACCCTGCCTTTTGGGTGCATCCAAGTGATTTGTCTTCAAGTGTTGTAATTCCGCCTGCTTTGTTCCCTGGAGAAGGATTTTCGTAAACTGGCTGGTTGTAACGCATGAAATACTGCTTAAAATCATTGATCAAAGCTACTGTTTTTTCAAACACCTCTTTTGTATCAGCCCGCTCCATTAAAATCTTCTCTGCACCAAACATTTCTGGCACTTCCGTTAACACAGTTGTTCCGCCTTGCGCTATTAAAAAATCAGAAAAGCGTCCAAGCAAAGGATTTGCGGTAATACCAGAAAAGCCATCTGAACCGCCGCATTTCAGCCCAACTTTTAATTCGGATAAAGGAACATCCTCCCGCACGTCGCTTTTTGCATTTGTATAAATCTCTTTTAACAGCAAGACGCCAGCATCTATTTCATTGGACACAGATTGGGAGGACAAAAATTTCACTCTGCTCTCATCGAACTCTCCAAGGGAGTCTTTAAAATCTTCAATAATATTATTCTCACAGCCTAGTCCTAGCACTAATACACCGCCAGCATTCGGATGGGTTGCTGCATTTCCGAGAATTGTCTTAGTATACTCATGGTCATCTCCAAGCTGAGAACAGCCATAATTATGCTTGATTACTTGAATGTTTTCAAAAGGGGAAATATCGCCGACTTCACGGGTGAATTCCTTTACAATTAAGTCAGCTATCCCGTTAACACAGCCGACTGTGGGCACAATAAATAGTTCATTGCGAATACCGACAGTGCCATTTTTTCTCCTGTATCCTTTAAATGTTTTATTTACCTTTGTATACGGGTTATCTCTGATTTGCCGAGAATAGCTATATTCCTCGATGCCAGACAGATTTGTTTTGGTGTTATGTGTGTGCACCCAACTGCCTGCCAGCAAATCTGTTGTTGCATGGCCAATTGGAAAGCCGTATTTGATAATATCACTGTTAGCAGCAACTTTTTCAATAGTGATTTTGTGCCCATATCCAATATCCTCTGTTAATGTCAGTTCCTTGCCGTCTACAACCAGCTTAGTGCCTGCTTTTAAGTTTTTTAGGGCAACTATACAATTGTCCCTTTCGTTGATTTTAATAAAATCCCGCATGTCTACTCCTCCATTTATTTAAGTATTTAGACTACTTTCCAGACAGCTATTTACAGTGATTTTTTATTTTCCATGCATGCTTGAAGGGCATTTCTTATTCCGGAAGTTTCCATCATCATAAGATAGTCTGTAACAGTGTCAGCTAGGCTTTCGATTGCACTTAAGTCCTGCCCCCACAACGCTTTCTCTCCTAAAACGGAGGTGACAAAGCTGTAAAGAGAGGTGCGGGTTTCGTCCACTGTACTCCATTGTTTATCAAAAAATGAGATAATTTCCTTATCGTCACGAAGGATAATTATATCTTGACCCCGTTTGCCTTTGTAAAAGGAGAGGAGAGCGCAGAACGAAAAAACTAACTTCTGTGGAAGCTCGCCCTTTCGTTCTGCATACTCCAATAATGTCGGCAAATCTCTTGTTCTAAACTTTGAAATAGAATTTAAGGAAATATCCATAACATAGTGGGTAATATATGGGTTTAAGAAGCGGTCGATAATGTCGTTCGCATACATGATTAGCTCCTCTTCAGGAAGGTCAATTGTCGGGATAATTTCTTCGAAGATCAGGCTCCTGACAAACCCGCCGATCTGCTCATCAAGCATCGCTTCGCCCACCGTTTCTTGTCCGCATAAATAAGAAACCGGTGTTAGCGCTGTATGTGCTCCATTTAAAATCCGCACCTTTCTCGTTCGGTATGGTGTCATATCATTTACGATGAATCCATTAAGTCCTGCCTCCTCTAAAGGTAATTCTTTCTTCAGCCAATCAGGTCCCTCAATAACCCATAAGTGATATTGCTCTCCTACTACGATAAGGCTATCCTCATACCCTAATTCTTCGGTAATTTCCTTAATGGAATCCTTCGGATAGCCTGGAACAATCCTGTCTACTAAACTCGAGCAAAAAATTGTAGGTTCTGTTAACCATTCAACAAAATCACTTTCCAATTTCCATAATTCCGCATATTGAAGGACGATTTTTTTTAATTCTTCTCCATTCCTGTCAATTAATTCACATGGAATAATGACAACTCCCTTATCCTTGCTTCCTTTAAAATGCATGTAACGATGATACAATAATGCTGTCAGCTTCCCTGGAAAGCTGCTTGGAGGTGTATCTGTATACTTGTCTTCAGGATTATAAGCTATGCCTGCTTCTGTCGTATTGGAAATGATAAAGCGCAGCTCTGGATTTTCTGCGAGTTTTAAAAATTCATCGTATTGCTGATACGGATCAATCCCTCTTGAAACTGCTTCAATTACTGTATGCTCTCTGACGGCCTCGCCATCTTTAATGCCTTGAAGAAATAAAGTATAAAGTCCGTCTTGGTCGTTCAGCTTGTAGACTGTTCCGTTTGCACGAGGCTGCACAACTGCTACACTGCTTTTAAAATCTGCTTTTTTATTCATCTTATCTACTTGCCAATCTACAAAGCCCCGCAGAAAATTACCTTCGCCAAATTGAATGATTTTCTCAGGGTATCTCCCAGACTTTTTCGTCCAACAATCTTTTATGCTGTTATTCAACTAAAACGCCTCCTTTTTATGCACACGTTAACATTTTGAGTGAAGCCAAATAAAACGTATACAAAATTAATATACATTCGATTTCCATTTCTATCAACCTTTTACTAATAAAATATGAGCATAATCATCCGATTATGCTCACGTGAACATTTTGATTTATATTATATATTGAGTACAGAATCTCGGACAATCAGTTCTGTTTTAACGAAAACACTTTCACCAGTCTCATTTGGATCATTAATAAGTTCAAGCAGTTTTTTCGCTCCTTTTCTGCTGATCTGCTCAATCGGTCTCTGAACAGTTGTCAGCTTTGGTGTTACATATTGGGAGAATGGGCTGTTGTCAAAGCCTACAATCGAAATATCGTCAGGCACATGCAACCCCTTTGCAAATACTGCATTAATCGCTCCGATAGCCATATCATCATTGGAACAAAAAACAGCGCTTGGTGGATTGTTTAATCCTAAAAGTTTTTCCATTGCTTGATAGCCGCTTTCCATATCATAGCTGCCTTTAACCATATACCGTTTGTTTATGGCCAAGCCGCTTTGCAGCAATGCTTGCATATAGCCATTTTTTCTTTTTACTGCTGTTTTAAAGCTTTCTTTCCCTTCAATAATCCCAATCCGTTCATGCCCCTGCTGTACTAAGTAACTAGTTGCCTCCATTGCACCAGATTCATCATTGGATAGAATATTCGTAATGAAAGGATCATCAATTTCCCGATTTAGAACAACTATCGGTATATTTTGGTTTTGCACATGCTGGATGAATGCATCATCGTCATCGCTTTGGCTCATCAAGACAATACCGTCAAACCTTTGGCTGTTGATTGCCGCTAAATCTTTAAAGTCATCTATTCCTCTGACAAACAAATTATAATTCTCATCTATCTCCCCATTTACTCCTTTTATTACATTGGCAAGAAAGCTTGCCGAAGTCCCATTTGATATGCTCGTAAAGAACAAGCCGATCGTATAGGATTTCTTCAGGACAAGACTTTTGGCACTATAATTAGGCACATACTGAAGCTGTTCTGCCAGCTCCAAGATTTTTTTTCTTGTATCTGGTTTTATTAGAGGGCTTCCATTTAGCGCTCTAGAAACAGTCGTATGTGACACGTTTGCTAATTTAGCAATATCCTTTATCGTTACACCCATTGGTATCACTCACTTTTTCATGGTTTCTCTATTAGTTTACTTGAATATTTCAGCAATGGTCAAGACAAGCAAAAAACAAAATAATGCTTCCGTACGATGACTTTTTACTATATTAATGGGTTAACTTGCTAAAATAGGCTTTTTATCCCTTATCACAAGTCTGCCAACATGATAGCATTATTTTTGTAAGCGTTTCATAAACATAAGAGAGGAGCTGCTAAAACATGAACAAGTACATAAAATCTGCATTATTGTTTACTTTAGGCTTCATCTTAGTTTTCTCTTACAGCACTGGTGCAAGTGCTGCACAAAAAGGGAAGAATAATACTTCTTATCGCACAGTTATCGAAGTGAAGGATTGGGGTCCAGCAGTAACAAAGCTAATTGTAGATATTGGAAAAACTATTCCCCAAAACAGCGTAGATAAAGACACTTTTAAAGTACATGTCACAAGGAGTGACAGCAGGCTTGCCAATCCCCTGTTAGAGGAAGGTTATAATAATGTTACAAATGCCTTTGTTTCCGACAAAAATGGAAACGCTGCCAAAAACGGCAAATATGTAGTTATTGAACTCGAGCACGGCCCAACTGTGACAATAGGTGCGGCGATGAACTATGACTTTGCAACAGGCTTAAACGAATGGGTCGATTTTAGTTATGAAATTCAACAAGCAAAGGATATTAAAACTAAAGGTAAGTCGATTTCCGGCCTTCTTGTCACTTCATACAAGGGGACAGAAAATGGCCTGGTAGGTGAATTTTCTTTAGGAAAACATTCAGCTGATGGCACTACATTGACATATGCTGATTTCGCCCCTGCAAAGGATAAACAGAAAAACCCGTTAATTATCTGGCTGCATGGCGGCGGTGAAGGCGGGACGGATGCCACCATCCCTATTTCTGGAAACAAAGCAGTGAATTTTGCTTCTGACGACATGCAATCCATTTTTGGTGGTGCATACGTATTGGCACCTCAAGCTCCAACTTATTGGATGGATGGGCAGACAGGCAGAGCAGATGGCACTTCCAAATATTCAGAAGCATTGATGTCTCTCATTGAAGAATATGTTAACAAGAATCGTGACATTGACAAAAATCGTATTTATATCGGCGGAGCTTCAAATGGTGGCTATATGACACTGCTTATGACTCGTGATCACCCTGGCTATTTCGCAGCAGCCTTTCCTGTGTGCGAAGGTTTAAATGATAAATATGTAACAGATGAAGATATTACAGCTCTAAAAGAAACACCAACCTGGTTTGTAACAGCCAAAAATGATACAACGTTGCTTCCAGAATTAAACACATTGCCAACATACGAAAGGCTTATTGCCGCAAATGCACAAGATGTCCATTTAAGCTTATATAACGACGTCCATGACACATCCGGATTATACCGCAATGCAGATGGAAGTGCTTATCAATATGATGGTCACTGGTCTTGGATTTATGTTTTTAACAACGACCCTGTAACGGCTATTAACGGTAAAAACATGACGATTATGGAATGGCTTTCTTCCAAAACATTGCAATAAATAAAAGAAAGCGGCTGTTGCCCAGCCGCTTTCGATACCAATTTAAGTATTTAAGAAATCACTTTATATTTTTTATTTATCTTAAATGCTAAAATCCGCAAAAATTCAGATACAGTCATTCCTTCTACATGCCTTGAATACCATGAAAGCTTTACACCCATATCTTCTCCATCATGTCTCACACCGATCGGTTTATAGCCCTTCTTCCCTGATGTGTCTGTATAATCGAACTCTATGATTAGCTCTTTTCCCCCTGGTGTCTCTAATTTCACTTTATATCTCGGATGATTATACTCTGGCTTATACTTTACACCTTTGATTTTTGCTTTTGTATTCATATAGTCTCCTTTATGAAAAATTATTTTTCCATTCCCTTTAGATTCAGGAATGAATGGCCAACCTTCATAAAAATAAACTCTGTAATGAAATGGAATGGCTGGTCTAAACTGCATAATCGTCTCTTAAGCAACAGCAAAAATTTTTAAGAGAATAATAGCGGTGTTACAGAGCCAAAGAAATAAAAGAAAAGGATAAAGACCATAACACCCTTTAAGCCGTACTATTTATATATATGACTCTCCCTTACTTATATGCCTGCTTTTTCCAATCATAACGTTTTACTGTTTCCTCTTATCATCTTCTGTTAAAATGGTATAATCATTATTAGTCTATTTTTTTGGAGGAAACAATGATTAATGCAATTGGTATAGTAGACTTTAACTATAAGCCGACACAAACTTCTAACTATAAACTGCATGTGTCGAAAAAGATTAACGGAGTAAAAAATAAGTTTTCTGATAAATACGAGGTGCTTTCCGTTTCTGAACCCTTTGATTTAGATGGAGATATTCACGTTCGTGTGTCCTGTTCTTTTGAAATATATTTGTCTGAAATAGCTTATTGCCGAACGATAGATGATTATGTCAGCCATATATTTCCTACATTAAAGCAGCGTCTATCTTCTAAATTAATTTCGACAAAAGTGCATACTCTTACAAAAATTCATACTCCTGATGAAAAAAATTATTATTAAAAAACCCTTTTTCAGTTCCTGAAAAAGGGTTTTTTTATTCGGATATAGAAATAAAAGGCAAAAGAAAGGAGTGTTTGCTTGAAACATATATTAACTTTAAAGCAAGAAAATTTTCATGGTTCGTTCAGCAAGGACTACCGCCCTGTACTGACAGTTGAATCAGGAGACAGTATTCAATTACAAACTTTAGATATTGAGTGGGGCTTTTCTGAATCAGAAACTGCTGAATACAAAACATTCATTTCCAGTCAGCAGGAAAAAAAGCCCGGCCATCCAATGATTGGACCAATTGCTGTTAAAAATGCGCAGCCAGGTATGGTGTTGGAAATTAAAATAAATGAGATTGTCCCAGGCTGGTACGGCAGAAATTGGAGCGGCGGTATTAAAAATTGGCAGAATCTCACACTTGGGATTGCAGACGAAGAAAGGATTCAGCTTGACTGGAAGCTTGACTCACAGCAAATGACAGGCAGCACAAATATAAATGGAAAAACATTTACAGTTGCTCTTAAACCATTTATGGGAGTAATGGGAGTGGCGCCAATGGAAGAAGGCGTGCACGCAACACCTCCTCCCCGTTATTGTGGCGGAAATATCGATTGTAAGGAATTGGTGAAAGGCAGCAGCCTGTTTTTGCCTGTTGCTGTTGAGCATGCCCTTTTCTCTATAGGCGACGGACATGCGCTGCAAGGGGACGGAGAAATTTCTGGTACTGCAATTGAGTGTCCGATGGAACTTGTTGACATTACGCTTATTGTTAGGAATGATATGAAGCTGAAAGCACCCATTGCAAAAACACCCTCAGGCTGGATAACACTAGGATTTAATGAAGACTTAAATATCGCAGCAGCAGATGCCTTAAATGAAATGATTTCTTTCATGCAAAATACATACCAAATCAACAGAACAGAAGCTGCTGCCTTAGCAAGTGCCGCTGTTGATCTGCGGATTACGCAAGTTGTCAATGGCGTAAAGGGAGTGCATGCCGTATTGCCTTTCGGCGCAATAAGATCATGACTGGAAAAACATGCTGGAACATACGTATGTAAATCTAATTCAAAACCAAACTATTTATACCTTTATTGATTAATAGTTTGGTTTTTTGTATTTTCGGTTTTAATACATTATTTATTAACTTAGGGGATTGAAGTGAAGGACACTGATTTACATAGGTTATATTTGTTTTGTCTCTTCTTTTCCATATTTTGAAACTTTTTAAAAATCAGCGCGTATTACTTGTATAAATAGTTAATATACAAGTAATACAAATATAACGAAATCACAGGAGGCAGGTTAAAGAAATGAAACTAAAAAAGAAAAAGGAAAAAAAGGATCGTACTGACGCGGCAGAATTAGCAATGGAATTAGCTGAACCCCTTTATCTTCTCGTGCGGTTTCTGTTTCGGGCTATCGGCAAGTGGCTGAATTGAATTAATATTATTATTCCGCTGCAAAGTATAGATGATGATGTAAGGAACATCTGTCATTATACTTCGCACCACAAACAGTACAAGAGCTCATTTCCTTGTACGAAGCAATGGAATGCTCTGTATTGCACACACCACAAAGAATAGCCTTCTCCGCAAATTTATATTTCGGCCAAACTTGAATTTTGTGATCTGCTGCCTCTTCATGACATTTATAACAAGGATAGTATGTATTACAGCAATAGAATTTAATGGCGATAACATCAATAGCACTGTGATAGTGCTTGCATCTCGTCTCATTATCTATCGTAAATCCGTGAACTTGCATAGTCTTTCCTCCTAAAGCAGAACTGATTATATTATACAATGATTTTTTAGAATACTTCCATTCCAATCTCTTTAAGAAATACCCATTAGTAATTGACACCCTTTTCTTTCTGTTATACATTATATATAACAGATAAATGGAAAGGAGAGGAAAAGTTATGTCTACGATTCTTACAGGAGTCTTGCTACAAATTGTGCTAACTGTCATTATTCCCATCATCCTCTTAATTGTGCTGCGTGTTAAAAACATGTTTACCTGGAAAGCTTTCGGAGCCGGAGTACTCATCTTTATTTTGTTTTCACAAATACTAGAAAAGCTTTTGCATATAGCTGTCCTTGCCCCATCAGGAATTGCATTGAAATGGACAGACAATCCTTATATTTTTGCAGTATATGGGGCATTTGCGGCGGGAATATTTGAGGAAGTCGGCAGATATTTTGCGTTTCAAGTAATGTTAAAAAACAACCGGTCTTACAGAGACGGACTTTCCTATGGGCTCGGGCATGGCGGAACAGAATCGGTTTTAATCGGAGCTTTTTCTGCTGTAAATACGTTAGTCATTTATTTTCTTATCCAATCTGGAAGTCTTGAGCAAACGCTTGGTGCTTCTCTCCCTGAGGGACAGCTGAATCTCATCAAGGAACAGCTTGCCAACGCAAGCATATGGCTGTTTGCTGCAGGCGGAATGGAAAGAATATGTGCCATCGCCCTTCATATTGCCTTGTCTATCCTCGTTTTACTTTCAATAAGGGAAAAACAATGGAAGTATTTAATGTATGCGATTCTGTTTCATGCTGCTGCTAACTTCCTGCCAGGCTTATACCAAGCGGGAGTCATCAAAAGCCTGCTGGCTGTAGAAGCAATTCTTTTCAGCATTGCAGTAATCTCTGTCATTTTCACTTACCGAATAAAAAACAGATTTCATTAACTAAAAAAAAGAAAATTCTCTTTAGTACGCAGAGAATTTTCCTTTTTTTATGTCAGCTGCGGCCTAATACTACTCATTTCCTTTTCCGCATTCCTTAAGCTTACTAGCCATAGATCAGCAAGTGCCATGCCGTCCATTAGTTCTATATTCAGCCCCTTAGCATAAGTGATTGCCTTAGGCGTAAAGGTGCCAGCTGTTATCACATAACCGCCTGCTGCACGTTTTTTTATGATGTTTGAATGAATCAAGGCAATTTGTTCAACCCCGACTTCATGCTGATTGCTATTAATTTGTCCTAAGTACAGCCCATCTTTTGTTTGGTGCTCCAAGTTTACACCCGTTTCATCTGTATCATTCAGCACCCAAGCTGTGCCACCTCTTGTTCTTTCCAGCAGGTTTGCAGCAAATAACTCTAAGGTTACTTCCTCTTTCACCCAGACCGGACTGCTTGTAATTTGCTTATCAGCTGGAAAAAAACGCAGAAACAAACCCATTGCTAACGTTTTTCTTATTTCCTGACTTGTATGGAGATGCTGTAGTATCAGACTGTCCTTATAATTCTCCTGCTTTTTTGTCCAGAAAAAATGAATGAAAGCAAGGACAATCAGTATACCTGCAATTACTTCGAAAAATAGCAAAACTGTTCCCTCCTTATTCATAAGGATAGACAGAGAGAATATAATTATACAAAAAATCACAAAAGGTTGTAAAAAGCTGCTGCCTGAAGCTTTTATGAATCCAATGGAATGCTCACCGTAAAGGTTGTTCCTACTCCTTTTGCGGAATGAAATCGAATATGTCCGTTATGCTGTTCAATAATGTTATAGCAAACCATTAAACCGAGACCAGTTCCCTTTTCCTTTGTTGTATAAAATGGCTCCCCTAGCCTGTCTTGAATATCTTCAGGAATGCCCACACCATTATCGATTATCTCAAACAAAGCATGTCCATCCGCTTCCTTGGCATAGACCATAATTTTACCGCCGTGAGGCACTGCCTCAATCGCATTTTTTATGATATTCATAAATACTTGCTTCACTTGATCTCCATTACATCTGCAAAATAACGGCTTGTCCATTATTTCAAAATGAAGCATCACATTCTCCATATTTGCCTGTGATTGCATAAAGGTACAGATATCATATAAAAGCTTGGACAAATCCATCACTTTAATTTCTGTCGACACTGGCTTTCCTAGCAATAATAATTCACTGGAAATTGTCTCAATCCGATTAATTTCAGCATCTAAGATTGGATACACATCTTTAATGTTTAAGGACCCTTGTTCTGCCAGCTTCATAAACCCTTTAATAGCTGTAAGCGGATTTCTGATTTCATGGGCAATGCTTGCAGCAAGCTGACCTGCAATTTCCAGCTTCTCATTCCTTATCATCAGCTCATGATTTTCTTTACGTTCCTTTATGTTTCTCGCAATATGAATAATCGTTTCCTTATCCTCAAAAACGAAGGGAAACGACAATACTTCTACATCGACTTTTTTGCCAGTCATTGCTATTAATTTAACTTCACATGTAGAAAATCGATCCTTATTAAGAACATTTGCAGCCTTTTGCTTAATCTCTTCATGATAGGCTGGGTCAATGATATCCCATACTACTTTATGTTGAAGATTCTCCGTGTTTGCTTTCATTAACTTTAAAGCCGATTTGTTTGTATATGCTATATTGCCACGTGAAGTGATAAAAACGGCGTCAGGCATTTCTTCTATAATTCTTGCATAATGTGATTGTGCAATTCTCAAGGAAGATATAGCAGTCTCATAAATCATTTCCTTCCGAATGGAAGGATGCAGATTCTCTTTGTCATAAAAGCTTGATACTACAAACTCATTATCAGACATAATGTATTGATTAAATTTCATGATCTCCATTTGTACGGTTGCTGGCAGCTTCATCCCATCAAATGCACAGATGCCAAAGCTGTTGACTTTTTTGATAAACTGTTGGGCACAACCTTCATATTTCGTTAGCTTTTCGAGCAAGTTAACCTGTCCGTCAAGCCAAATCACCTTTCCCCAATGCCTAATTGGTTTTCCAGTTTTTAAAAGGGGACCTATCGTTTCTGAGAATTTCCGAAACATTCTGTCAGGATTAAGCGGCCTACTCGGTTCATAGAAGTCCTCATTATCTACAAAAAGTATAGATTCCAATTGTGATTTAGTAATACCTTGGATTTGGAGTTTAGCAACAACGATGGAGCGGACTTTGTTGCTGTCTATAAAAAGAATCCCTTGATTTAATTCAATTCCGGCAGTTAAAAAAGACAGCGCATTATCTATGTATTTTTCAAACTCTGCAGATACATATAAAATATGGGTACCATTTCTGATTTTTGTATTTTTGCTAAGAGCTGTTTCAGGAGGAATATTATGTCTAAAGCTGTTAATTGCCATCCAAGTCCCCACTTTCTTATGTAGCGTGTTTATAAACGTAAAGATGAATTTTTGATATCGCTTACTTTTCCTTTTCTATCATACATATTTTTTGGTAATTTTCCTAGTACATTCTGCTTGCAGTGAAGAATTTCACCAAAAGGAAAAAGGCGCCTTTTAAGCGCCTTTTTTGTTATTCTTCCTCTATTAAATGCTTAAGCACAGACAGTTTATTGTGCCAGAACTGTTCGTAATAAGAAATCCATTCTTGAACCTCCGCAAGGGGTTCCGGCTGAAGAGAGTAAATTTTTTCTCTGCCTGCCTTTTTTGCTGTGACAAGTCTTGCATCTGCCAGCACTTGCAAATGCTTGACAATTGCTGTCCTGCTTACTGGAAACTGGCTTGAGATTTCAGAGATTGGCATATCCTTTTCAGACAATAGCTTCAGCACATGTCTTCTCGTTGGGTCGGCAATTGCTTGAAAAACATCTTGTTTTACAGCAGAAGCTGTCATTTACGCTTCTGCTTCCTTTTTCAGCTTTTGAACAATGCCGCCCCAGCCTTGGTTCATTCTATCGCGGATTATAGCTGACTTTTCATTTGCCTTGCCAATTAATTCGTCATTAGCCTTCCATCCACCATGCACAATAGTAAATTCTGTTTTTCCATTTACCTCTTGCAGGGAGAATGTGACAAACCATCCTTCCGTATCCCAATCAAATGCAAGCTTATGAGGAGGATTTAATTCTGTCACCTTACAAGGTGACGGTCCGAATGGAGATTGCAGATGAAATTCATGGCCAAGCTTTGCCTCAAAATTATTTGGCATAAACCATGCAGCAATTCCATCTGAAGTGGAAACAAAGTTCCAGACTTTCTGTATGTCCGCATCAATAGTAATAGTTTGGACAATATCCTGCACCTTGTCCTGATTTTGACTAATTGTCATAAAGGCATGCTCCTTTAAGTTTAATTTAAATAACACCTTTTGGTTACACTTTTATCTTATAACACCTTTTGGTTATATGTCAACCTGCCTTCCCCTATTATGACTATTGTTTATTTTTTCTTATTCGTTCATTCCATAATCTCTTTCCACTTTGCAAATACGGACAAAGTAATCTTCATACCAGCTTGATTTACCTAGCTTTTGGGCTGTTTGATGCGCAGAATTCTCCTTCCAGTGTTTAATCGCTTCAAGAGATTCCCAGTAGGACACGGTTATCCCTAAGTTTGCATCCCTTGCACTTTCTATTCCAATAAAGCCAGGCTGTTGTCCAGCAAGTTCTTCCATTCTCTCAGCCATTTTCCCATAGCCATTTTCTCCATCTGTTCTTTTTGATGTAAAAATAACTGCATAATACTCTTTCCGTTCCAAAACATTCTCCCCTATCTGCTTAATCTCTGTTTTTTTATTTCGCGTCTATAAAGATAAACTCCTTTTTTAGCTTATAATAAAAAACACTGGCAAAAGCTTCATTTCGCCAGTGTTCGTCCTTTGCGCTGCAGATAAAATTCCAGTGTTCCCATTTCCTCATTTGCAAGTATTTCCATTTCTTCGAGATCTTTTGTTGTAACATATGGGTCTGATGCATTCCATTTTATAAATTTAATAAAATAATAGTTTTTAATTGGGTATAGTATTACTTTGGAATGAGCAAATTTATCATATTTAAATTCCATGCTGCCTTTTTTTCTGTAAGCGTAGGAAATCACATTCATGTTCCCACCTGCTTTCTCATTAATATCCATTTATTTCACTATTCCCTGTCCTTATGAAGAAAAACCACATGCAGAAACAGAAATTTATCCTATTTTACTTATCTCTATGCTATAATTACAAAAAATTCATACAGAAGTACTATTTAAGGAGATATAATCTTATGGAAAAAAAAGGATGTTTTGACATTAAGGTGAATCACTTCTCCAAAACGATTGATATGTTAATAGAAGGTACCTTTGATCCCTCTAAAGTTTTCGAGTTTGTCACTGATTACAAAAATAAAATGATAGGAGTGCCTGTCAAAGAGTACAGATTAATCATCGATTGTAAAAACATGGATGTTCTAACCCAAGAGATGATTCCATACATGGAAAACTCATTTCGTTTATATAAAGAATTCGGCGTAGAAAGAATGATTATTATCATTCAAAAAAGTCCTGTGCTGAGAATGCAGCTGAAACGTATCGCAACGAGAACAGGATTATTATTTCCTGTGATTGTTGAAATATAGTTTACGAGGGGAAATAGAGTCTATTTTATTTATAGCAAGTATAGTTAGAAAAGCAATACTTCACAAACAAATGTAGAAAAATAGACATATTTCCCATTCTCCTCCTAACAACTTACCCACTCCCACATTTTCTACAATAATTTAATTCTTTGCCTTCAAAATGTAAGCAGATTTATTTAAATAGTCAAACATTGATTTTTCTTAATATTTAATCTAATATAGTTAGTGTTTTTATTACAAAAATCTGAATTATCATACTTTGGAGGTTTCGTTATGGGAGTCATCGAGAAAATCAGCAGCTTTGCCGGAAAAACATTTACATTATGGGTGTTAATTTTTGCCGCTGTTGCCTACATTATGCCCAATCATTTCGTTTGGATTGGCAGCTATATTGTTCCTTTATTAGGGATTGTTATGTTCGGCATGGGGCTTACTTTAGAATTATCCGATTTTAAAGAAGTATTCACACGTCCTAAGGATGTTGCTCTTGGAGTAATTGGTCATTTCATCATTATGCCGTTGCTTGCATTTTTGCTCGCAGTTGGGTTGGACTTGCCAAGTGAAATTGCTGTTGGCGTCATTTTAGTAGGCTGCTGCCCAAGCGGTACAGCATCTAATGTTATGGTATTTTTGGCGAGAGGAAATGTTGCCCTTGCAGTTGCCATTGCATCCGTTTCGACGATATTAGCACCAATTGTGACACCATTGCTGATTTTGCTGTTTGCAAGTAAATGGATACATATCAGTGTAGGTTCCTTGTTTCTTTCAATTGTACAAGTTGTCATCATTCCATTAGTTCTTGGTTTTATCGTTAAACGCTTTTTTGGAAAGCAGGCTAAAGCTGGTGCTAAAGCGATGCCGCTTGTTTCGGTAATTGCGATTGTTTTAATTGTGTCTGCCGTTGTTGCTGGCAGTGCTGAAAGATTGGCTGAAACTGGGCTGATTATTTTTGGAGTCGTTATCCTTCATAACGTCCTTGGCTTTATCATCGGCTTTTTCTTTGCACGTCTTTGTGGTATGGACTTGGCCAAGCAAAAGGCTGTGGCAATGGAAGTAGGCATGCAAAATTCAGGATTGGGAGTTGCGATTGCTACAGCTCATTTTTCACCGCTGGCAGCAGTTCCTAGCGCCATTTTCAGCGTTTGGCATAACTTGTCTGGTTCGCTTCTTGCCAATCTGTTCAGCAGAATGAAAGATAAAAACAACAGTGAAGATCCAGAAATTAACAATAACCTTCATGCTTAAATGTTCAACATATATTTGCAAATCATCACCATTTAGCTGTGAAGTGAGTCTATTTCTCTTTCAAACTGACTAAAATAGTAATATTCTAAATAATAATGCTATTCAAATAACCTTATGGTAGGATAATACTATTAGATTGTCATTTCAATTAGTTTAAAGAGAGGAGAACACATACATTGATCATTAAAGTTGATGATTTACAAGGACCTGAAATTGCAGGCTTATTAGAGGATCACCTTCATAGCATGACACTTCATTCACCGCCTGAAAGCATCCACGCCCTTGATTTAGAGGGATTACGCAAGCCGGAAATAACGTTTTGGAGCGCCTGGGAGGATGGTGCGCTGTTAGGATGCGGCGCATTAAAGGAATTGGATAAAAATCATGCAGAGGTAAAATCGGTAAAGACTGCTCCTGCCCACTTGCGAAAAGGTGTTGCTAAACAAATTATGTTACATATTTTAGAAGCCGCACAATTCCGCGGCTATGAACGCTTAAGCCTTGAAACAGGCTCAATGGATGCTTTTTTGCCTGCAAGAAAGCTATATGAAACATTAGGATTTACTTATTGTGGTCCATTTGCAGATTATAAACATGATGAGAACAGCATGTTTATGACAAAGCTGCTGTAATTTTTCAAAGAAAACGGCTTTAGGAAACATACATCCTAAAACCGTTTTTTCTTTATTCTGTGATACGCAGTTTATCCCATACAGAATGCCATTTTTTTTGCTTTATTCTTGCCTCGTAAATATGTCTGTTGTTTGCCTTAAAGGGCGGGGTTGGTTTAACCTCAAGGAAAACAGCATCTTTTATCCCCCATGGAGCACAAAGAACGATGCTGTCATCTTTATGAAGCTTTACTCCAAGCGCTGTAGCCGTTTCAGGAAAATGTGCTATCCCATCAGCAGAAGATTCATATGGCGGGAAGTTATTTAAAACATGCATGCGAGCTTGATTTTTTACAGACCATGGCAGATTCGGATTGTATTGTTCTAATTTTTTCTCTAGCTGCTTTTCCTTCTCTTCTGATATTTCGGTTGAGTCAAAATAAATCACATCAATATCAGCAAGAGGTGTTCTATGTGAAAAACCATGGATTTTATCCCAGATTTTTGTTCGGACAAACCCTGCACAAATCCACCAATCAGGCAAGTTGAGCTTACGGACCGTTCGTAAAATGTCCATCATCCATTCATCGTCATGAATCCACTCTTTAATGTCTAATTCTGTTTGTATCATGATTACACCCTCTTTTTTTATTGCTTCCCTTTTAATAGTAACAGAGAGCAAAAGTGAATTGTAAATATCTACTATAGGAAATCAATAAAAAAAATGCACCTTCAGCTGAAGATACACTTAAAGGATGGCCTCAAAGCTTTCCATTGTGATTGGTTTGGAGAAATAAAAACCTTGAGCCTGCTCACAGCCAAGCTGTATAAGCTTTTGTACTTGTGCTTCAGTTTCAACACCTTCTGCGATAATTTCCAGCTTAAGATTATGTGCCATAGAGATTATGGCAGAAACTACTTCAATATTGCCTTCTATTTGATCAATAAAAGACTTATCTATTTTTATGCAATCGACCTGAAGCTTATGAAGATAGGACAACGAACTATAGCCTGTACCAAAATCATCCATGCTGATGCTGATGCCCAGCTCACTTATTTTCTTTAATGTCTCATTGACAACAAGCTCATTCTTCATGACAATTCTTTCGGTTATTTCCAATTCAATAATGCTGCCGTCTATTTTGTACTTTTGCAAGAGTCCCGCAATAAATGAGACGAAGTCCTCTCTTAATAATGTGACAATTGAAATATTAATAGAAATCCTGCCGAATGTTTTCCTTGATGTTGCCCATCTATGAATATGCTTGCACACTTGAGCAAACACATATTTTTCCAACTTTACGATTAGACCGCTTTCTTCTGCCAGCGGAATAAATTCATTGGGCGGTATAAAGCCTTTTTTATTATGTTTCCATCTAAGTAAAGCTTCAGCTCCAATAATCTTGCCGCTTTTTATATGATACTTAGGCTGATAGTAAACGGACAGCTCCTGATAATCCATGGCTTTTTGCAAATCACTCTCTAAACCGACTTTATGGTCTGCATGTAAGGACATTTCCTTGTTAAATTCCTTGAACCCATTAGCCCCTGCTTCTTTCATCTGGTACATCGCGATATCTGCGTACTTTACAAGGTCATCCACATCTGTTGTATGCTCGGGGAATCTGCTGATGCCAACACTTGCTGTCAAAATAATCTCATAACCGTCTATAAGGATTGGCTGTCTAAAAACATGATTAATAGATTTAGCAATTGATTTATACATATCCTTGTCACTACTGCCATCTGGAATGATAATCAAAAATTCATCTCCGCCAAATCTTGCCACTTTGCCGTTCTCTTCTACTAAATTATTAAGCCGTTTTGCTATTCTTTGCAGCAGACTATCCCCGAATGAATGCCCCAGAGTATCATTAATGCTTTTAAAGCGGTCAAAATCGAGGAGCATTAATGTAAACGGAGTGTTGTTTTCCACATATTGATTCATCGTAATCTTTGCAAGCCGTCTATTTGAAAGCTGTGTAAGATCATCATGAAAGGCTAGATGTTTTATTTGCTCTTCTGATTTTTTCTTTTCGGTAATATCCTCAACCAGTACAAAGGTGCCGATGAACTTTTCCTTTGTGATAATCCGGACTGCCGTAACAAAAACATCTTTTCGAGTATTATTCTTTAAAACTATTTCTGTCTCAAATTTATGAACCTTCCCTTTAAAATGACCTAATAGATAGTGTTTAATCTTCTCCTTATCCACCTTCATGAAGATTTCAGAAATGCTCTTTCCAACCAATTCCTCTTCCTCATATTCTAGTAGTTTAATTCCTTCAGAATTCACACTATTGATTACTCCAGCTAAATCGATGCCAATAACGGCAACGGGGTTATGCTCAAACAGGGATGTATAAAAGTTTGCCTTTTTATTTAAAATAGTATCTCCTAAAAAATATGGCAGCAGCATTAATAATAAATTCGCTGCGATTGTTAAGGTGAACGGAATAAAAATCTCGTAATCACTATACATATAGCCTAAATTAAATTTCAAAATAGAAACTAATACAATATAGGGGATATTTGCAAGAGACACACCTGCAAGGACAATTCCGATATATTCCAGCCTTTTTGATGTTGCTTGAAAGACATCATCAGTGGTTATCAAAATCACAAACCGGAACACAGAAAAAGCAGATCCTATTGTTAGCAAAGAAGTAGTAATATACAGGATGATATTGAAATGGAGATGATTTTTAAACATCAGGGCAAAACCAATCGTATCAGCGGCGAGAATACATACTGCTAAAAATAAACTCCCCCAAAAATATTGGCTTTCCTTCACTTCCTTGGTTTGTGCCAATGCCAGAATTACTAAGGAACCGATAAAACAAAACAAATAGATGCTGATTAAATAGAGCAGATAATTACTAGGCGAATATGGTAATGGCACCATTTGCATAATGAGATAAAGGGTTATCCAAAAAGTAAAGCCTAAGAGCAATGAACCAAAAATAAGAATTCCATTTCTATTTTTCTCATTTTCGTTCTTCCTTACTTTCTTGCTGATCCACAGCCCTAAAGCACAGCTTATGATAGACAGGATAGGAATTACGATCATATATTGTGTATGAAAATGGTCTAAGATGTGATGAAAAGGCAATGATATGACCTCCTGAAGTTTTAGCATGTTCCTATATTTCATTTATTAATCTATGAAGATTTATTATACACTACTTTTGTCATACGACTATACTACTATTTTTTCTTTTAGTTAACAAATATTATCTTTTTAATGCACTAAAAACTGCACCTCTTTTATTAAAAGGTGCAGTTATAAAAAGATTGCTTATTTCGGATATGTCATTTCTTTCGGTTGGATATAGCTATCAAACTCTTCTTCTGTTAATAATTCTAGTTCTAATGCTGCCTGCTTTAAAGTGGAGTTATCCGCGTATGCTTTTTTCGCTATTTTTGCCGCATTTTCATAGCCGATATGCGGATTTAAGGCTGTTACAAGCATTAAGGACTCATTTAAATTTCTGTCGATTTTCTCTAGGTTTGGCTCAATTCCAACCGCACAACGATCATTAAAGGAAATAATGCTGTCACTAAGCAAGCGGGCGGACTGAAGGAAGTTATAGGCAATGACTGGCTTAAAGACGTTCAGTTCAAAATTCCCCTGACTTGCCGCAAAGCCGATTGCAGCATCATTTCCCATAACTTGAACAGCTACCATTGTCACGGCTTCACTTTGGGTTGGATTCACTTTTCCTGGCATAATAGAGCTGCCTGGTTCATTTTCTGGAATCATGATTTCTCCAATGCCGCAACGAGGCCCACTCGCAAGCCAGCGCACATCATTCGCTATTTTCATCATGTCTGCAGCCAATCCTTTTAACGCTCCATGTGCGAATGTTATCTCATCATGGCTTGTCAGTGCATGAAACTTATTTTTTGCAGATAAAAACTCTTTGTTTGTGAATAAGGAGATTTTTTCGGAAACTCTTTCAGAAAACTCTGGATGGGCATTTAAGCCTGTACCGACTGCTGTGCCGCCAATTGCCAGCTCACGCAAGTACGGCAAACTCGCTGCTATCATGCTTTCGGACTTTTCAAGCATGCGGTGCCAGCCGCTGATTTCCTGCCCTAATGTCAATGGGGTCGCATCTTGTAAATGAGTTCGCCCAATTTTAACAATTTCAGAAAACGCAGCTGCTTTTTCCTTAAAAGTCTCTTTTAGTTTGGCTATCGCCGGCAAGACCGTATCTTCCAGCTGAACAACTGCAGCCACATGAAGTGCTGTCGGATATGTATCATTTGAGCTTTGCGATTTGTTTACATCATCATTCGGATGCAGCCTGATGTCTAATCCTTTTTCAGCAAGCCATTTGTTGCCTGCAAAAGCAATCACTTCGTTAACATTCATGTTGGACTGTGTGCCGCTTCCCGTTTGCCAAACCACAAGGGGAAAATGCTCTTCAAGACTGCCATTTAAGATTTGGTCAGCACCGTAGCCAATCGCTTCCGCTTTTTCTTTTGCTAATAAGCCTAGTTCTTGGTTTACAATAGCAGCGCTTTTCTTTAAAATAGCAAAGGCGTGAATAATCTCCATCGGCATTCTTTCTGTTCCAATTGGAAAATTCTCTTTGCTTCGCTGTGTTTGTGCTCCCCAGTAACTTTCTGCCGGCACTTTAATTTCTCCGATTGTATCTCTTTCAAGACGGTACTCCATTGACATTCCTTCCTCTCTATAAAAAATGTTTTCGTTTCTATATCCTATTATATACGGTGCTGCCTGAATTTTCATATTTTTATCCTTGTAGAGAAGGTGATAATTCATTTTACATATTTTGTATATCTTAAGCAGTAACAGGAGAAACTGACATTAAGTTAACTTTAAGAGGTATTTATATGAGAATTATTGCTGCATTGATTTCCATGATCATGCCAGGATTTGGCCAAATTTATAATCGTGAGCTGTTAAAGGGCGTAATTTTTATTATTTTTGAGCATTTCGATAATATGCTTGGCAGAATTAATGAAGCTATCGCACTTGATTTTAACGGTTACCATCAGCAAGCAGTAGAAACAGCCTCATTTGACGTTCTGCTCTTTTATCCTGGATTTTATGTTTATGCAGTCTGGGATGCTTGGTTTTATGCTAAGGAAGGTGCAGATAAAACAAGGTCTGCAATTCCCTTTGTTGCTGCAGGATTTTTAGGGGAAATGGGTACGATTTTTGCTGAAAAGCTTCCCTTCCCTACACTGACTATCGGATTGTTAATGATTGTGCCAATGGGTATTGGAATGGTTATATTTCGGAATCACTGACCATTATTTTATGTTGATATTGCCGACAGAAACGGATATGGTCAATTTGTCTTTAGCACTGAAGGCTTCTTTCACCAACTCTTTGCCCGGCCCAATTTTTTTCACAGTTAAAAGGGAGTTATTTGCTGTTATCGCTCCGTTTTTAGTGATGGCATGTATGGCTGTATTAGTTGTATAAAGTTCTTTCGGGAGCTGTATATGAACATTGCCATTAGAGACTTTTAGATAATTTTCTCCTTGAACACGCAGCAGCTCAAGACTTTTTATTCCGCCTACTTTGTTATCAATATTCACTTGGGCACTTACTTTCCCTAAAGAGACACTGCCATTGTTTGATTTAATGGCAAGCTTTCCTCCTTGAAAACTACTTAACTGAATACTTCCTACTTCGGAATTTATGGAAAGTAGCCTTAAATCCGTAATTTGACCGATTTCTGTCTTTCCGTTCTGATTAGTTATTTCTAATGTATCTATCATTCCAGAAGGGATATTTAGTGTTAACTTCGCTCTCATTTTTCGACCAGGCAAGTATTTCTTCCAGCCTTTATTTAATATATTTATAGATATATAGGCTTTATCACCTTCCTCCTTTACTTGAACAGACGGTGTAGACAGCAATGATTTTTTTCCGTTTAATTCAAGGGATAAATCCGGCTTGTCGGTAACTACTTTAAGATCGGAAAAATCTGATTGTAGAATTAGATGACTAGATTTTTTTAAACTGATGCGTTGTTCAAATTTCGTAGACATAATTCCTGCTATTGAAAATAATGCCATTATTAATACCCCTCCTAAAATAAGTCTCTTTATGGACATAGTATATCCTCCCCCCACCCTTAATATTTTAATAACTAAAATATTTAATAATTATAATATATTCTAAATTCGATAAAATATCCATTTAATTCAAAGAAAAAAACAGATCGTTGCGACCTGTTTAAGTTATATCCTCAATATGTTTAAAGAGCTTATTAATCTCTGCCAGTGTGTTGGTAATACTCAGGAGCTGTTCATCTGTAAATTTTGAAAAGATGGCGTTGACTCTGTCTTCCCCTTTTTTCGTTAAAGCAACACGGACAATACGCCTGTCATCCTGCAAGCGAATTCTTTCCGCATAGCCCATTCTTTCCAGCTTATCACACATATTAGTAGCAGCACCTGGTGTCAGTAGGAAAACCTCTGCTATTTGCGTGATTTTCAGAAATCCAAACAGTTTCAAACGAAGCATGAGGAGCACGAGATTTTCAGATAAGTCCTCATCAAAGGTTAGCAGCCGCATAAAGTTATTGGACTTAACTTGAATATGAAACATCTCCTCCATTAAATTTCGAACTGTATCATCGTTTTGTTTTATCACGTTTAACATCCTTTGTTAATTATTTCAATAACTAAAATATATAGTGACTATTATAACTGCAAAATCTGTTTGATTGAAATCAGGAAGTATCATTTGAATTTTGCAAAAATTATCACCTTCATAATTTTAGCAAAATAAAGCCTTATCATCCAACATTAAGGATAATAAGGCTATTGTAACAAAATTTTTAAGCGGAACCGCTCTAACTAATTTACTTTCTCTGGATGAGGAATTCAAATTCTATCGTTTCATTAGCATGAATTAAATGCTCCTCATGAACCGGCGCACCCCAGCTGTCATCACCGCCAACGCCCATCTGCCTGCCCGCCACAGTCACAACTGTATAATGGATAGGCGGCAGCTCATAAACATGCTGCGCATTCTCAAGCTCAAAGGCAGTATATGGCGAGATATTACATTCAAGTGGTGTATTTACAGAAGATATTAAAATACCACGGCCATTTTTTGATGTGGCAGATACATGTCTGACACCTGTTCGATTTCCTGATTCTTGCGGCATAACATACCCTGATAGACTCTCTTCCACCTCTTGCTGAAAATGGCATAGTTTTGCGCCCATGTTCCTGTCAGAATAGTTCTCTTCTGGTCCGAGAGCATACCAATCTAGCTTTCTGTAATCTGCTGGAAGCTTAAACGTAAGCGCAAAAATCGGCAGCTGAGGCAGACTGTCAGCTCCTTTATACGCTGACTTCACATGCACACTTCCATCTGAATAAACGGTGTAGGTGACTGTTACCTCTATGTCTTGATGCACAGAGAATTCATATGTGAAAGCAACACTTGTTTGACTGTTGCTTTCCTCCACTTGAATGTCCTTACACCTACGCGCAAGACTTGCCGCATACCAGATTCCCGAATGATAGCTTTGTGAAAACCCACGGTCATTGTCTGTTGTCGCTCTCCAAAACAGTGGGGCAGGAGGTGATGAGATCATTTCTCTGCCAGCATAGCTCAAAGAAACGAGACTGCCAGATGCTTTAGAAAATAGCACAGAAAAATCTTTACCATGAACACCAATATTAACATCACCATGGACAGTTCGCAGTTCTCCAACAGGCGGACTAAATTGTTTGCTGCCCTTTTCATAAACATACTGTCCGAATGCAATCTCAAAGCCTGCTTCTGCCCAAAGGGTATTTTCCTTCAGTGTAAGTGATGCTTGAATACTATATTCACCTAAAGCTGCATCCAGATTTTCAGGCAGATTGAACTTGAAATATTGAGAGCTTTGCGGTTCAACTCCTGCCAAAGTACTTTTTCTGTACAGTTCCTTTCCTTCCAAAAACAGCTTATATTCTAATTGATAGCTGTCTGTATTTGTGAAGAGACTCTCATTTCTTATCGTGACACCATTTTCGTCTAATAAGAGCTTATAATCTTGGTAAAGATATTTAACTTCCTGCATTTTGGGTGACAGTTGGCGGTTTGCGTATACAATTCCATTTGTACAAAAACCGTAATCTGTCGGCCTGTCGTCAAAATCGCCGCCATATGCTAAGTATTCCTTGCCAAACCGGTCTTTTTTATAAAGGGACTGATCGATATAATCCCAGATGAATCCGCCTTGGTACATAGGATATTTTTGTTCTAACTCTGTATATTTGTACATGCCTCCAAGTGAATTTCCCATCGCATGCATATATTCACAGCTTATATATGGCTTCTCTGGATTTTCAGACAAGTATTTTTCAATAACAGCCGGTTTTGCATACATACGGCTTTCCATATCACTTGAATCATTATAAGCACGGTTGTGAAACACTCCCTCATAATGGACGAGTCTGCTTGGGTCTGTCTCTCTGAAATAGTTGGCAACGTTCAAGATAACTTCACCAGCATAGGATTCATTCCCGCACGACCAAATTAAGATGGAAGGATGATTTTTATCGCGCTCCACCATTGAAATGGCTCTGTCCATAACAATATCTTGCCATTCCGGTTTATTTCCAGGAATATTCCACGACGGCTCAACAGCCCCCATTTTTTGCCATGACCCATGTGTTTCCAAGTTCATTTCATCAATAACGTAAACACCATATTCGTCACAGAGCTCATACCAATAGCTTTGGTTTGGATAGTGAGAAGTACGGACAGCGTTGATGTTATGCTGCTTTAATGTTTTGATATCCCACAGCATGTCTTCTTTCGAAATTGCTCTGCCTTGTCTTGGATTAAATTCATGTCGGTTCACACCTTTAAACACAATTCGTTCACCATTGAGGCGCATAATTTTATCTGATAGCTCAAATCGCCTGAAGCCGAGCCTTTGTGGCACCACTTCTGTCAGGTTGCCAGAT
Organism: Niallia sp. Man26; assembly: GCF_022049065.2. NCBI lineage: Bacteria > Bacillati > Bacillota > Bacilli > Caryophanales > Bacillaceae > Niallia > Niallia sp. Man26. The sequence continues at coordinate 2,234,063 of NZ_CP095743.1, forward strand.
TCGTCATAAACACTAATGAATAATGTATACAAATATGGACTTTCTGCGCTCCAAAGGGACGGCTGGTCTACATTGATTGTTAAGGACCAATTGCTTGCCTCTTCCACTCCCATTGCTGCAGCTGTTGTTTTGCCCGTTTTGTCTCTCAGCTCTGCGCTTAGTTTAGACGCAGGTTTTCCTGTCAGCTTAACGGTTGCTGTTAATTTACCTTTTGTAAAAGTTTCATCCAGTTCAGGACGAACATGAAGATCTGTGATGTGAGTGGTAGGCACTGTGTAAAGATAGACATCGCGGAAAATCCCGGAGAACCTCCAAAAGTCTTGATCTTCAAGCCAGCTGCCAGTACTGCGCTGATACACTTCAACTGCAAGCTTGTTTTCCCCTTCTGCCAAATAGGGCGTGAGCTCAAATTCAGCAGGTGTGAAGGAGTCTTCACTATAGCCGACAAATTCCCCATTCAGCCATACGTAGAAAGCTGATTCTACCCCTTGAAAAGACACATTAACAGCACGCCCCTTCATATTTTCTGGAACAGAAAAATATTTGACATAACTGCCTACAGGATTATGATCGGAAGGAATTTCAGGGGGACGGATATCATTGTGGCCGTCCCACGGATACATCGTATTCACATATTGAGGCGTGCCATATCCTTGCAGCTGTATATGACCCGGAACGGTGATGTATTCCCAGCCTTCACAATCAAAATCTTTTTCATAAAACTGTTGTGGCCTGCTGTGCGGATTTTCTGCATACTGGAATTTCCAATCTCCGTTCAGACTGTGCCTGAGCTTCATCGGCACTCGAAGATTTGCCTCTTCAAATGTTTCATAATAATTATGGTCTGAATGAGCCAAAAGACGGTTAACAGCAAATACCTTCACATCTTCAAGCCAATCTAATGTTGGAATAATTTTCGTCATTGATTACACTCCCCTTGCTTCTATTTAACTGATCCCATCATGCCGGCAACGAAATGCTTCTGCATGATGAAGAAAATGAATGCTGCTGGTAATGTCGCGATAACAATCGCAGTCATAATTACGCCGAAATCGGGAGAATAGCTCGACCCAAGAACAGAAATCAATAATGGCACTGTTTGGTTTTCTGGAGACTGTAACACAACCAATGGCCATAAATAGCTGTTCCAGCTCGCCATAAACGTGATGATGGCTGCTGCTGCATAAGTCGTTTTCATTGTCGGCACATAAATCCTGAAAAAACAGCCTAGCTCTGTCAAACCATCAATTCTGCCTGCTTCCAAAATATCTTTTGGAAACATCTTTGTGCTCTGACGAAAGAAGAAAATTAAAAATGCAGTTGTAACTGTCGGCAAAATAACAGCTGCAATCGTGTCAATACCTATATATGGCGCAGATTGTGAAATCATGCCAAACATTCTGAACAAAGGCACCATTAACGCTGCAAACGGTATCATCATCGACAGCAGAAGAATGTTAAAAACCATGTCTTTCGCTTTGCTTTTGTAAACTTCAAAGCCATAGCCTGCCAGTGATGCAATCAGCAGTGATAAAACAGTAGTAATGATTGATATTTTCGCGGAATTTATCAACGCTGGAATGATCTCTACTGTTTCAAGCAGGTTTTTGAAATTTTCAACAAAATGCCCACCTGGCAATAGACGCCCCTTTGTAACATCAACTGATTTATTCGTTGCACTGACAATCATCCATAAAAAAGGGAAAATCGAAACGATTGAAACAATCGTTAAAAAACTGTAACTAAATACTTTCTTAATCATTATTGTCACCTGCCACTTTAAACTGGATGATAGAGAAAATAACAATCATAATAACAATGGCATAAGAAACCGTTGCCGCATACCCAAAGTCTGGGGTGTATTTAAAGGAGAGATTATAAATGTACTGGGATATCGTCATCGTGGCGTTCCCTGGCCCTCCCTGGGTTATATTCATAACTTCATCAAACAGTTGGAGTGTGCCAATTGTAGAAGTAATCGATGTAAATAAAATGATCGGCTTCAGCATTGGAATTGTAATCTTAAAAAAGGTTTGAATGCTAGATGCACCGTCCATTTTAGCTGCTTCATAAATAGACTGGTCGACATTTTGTAATGCAGATAAATAGAAAATCATGTTATAGCCAGTCCAGCGCCAAGTGATTGCTGCAATAATGGCGATTTTGGCCCAAAAAGGATCTGTCAGCCACTGAATGGGCTCGGAGATAATAGAAACCTTTAATAAGAACATATTGATAATGCCATCATTACCGAATAAATATTTAAAAATAACCGAGTAAGCTACCAATGAAGTTACACATGGCAAAAAGATAGCCGTCCGGAATACACCTTTAAACTTTAACGTCTTATCATTTAACAGAACGGAGATAAATAATGCCAGCAGTATCATTACTGGAACTTGGATAATGAGATAGATAACCGTGTTTTTCACTGTTGTCAGAAAAGTCGGGTCCTTAAATAACCGGACATAATTATCAAAACCGACAAAGGTCAGGTTAGTGCCTGTTCCTGATTGAAGGGACAAGATAAAAGCTTGCACCATTGGATAAAAATAAAATAAACAAATCATGGCCGCGGCAATAGTTATAAAAGACCAACCGATCGCATTATTTTTTGTGCGCAGGCTTCTGGAAGTTCTTGCTGTCTGAAGATCCTGATTCGTTCTAGCTGGAATCACAACTCAACACTCCTTGCATTCTGTAATAAAAGAGAGCCTTGGTATTTAGTAAGAAAATCCAAGGCTCTAAAGTTTACTCGATTATTTAATCTGCGCCTCTGCCTGCTTTTGGGCATCCTCTAGGGCAGTATCAAGAGCTTTACCTTTTAAGTAGTTTTGAGCCTCTACGACAAGCAGATCTTCAATGGCATATGTGTGCAGTCCATAGTTAATTTGCGGGATTTGCTCTGTCCAGTTCGCAAAATCCGCGATGACTTGCTGACCATTAAAGAAATCATCTGCTTCTTGATATGCTTCACCTTCCACTGCTGGAGAATAAGTGCCGATAGCACCTACTTCTTTATTCAATGTTTGGTAAAAATCAACATTAGAGCCAAACGTTTTCGCTAGGAATTCAGCTGCTTTTTCTTTTCCAGGAACATTTAGAACATACCAAGAGCTTCCGCCTAAGTTAGTAGCATTAATGGAGCTTTCCACATCTGGCAAGCGCGGCATAGAAACAACTGCCCATTTACCAGCTTGAGAGCTTTCTGCTTTAACAGATGGAGTAATCCAGTTTCCTGATGGAACTGTGGCTACTTCACCGCTATTGAAACCTGCTAAAAATTGACTCCAGTCCGAAACAGGTGAAACAATATCTGCATCCAATAGTGCTTTATATGTTTCAAACGCTGTCTTTAAAGCTGTATTTCCCGATAAGTCAGGCGTCACACCATCTTCCTTTGTATACCATGATCCAGCAGACTGAATCATCATACGAATCAAACCAAGATCATTAGGGTCTTGTGTAAGCATGTTTTTGCCTGTTGCTTCCTTCACCTTTTTGCCGATTTCAATATACTCATTCCAATCAATATCCTTTAAGTCATCCACTGTATAGCCAGCTTGCTCTAAATAATCTGTTCTGACATACAAACCTGCTACCCCTGTATCAAATGGGAGACCATAGTTTTTGCCGTCTACACTTGTAGGTGCAATTTTATATTGAGCGAAATCCTCTTGCTTAAAAGAATCACTCAACTCATAGAACATGTCTGGATATGCTTGAAGAAAGCTTTGTGCACGATAATCCTCAATTAGGACTATATTTGGCAGCCCCTTCGTCGTTCCTGAGCTTAAAGACGTATTAAGCTTTTGAATGATATCATCTTGAGCGTTTTCCATTACTTCAATATCAAGGTCAGCATTTTCAGCGGCATAGGAATCTACTGCCAAGTTCATCGCCTTAATGTTGAAGTTAGGATCCCAAGCCCATACCGTAATTTTATTTGTATCCTTAGAGTCTCCTGAAGCATTCTCTGTATTGGAGCCAGATGAACAGGCTGCCAAAAGTAGAACGCTGGCTAGTATTAGTGCAAGAATCTTTTTCATCGATTTCCCCCCAAGTATGAATATTATTTGTAAGCGTTATCACTTACAACTATTATGTTATCATCCTATTGGGGTGCATCGTTAGGAAGATATTTTTGTGTTTTTGTAGTATTTTCACAAAAATGAATCCGCTTCCAATGTTCAAATAGGACTTTTTTTAGATTTTATTATTTTCTTTGAACAGGAAGGGTGATTCGTACCTTTGTTCCTTCGCCAACCTCACTGGAAATTTCCACGCCGTATGATTCGCCATAGATGAGCTGAATCCGCTCATGCACATTTCTTATGCCAATGCCAGAAAACTGCTGCTTCCGTTTTGTTTGCGGAAGATGCTCATCAGCTATTACCATCCCATCCCCATTATCAACAATTTCACAAATCAAACAGTCGCCCTCATGCCATACAAGAACATGAATATACCCTTGCGGTTTATGGATAAAGCCATGAAAAAAGGAATTTTCCATAAACGGCTGCAAAATTAGCTTTGGGATCAGAATGTCGTGACAGTTCGGTGCAACAAAATAATTCACCTTAACGGAATCGCCATAGCGCTTCTGATTAATAAGCACATAATTGCGCAAATTATTTATTTCCTGATCTACGGTAATCGTCTCATTTACATCACCAATTGTATTTTGCAATAAGGATATGAGCGAATTAATCATTGCTTCTGTTTCGGCAATATTGCCTTTACTTGCAATAAATTTAATGGATGCGAGTGTATTGTACAAAAAGTGGGGATTAATTTGCTGCTGTAAGGCAGCAAGCTCAGCATTCCGCCGTTGTTTCTGTGACAGTACGAGCTGATCGACATACTCATGTAATTCATCAAGCATGGAATTAAAGGCAATACCAATCTTTCGAGTTTCATATGTTCCTGAAACAGCAACATATTCATCAAAGTCATAATCTGATGCACTCTCAATTTGTTTGACAAGACTGGACAAAGAATTCGTCAGCCTTCTTGAAACAAGGAGAACGATAAACAGCGCTGCGATAACAATGCTTAATGAAATAAGCATAATTTTTTTCTTATCAATTAAATCACCAAAAGCTGTATGCTTATCAATGATATTGAACATGTACATATCAAAGGCTGGTACATATTCCATCATCATTATTTGCTCCTTACCCATAAACTCCCCTATCAGATAATCATCATGATCACTATTGCCAAGCTCTGAGGCATACTCTTTTAGCTCTTTAGAGGTGCTGCCGACTTTTTCTGACAAGCTGCTTGAGACAATGACGCCTTCTTTATCAACTAAAAAAACATCATTGCCTGGACTTGTATAACTAGAGTAAAATTTCCGAAATTCGTTTTCTCGTATAGATATATAAGCCGCTCCGTAAGTATATCCAGACCTATTCACAAGTCCCCGTGAAGCAACAATATAGCTGCCGCTCTCATCATCATTTAGCCGCTTGTCATATTGATAGATTAATCTGTTCGGGTTTTCAGCCGTTTTCTCCGCTAAACTGCTTTCCTTTAACTCTGTATCAGTAATTGGCCAAAACGTTCTGTCGTTTGTCGCATAGCTCAGACCATTTGCACCAACTACAATAATGCCAACCTCATATGCTGCCATATTGGGTTCAACCCGTTTAATTAATTGGCTCATCTGATAGATGGACTGAAACTGTACTGCATTTGTTTCCCTTTTTTCTGTCAATATGTCCTTTATGGCAATGCTTTGCTGTATGCTGTTAGTTGCAAGAACGACTGAATAATGATATTTCTCGTAACTTTCTTTCACTTGATTCATCACCTTCGCATTCGTAATACTGAATTTATCGAAAAAGAATTGTTCACTCATGCGAATTGTTGTCCATGTGATGGTGATGGATACGATGATGATAATCATTACAGTAATCAAGGACATCGTAATAAATAAATTGCTGTGTCTAAAACGTTCAGGAATTAGCTTCATAGTATGCTCAACTCTTTTCCACCCATTGCCTGCGCCTGAACTGGCTCGGTGATAATCCTGTCATCTTTTTGAAAACTTTACAGAAATAGCTGTGGTCTGAATAGCCGACAATTCCGCTGATTTCTGAAATTGGTGCAGTGCCTGCAACAAGAAGCTTAGATGCCTCTTCTATTCTAACTCTGTTAAGGTACTCGCTGAAGCCTTCTTTCATATGTGTTGAAAAATAGCTGGATAAATAGGATGGATTAAAATGAAAATGCTGCGCTACATTAGTAAGTGTCAAAGGCTCACGATAATGCTCATTCATATATGCAATGATGTTTTTGATATTGACATTTTCCGGCTTCGTTTTTACTGTATTAATTACCGTTTTTGTATCACGCAAAAAACACTCCAGCTTTTTAACAACTTCTTCTGCACTATTTGCCTCTTCTATTCCTTTCAAGTAAACATATTTCGACTGTTCCAAGCTATGAATCTCATATTCCATATTGCTAAGCAGGATGGTGATATTAAAAATAATATTGCTAAAAAAAGACTTATACTCATACACATCCAATGTATACATAGAAGAAATAGCTGCAACATGATCCTCCAAATAAGCAAAAGCAGAATCAAAGCGTTTACATTTAAATTCATTAATAAACCAGTCTAAATGAAATTTCTCCAGGTCTGTCACAGTGATATGCAAATGTTGTACAGTGAGAACCGGAATATCTGGAAAGTAAAAGCTGCATTTTATTAATTTTAGAATTTCTTCTTTATATATCTTTCCTATTTGCATAAAATCCTCAAATTCTCCACTTACTATCAATTGAAGATTGTATTTTATGGCCACTGTGTTTTCCAAAAAAGAGTGCAGTGCTTTAAAATTGTCCCCGTTAATAAGGAGGATGTTGTCTGTAATAAAGCAGATATAGCCTTGTTCGCTTAAACCACTGTTAATCCATGTTTTAACAGCAGAAGACAGTTCTCCTGTTCCGTCTCTCTGCTCAACTGAAACGAGACAATACTTCCTATGCAAAAAGCGATCTGTTAGTTTAAGAGAATGTTCCACTTCATAGCCTGACAGCATTTTTCGGACAGCATTCGCAACAAAGGTATTCAAAGCCTCCTCTTCATCTATTTTGCGAGCAGGCAGCCTTTTTTTCATCTTTCTCAACACAGCTAACAAACTTTCTGCATCTAGCTTTGGCTTTAGAATATAATCTAGAACCCCATTTTGAAAAGTTGAGCGCACATAATCAAAATCGCCAAAGCTGCTTAACACTACCACTTCAATATGAGGATATTTCTCCTTCACAATTCTCGTTAATTCTTCTCCATCCATTATTGGCATAACAATATCAGTAATGATAAAATCCGGCTTTACAACCTCTATTAAATCAAGAGCTTCCTGCCCATGCGCTGCCTCGCCGACAATTTCAAAGCCTTCTTGTTCCCAATTGACGTAATGCTTAATCCCCTGCCTTATCAGAATTTCATCATCAACAATAAGCAATCGGCCTCGTTCTAATGCCATTGGTTTCCCCCCTGACGGTGAGTATGTGTTAACAAAAAGCAGACATTCCCGGCTTATCAATGAAGCCTTTCCTTTAGCTCATTCACTCTAAAAATAGTGTGCTAATTCATCCTATGTAGATTGATCCTTTTATAGGTTTCCTTATATTAGCATCGTTGCAAATTGGTTTAATTGCCCCCTTCCGCCGCTTTCCATTAAGTATATCACGTGTTTTATACGGTATTAACTAAAAAAATGAGAGAACGCATCGGAAAGTTATCGTATTTATCAGCAACAAAAAAAGCATAGTCTTAAGTAAACTACGCTTTTCTTAAACACTTCTGTATTATTATGGACCGCTTGTTTATCTATGCTATTAAGAATTAACAGATACTTCCTTGACCTTCGCTGCTGATTTATCTTTTGGCAGCTTAAGTGATAACAGAAATCCTAACCCGCTAACTACTGTAATAACCAAAAAAGTTATTCCTAACGCCATTTGTTCCGAACTTAAATGGTTGTCAAGGCTTGTGTAAAAAGAGACTAATATCGATATTCCAACAGAACCTGCTATCGAGGTCAAGGTACTATACACAGCTACCCCATGTCTGAATAGGTGTTGAGGCAATATATTCATAGCACCTGTTTGAACTGGCGTCATCAGCATACCAATCCCAACCATTCTTATCGTATATAAGATAACAAGGAGCAGAATTGACTTTTCTATATTTAAGATACTTAAAGGGATTGTACATAGTGTAATAACCCCGAATCCAAGAACGACAAGCAATTTCACCCCAACTTTATCAGTGATTCGTCCAACAAATGGTGATATCAGCCCCATTAATGCCGCACCTGGCAGCAAAATAAGTCCTGAAGTAAGGGCAGAAACTCCCTCCACATTTTGCGTATATAACGGGACAATAGTTTCTGTACCAAACATTGTTCCAAATGCAATCGCAATCAGTATGCTAGAAACTGTAAATGTTTTGTATTTAAATACTCTAAATTCAAGCATTGGCTGAGCAAGCTTTAATTGTCTTTTCACTAACAATATTAGTGCAACAATTCCGATACTGACCCATGCATAAGTAATCAGGCTTCCCCAGCCTATCGATCCTGCAAGACTGAGTCCATATAGAATTCCTCCGAAAGCAAGGCTTGATAATATAATGGAAAGACTATCAATACGCTCATCTTTATTTGTTTCTGTCACATTCTTTAGTGTTACAAGCGAAAAAATTAACACTATTAAAAGCATTGGGAGAGTACCGTAAAACAGATAGCGCCATGATAAAACATCTACAACTCCTCCAGCTAAGGAGGGACCGATTGCAGGGGCAAAACAGATTACTAGAACAAGCAAGCCCATGGCACTTCCCCGCTTCTCTTTTGGAGTTATTGTTAAGATGATATTGGAGACTAACGGCATCATAATGCCCGCACCGATAGCTTGAATAAATCTTGCCATTAGCAGCATCGAAAAGGAAAAGGACAAAGCTCCTAATATAGTGCCTATTAAAAAAATGATTACAGCAGAAAAGAATAATTGCCTTGTTGTAAACCTGGCAATTAAAAATGCTGAGATAGGAACGACAATTCCATTTGTTAGCATAAAGGATGTGATAAGCCATTGTGCATTATTGGCATCTGTATGAAACTCCTCCATAATTTGCGGCAATGCTGTAATTAATAATGTTTGATTTAAGACTGCAATAAAAGTACCGACTAATAATAAGGTCATTAATATTTTTCTGTTGTGTATCGTTATAGTGGTTGATTCGTTCATCTTGTGCCCTCATTTCTGATTACATATAATTTACAACTCTCTTTCATTTTAGCGATTATCTTTTAAAAGGACTTTCTCATCCTTTTTCACAAAGTATTAAATTTTTATCCTTCCTTTACTGCTCCCTTATTTAGATTAAAAATTTATGGTCATTTTTTAATCTCTCGTACAAAGACATAAAAAAACACGCATTTATTTATCCCCTTTGCTTGCTAAAAGAAGGTTCAAAAAGAACTGCGTGTTATGATAACCCTTACATTTTATTTATTGTCTTTATTGAGATGTTTTTCATCTAAGCTTTCTCTAATTTTCGCTGCCTTTTCTTCTGTTAAGCCATACAATTTAACTGGAATAATAGCTAACAAGAACAAGATGGCTGGAGCAATATTAACTACTAGATTGATGCCGTTCATCGCTTCTGCGGTTTGTTCTGCATTGGCAACATACCCAAAAAATCCTAGTAACGAAACAGTTGCTGCACCGCCAATAGCACTGGCAAATTTCGTAGCAATACTCGTTGCAGCGTAAGCGGTACCATCTGCACGCACCCCTTTTTTATCCTCCATTTCATCAATCGCATCAGGCACCATCGCAATTACAAGTGGAATACCGAATTGCGTTAGTCCAAAAATGAATGTCCCTATTAATAGTAACGGTATATTATTAAAATCTACAAAATATAAAAGAAGAAGTGAAAGAGATGCTAAACTGTAAGAGATGTATAACATATTTTTTTTGCCAATGTTTTTAGCAAATCTTGCAAATACGATAATCCCGATAGCTGCGCCTATGGCTGGTAAAGGCATGAATAGCGCAATTAAATCCATCCTTTTTATAACATATAGGTAGTAATAAATCTGCACTCCCATTCTGCCAAAAAAGGCGGTTAAGGAAACTAACAATATAAAGAATATACATATTAAGGATTTACTCGTAACAATAGCTGCAAGGGAATCTTTAATAGATATTTTATTTTTATTTATCGGCTGAACCACTTCCTTACATTTGAAAAATACCATATAAAACAGCGGGATAGCAATTACTGAGAGAACAAGCGCTGTCATGGTATATCCTTTTGCCGTTATTTGCTCTCCTGTGCCTCCACTAAAAAACAAGATTAATGGCATAGAGATAACAGCAAGCAACACACTGCCTAGGTTTGTGAAAAGCATCCTGAAGGAGCTTAATGCTGTGCGTTCACCAGAATCTTTTGACATTACTGCAGCTAAAGATCCATAAGGTAAATTAACAACTGTATATAACAGCCCTAAACCGATATACGTAAACAAAGCCCAGGCAATTTTAGCTTCCGTATTTCCGCCAAAACCAGGAGCTGTGAAGGCAAGTACACTGAATAAAGCGAGAAATGGTGTCCCATATAATATATATGGTCTGAATCTGCCATATTTTGATTTTGTACGATCTGCTAAAACACCAATCATCGGATCTTTAACTCCATCTAAGATTCGAGCAACTAACATAATCATCGCAACAATTGCTGGTGTAAACCCAACTACGTCCGTATAAAAAATCGTAAGATAGGAACCGCTGAAGCTCCAAAATAGCTGACTTGCAAAATCTCCTAAACCATAGCTAATTTTGGTTGAGAAAGACAGTCTTTCCTTATCCTTCACGATTATGCTCTGTGAACTTATACTCTCTGTAACAGCATTACCATCCAAGCCTTTGCTCATTTATACTTACCCCCTTATATTATATAAATCTTCCAAATCAGTTCACTATTATAATCTCTTCCTCTCTGCCTTGTATTTACAATAAGTTAAGCGCTTACTTAATCATATTGTATATACATCACCCTCCTGCAGATATCCTTTTTTTACACTGTTAGCACATGATATTTAATCTAATAAATATCTGTTTTTACAATGGGTTAAAAATTGCATACTGCTTTTACCTAACGTTTTGTCAGCAAAAAAAAGCCCATACTTTTAGTATGGGAGCTTACCGAGCAATCAATATTATACTGTTTGTAGATTTTGTAATATTTTACGTTCCATTTGTAAGTGGCGTTTTGTCATCTCAACAGCATTTTCTGATGCTTCATATTCTGACATAATATAGCCTGTAAATTTAGAATGCTTGATAACTGGCAATATATCTTCATACGGAATACTCGCTTCTTCTAAATGATCATACATATAATGAAACTTCCCATGAAAATATAAGACATGTGGCATTATTTTCGCTAGTCCTGTTAAATCAGGTTCGCGGGTAAACGTTACAAAGCCATACATTCCCTGAAAAGCTCCCATTACCGCCTCATTCGCTCCAGCATTGATTAAACGTTGTCTAGCTTCATTTTGTGGGATGCTGTCATAGCGAAGATTAGCAGCCATTTCTAACAGCTCTAATGGCGCCCCTTTTTCTAATGCTTCATCCCAGTAAACTTTATTTGGCTTTGTTGCAAAACAGCCGAAGTCTGGAACAAAGCCAATATATTTGGATCCTGTTTGCTCAAATATTTCCACATACTCCTGAACCTTTGGAGAAGATGGTGTTTGCGGATTATGAATCTCAACACCTATTTGCACTCCGTAATTCTCAGCATAAGGAATTAATTTCGAAACTGCCGCTGGTGATAAGTGTGGTTGTACCCTCATTAATTTACATCCCAATTTGCTTGCTGTTTTTATATCTAAAATTGTCGACTGCACTAATTCATCATCTGTTAAATCTCTTCCAGTTATGACACCTCGATCAGCACTAGCTCCGTAAGAGACAAAATCAATTCCATAATGATCGGTCATGCTTTTCATTTCATTCACGACTTTTTCACTTGCATATGGGTAAGAAGGCAGCATGGTTGCCCCAACTAGCTCAAAGCCTTCCGCCCCTATTTCTGCCGCTGAACGGATACAATCTTCTAATGATAGCTTGCCTTTTACAAAATCTGTTGAAAAACTAAATAGGGAAACTCCTAATTTTATCTCAGACATCTAATTTAGTTCTCCCTTCCCTCGTATTTAGTGCCAGCGTCTTGCTGCCGCAAGAATCTAATACTGCGTAATTGTGGTTTTCTGTATTTCCAGGAACATACATATATGCATTTCGAAGCAAGAGGGTTACATCAATCTTATAATCCCCCTCTTTTATTCCTCCTGGAGAATAAACTTTAATAGTAGCTGGCTTATCTACATTCCAAAATTCTGAAACTAAATTAGGCAATTGACCTATTGTGAATTCCTTTCCATTAAGACAGAAATTAATATCATTTGAATCAATTATTTTATCGTTTACAGCAATTGATAACTCTTCAATGCAAGATAAGTAATGACCGCGATAATAGCTTAATCTTATTTGAAATTCATAGCCAATCTTTTTTCCATTTATTGTTGTGTTAATTAAACTATTATCTACGACAGTATCAACAAAAGGCAATTTCATTATGAACGTCATCTTGTTACTCCTTTTCAAAAATAATTTCTTTCCCTGTTTCTGCTGACTGGTAAATAGCGTCTAAAATTTTCGTTACGACAAACGCTTCCTCTGGTTTAACAAGGGGTTCTTTATCTTCTCGGACAGCCTCTAGCCATTGCTTTGCTTCGAGCACTTCTGGTGAGTTATTGCTGCCATCGAAATAGGCAATGTTTCCAACCGGTGATCTTCGCTCTTCCACTAATCGTCCATTATGTGTTGTGTTATAAACTAATTCTTTATCCTTATAACCCATGCCCGAAATGATTTCTGCTCCTCCTTTTGTGCCACAAAGAGTAGTTGCCGCTTCTTTTGCGTTTAATATGTTTAGTGCCCAGGAGGATTCAAGGAAAATAGTGGCTCCGTTGTCCATTTTGATATATCCAAATGCTGAGTCTTCTACTTCAAATGTTTCAGGATCCCACGGACCAAATAAATTTCCTTCTGTAGCTTCTGCTAAGCTGCCAAGCTTATTAAATACAGAGCCTGAAACAGAAACCGGCTTATAATTATTCATCAGCCATAAAGTAATATCTAGAGCATGTGTACCAATATCAATTAGTGGCCCACCGCCTTGTTGTGATTTATCAGGAAACACTCCCCAAGTTGGAACAGCACGACGGCGGACAGCATGTGCTTTTGCAAAATAGATATCTCCAAGCTCTTCTTTTTCACAGGATTTATATAAAGCTTGTACTTCCTCTCGAAATCGGTTTTGATAGGCTACGGTGAACTTCTTCCCAGACTTTTTCCAAGCCTCCATCATTTTCGCAGCAGCCTCTGTATTATGAGCCATCGGCTTTTCACACATAACATGTTTTCCTGCCTCAAATGCTGCAACAGTAATCGGACTGTGCATAACATTAGGTGTTAAAACGTGTACAATATCAATAGATTCATCTTTTAATAGTTCCAGATAATTCTCATAAACCTTTGCATCGGTTGATCCAAATTCCGCAGCTGCTTTTTCTGCACGTTCGATATGAATATCACAAAAAGCTACCATCTCACACATCTCTTTAAATTGCGATAATGCTGGAAAATGTTTTTGATTAGCTATTCCGCCACAACCGATAATTCCGATTCGAAGTTTACTCATTTTAAGTCTCCTTTATTTTTCAGGTATATTGGTTCCGCTTACAAAGATAATTTTACCTTTTATTTCAGCATATTCCTTTTCAATTCTTAACATCTCAAACGCAAATTTTGGACTTTTTCTAGGCTCTGTTTCAAATGTAAAACATAAGAGGTTAAAAGTTACGGTGACATTTTTAACCTCTTATGTTTATAACTATTTTTCAGGCAAAGGTTTTTTACACAGCTTGCTCCTATCTTTAAGAACCAATAAAAAAAGAGGATGAAAAATAATGATCATTTTTCATCCTCTTTTCTGGCATCTGCTCATTCTCGATATAATAAATTCAATTCATACAATCTGATTTCATGCGGCTTGAGCTCTGCAGTTATTTTGATTGCATTGTTTTCGACATAAATATGATCAACTTTCATGGAAGGTACACATCTGCGCTTTAAATATCCAACCTCGTCTGGCTTCATATCATAAACAGAACCAAAATTTAACCACTCATCAAGCACACTGCCTTGTTCTCTGTTTAGGATTTGTTCTTTCATTCTGTATTCACCCTTGGTGACACCTTGTATCTCCAATGAAATAGTAAGCTTGTCATTATTTTCAAAAATATCATATTGTTCCTTTATATCCGTGCTTCCTTCTGGATGTAAATAATAGGAATAGTCAAAGTGTTTATAATTAAAGCAGATGATTTGATATCTATCCCCTGATTTTTTGGTGATAATATAGTTCGGTCCCTTGGCAACAAGGATTTCCCCTAAATGTTTTAATAATACAAAGGCATGATAACCAGGTTTTCTGATTCCATTTTTCGTAACGAGCCCTGCTCCTCCATGGAGAAGATTTTTAGCATCTCTAAAATCACTAAAAATATCGGAAAACATCCAATAGCCCATCATATTAACATTTTGTTTAATATTATCTACAATATTCTTCACTATATATGCCGCTTTAAAGCAGCTGTCATTAAGATAATCTCTGTTAGATATGGAAATATTCCACTCTGTTACATTAAGCTCCATATTGTCAAAACCAGCGTTCAGCATAGATTCTCTTACCTGCTTAAGCTTCATCTTCATATAATCAGGATTGGTAGAGAGCATATTCTTTTTAGGAACATTTCTATCTGAATCGACTTCAATGGAGTACAAATAGATCGACAAAAAATCCGGCATTACTCCGTTCAATTTCCACTGTCGAAAGAACTTATCTAATTTTTCCCTTTCTAAATCCATAGGCAATCCACATCCACCAACTTTAGCAGATGAAACAATTTCATTTACCGTCTGTTTTAAGCAGCTGAAAATATTAAAATATCCCTCAAACTGCCCCGGGTCATGCCGGATGTTTTTAACAAAATTATTACTAGGATTCTTTAAATTATGTATAGGATCAATTTCATTGCTCCAAATTTCAAAGTACCATGTTTCCACTTCTTCAATACTATATCGTTCAATACAATGTAATAAAAACGCTCTTAATAATTTCTTCCATTCTTCAAGTGATCTTTTACTGTTTGTTTGAAATGTGATGGTATGCTCAAAAGACTTGGACACTATTTTCGGCTTGGGTCCAAGTTCAATAAACGGTTTTAATCTATTTTTTATTAAAAAATCCAATAACTTATTTATATTTGTAAAGTTGTAAGTGGAATTATCTTTAGAATAGTCGTCCACATGCATTTCATCACTAAATAACCCCCAAAACCTCGCATAAGTAAATCCTATTTCGTTTTGCATAAAAGTGATTTGTTCCTGCATATCTGAGCTTAATATATCGGTTGCATATCCTATATTAATTGTTTTGTTCCAATATTTTGTATAAGCATCCATCTTGCCTAATTTAACTATAATATCCTTTTCTTCAGAAATCTTCTTGGTTGAATCGTCTGCTGTAATTACATCTTCTAAATATGTACGTAATGCTCTAAAAGCCTCTTTTTTTTCAGCTGTTTTATCTTCTTTTAAGATTTCATGTTGTTCCTTTGGTTCTATATGCTGTTTTCTATATTCTATTGGTTTCACCTGAAATCTTTCATTAAAGACTCTATTAAAAGCTGCTAAATTAGGGAAACCATTGTCTAATGCAATTCGGGTAATCGATTTATTTGTGTATATTAACTCATTAACTGCATGTGCTACTCTAACTTTGTTTACATATTCGGAGAAGGTTTTTCCTGTTTGCTTTTTAAAGAACTTCGATAAATACGGCACTGTTATATATTGAATACTTGCAACCTCTTCAAGGGATAATGGCTCTCTAAAGTTATTCTCAATATATTCAAGTATTTCTACTAATCTTTCATTTTGACCATTTTCTGTTGTATAACTTCTTTTTTCAAGCGGCCTGCTATCCTTTAAATACTCTAGCTGAAGGCTAGAAATTACGTTAAACACTTTCTCTAAAAAAAATACCATCGAGGAATTGCGTTGATTTAAGTAAACAGCCAACAGCTCATCTAGGCTGCTTCGCAGTTTTTGATGTGATAAAGCTATCTGTTCTATTGAATTACATTGAAATAATGGATTTTCCTGACCAAGAAGAGAGCAAGTTTGCAAATAATTCAAATGAAAAACGATAAATAAGTTATCAGAATCAGAATGAAAAGAATGCAGCTCGTTTGAATTAACAAGTAGAAAATCAGATTTATTCAGTTCGGTCGTTTTATTGTTCGCTTTTACCTGTAAATTTCCCTTTATGACATAGATTATTTCTATATCCTTATGGACGTGATCAAGGGTACTATTGCCATGCATGACGGAAATAGCTATAATTTTTGAATCTATTGAAGTTTGGACAGTTTGTGTATTAAACATCCTTTAGCCTCCATAGTTATTCTATTTTTTCTTAAAAACTGCCGCTATAATCTTGTTAAAAAAAGGGGAGGACCTGTACTTACTAAACACAAGCCCAAACTTACTATTTATCTAATAAATTACTTAATAAGGTTTGATGATAACTTACCTTTTTAATACTATCGACCTCCATAAAATCTTGTATATGCCGATTCCCTTCATATTCACTATTAATATATCCTTCGTAACCAGCCTCCGCTAATATGTCAATAATCTCCTTATACGGGATACTAGGCTCTTGATAATCCTCTGTCACATCATAAAATTTACCATGGACATGTATGATATAAGGTATATAATTCTTCAAAATATGCGGATCTGTGTATATTAAATGCTTTGCCAATTCAGCATAAGCCAGGTCCACTTTATTGGAATTTTCCATACTAGCAACAATTTCTAATGTTTTATCTTTTTCCACACCGTTAGCATAGTTTTCACTTATAAATTGGATTATTTCCGGTGTGCCACCGTCACGAATATATCTTTGTTCCATAACTGGTGGTATACGTTTAACAAAAATCCCTAAATCCGGCATTATTCCAAACCACTGGGTACCACTGCTAATGATATATTCCATTCTTTCCTCAAACCAAGGAGTTCCGAACGTAAAAGGAGAATGTACTTCCAACGCAATTTTTACTCCGTACTCTTCGGCATAAGGAATACTTGCCTGTACAACTTCTAGAGGTGTTGATACTAAAGTTCTGAGAATCTTAAATCCTAGTTTCTTTGCAAGCTTTAGATCTCTTACCATCATATCTACATTTTCTTCCAATGTTAAAAGTCGATTCGCATACAATTTATTATCTAAAAAGGCATCATACGCAACAGGCTCTACACCATATTGTTCCATCCAGCCAAACCATTGCTCAACAAATTCATCGGAAGCTTTCGGGTATCCAAAAAGCATTTGCTCTGGTAAAAGTTCAATCCCTTTTGCACCAGTTTTGGCAACTTCAGCAATACACTGTTCGAGATTTAATTTTCCTGTATAAAACTCTTCCTGATAACTATATAGTGATACCCCTCTTTTAATATTCGCTTTCTGTGTCATTTTTCCCACCCCCGTCATTAAATAATTAACTAATATTCTCTTCCAGTGTCAGTATCTTTTGATTTTCTCCTATATTTGGCCATGGTAGATAGGAGATTCGCAAACTAACAAATACGCGAACCTGATGCTCTCCTGGGTTTAATCCGCCTTGTTTTCGAACAAATAGTGTTGCTTTTTCGCCAAATTCCCAACGATTATTTATAACGGTTGCTAATTCTTTATAAGGGAAACTGCCGGAATTAACGGTGAACACCATATCATCCTGTAAAAAGGCTGTTCCGTTAACTTCTAGTTCTATATGATTAATTAAAGACAATGCAATACCTCGGTAGTAGGGAATCCGGATTTTCAGCTCAAAACCTATTATTTCACCATTATCTTCTACATTCCTAAAACCTTCCTCACACACTAAATATTGTTCAAACACAGCTTTATACCTCCCTCTAATTTTAGGATGAACCGTTTCACTTAATTTTGTAAGCGCTTTAGTAAATATTTTCTATACTATATCACTTGCTATTTTTTTATACAATTTAATTTCCCATGTTTAAGACTTAGCAGCCAGATATCTGCTTACACAAAATATTGACTTAAATAATTTTTGCTAATGATAATAGAGTCTTTTCTTGATTTTAATGAATCCTCAAATGCTTTATCCTCCACTTCAATCACGGCATTGCCTGTATAGCCGATATCTGTTAGTGCAGATATATAAGTACCCCAATTAACATCACCAAGCCCAGGTAATTTGGGAGATAGATATTCAAGGGGCGCAGCCATAACTCCTACATCATGCAAACGATCTTTATATATTTTCACATCTTTAAAATGCACATGAAAGATTCGATCTTTAAATTCATACACTGGTTTAATATAGTCCATTAGCTGCCAGACAAAATGGGATGGATCAAAATTAAGCCCAAAATTTTTACTTGGAATCAACTCAAATACTTTTCGAAAGATAGCTGGAGTTGTCATAAGGTTTTGGCCCCCTGGCCATTCGTCATTTGTAAAAAGCATTGGGCAATTCTCAATGGCAATTTTCACCCCTAAGTTTTCCGCGTATTCCACAATAGGCTGCCAAACAGCACTTACCATTTTAAGATTTTCAGCTACAGACAGATGCTGATTTCTGCCAATAAAAGTGTTTACGAGATTCACATTGAGTTGTTTAGCAGCCTCTAAACATTTTTTAAGATGAGCAATATAATACTCGCTCTTTTCCTTATCCCTATCAAGAGGATTCGGATAGTAGCAAATAGCAGAGATTTTCACATTTTTAGCTTCCAGATAATTACGGATATAGTCAACATCTACATGTTCCACATCAATATGTGTTACACCAGCATATTTTCGGAACGCTTTTCCCCTTGGCCAAGCACATAATTCCACACATGCAAATCCGTTTTCTGATGCAAAATCTATGACTTCTTCAAATGTACAACCATCTAAAATAGCACTATTAAATCCCAGCTTCATTCCAACTTCTCTCCTTTTTTCAATCATGGTTTTTAACTTAGTTTATTATTCTTACTCTTTTCTCTTTATTTTTAAAAAACACAGGTTCGCCCATACTTGCAGATACATAAATGCGATCGATAATATCCATCATATATACACCATGTTCTGCAGGAGCAGATAATTCTTCAGCAAAAACAATGCTGTTTACAAAGTGTTCAAACTCATTCTTTAGCTTTATGTTAGGATTAAGAATTGGAGTAATATCAACAGTTGTGTCAAGTAATTCAGAAAAAACCTTCAGCTCCCCGTTAATAATGCTTGCTCCTCCATTTGTTCCTAATATTTCAAGGTATGTTTGATCATGTTCAATATTAGAAGCCCAAGCAAATTCAAAATGCACAATAGCACCGGATTGAAGGCTTAGTAAGCCAGCAGCACTATCTTCTACATTAAAAACACCTGCTGGATTTCCACTGTAGCCATTTCTATTTCGAGTAGCTGTTTGGTGGAAATTTTGATAGGTTGCCCCTGTAACATATTTCGGCTCAGGCAGTCCCATTAAATAAAGAGCTAAGTCGAGAAAATGAACACCTAAATCAATCATAACCCCGCCTCCAGCAACCTCCTTATTTGTAAACCAAGTTCCTCTTCCTGGTATGCCGCTTCTTCTAATCCAACCAGTTTTCGCCTTGTATATTTCTCCTAAATAGCCGGCATCAATAAGCCTTTTTAAAAAAACCGCTTCATTTGTAAACCGATTATTTAGGCCAATCATTAACTGTTTACCTGATTTGTTTTTAGCATCGACTATTTTTTGCGCCTCTATAGCATTTAGTGCTAACGGCTTTTCACAATGTACATGGACACCGTGCAGCAAAGCATAAATAGCGATCGGAGTATGAAAGGAATTAGGTGTACAAATGCTAACAATATCTAAATTTTCTTTATCAATCATGTCAGAATAGCTAGTATAGATGTTTTTAACATGATACTTTTTTGCTATCTTATTAGCATGTTCCTGATTGACATCACAAATGGAAACTAGTTCAATATTAGGCAAACTTAAATAATTGCTTAAGTGTTTTTTTTCTGCATTACTGCCGGCTCCAATTAAGCCATATCTTAGTTTCTTAGTCATATTAATCCTCCTGCTCTTTAAAAAATGAGTTTTTTCATAAATTCAATTGTATAATTCACACCACTCTTTCCAAGTTCCCCCGTCCAGATGGGTGAATGCGGTTCAATACTTAATCCCCCTGTATAGCCTTTTGCTCTTAATAAAGAAATAAATGATTTCCAATCAGTTTGGTCCAGTCCAGCCGGAGGATCATCTACTCTTGTTCCATTAACTATTAATGAACCCTTTAAATGAATATGATTAAAACGGTCACCCCAATCTAAAGTCTCCTGTAAATAGTCTCCACCAAAATACCTGCTGTGTGACGGATCGAATTTAATCCCTAAATCTTTTAAATGACCATGAATGATTTTCCAGACTTCCGGATTATGAACAAAATTCACTTTTCTGCAATTATAGGAAGAGATTCTGACTCCCTTTGGCTTTGCATAATCAATGAGAGCAGAAAAAAACGCGATTGCTGAAGAGCAATTATCATAGTAAGATAACTCATCCACATAGTTACAACCGCTTACAAAATTTCCACATTCTAATTCACTTGCAACATCAATTAATTGAAAACACTTCTCTAACTCAGCTTGTATGACATGCCCTTGCTTATCTAAGCGAATGGATTTCCATCTGCCTATGGAAGCAACTTCTATCCCATACTGCTTTTTCCACTTTACTAATTGGTTTCGGTTCTTATGGAACTCAGCAACATCCTGGCCTTCGTTCACGCATAGTTCGATAAAATCTAATTGGCTTTGATTAGCATCCTTAAAGCTTTCTCGGGTGGGTTTCGCGATGATTCCCAGCTTCATCCTTTTCACCTTCTTGAATTAAATTCACTTACATCATTATTTAGCTCTTCCATTAAAATTTTAGACTTTCTTTCGTCCTATTTCTTTCAATCTATTAACCAAAATGTTTCGTTCCTTTATTCAAACTTTTTTAGAATAATGGGCAAAATAAAAAGAGGTTAAAAATTAACAAGGAATTTTTAACCTCTTTCTGTAATAAGCTCAGTCTGTGACAACCTCCACCTTATCAGCTACTCTGTTGTCATCCAAATGAATGACCAACCACTCACTGTCTATAGAAACTAATCCGCGCTCCATCCCAAGATGATAAACAATATTATCATCCTCTTTAAAGTAGTTCATCTCGATATTGCTGCCTAACAAGGCAATAATCTCCTGTTCCTGTTTGCCCTTTAATGGATGGTTTGCTAATAAATCATCAATCATATAGGTTCTTTCTGTCTCATATTGAAGCCATTTATCGGTTGTGAATGTTGATTTGTATTCATTTTGGCCTAACAAATATAAACAAATGATTGGAGGAATGGTAAATAGCAGCAATGATATGCTGTTTGTAAGCGTTAGTTTACCTTTTCTCCTCATTAAGCCTGTAATCCAAATCAGCAATATGGGCACCAAAACAGCAGGAACACTTATGATGCTAAAGGAAGATTGACCAATATTAATGATAAATATACACGCAAAATAAAACAGTACGTAAAATGCTATTCCTAAAAAACGCCATATTAGCTGCCAATCTTGTTGCATTCTTTTCCTCACCTTCTATATTTTTACATCTATACTAAAATAACATAAGAATAAACAATCGGAAACACTCCTTTACAAAAAAAGAGACAATCATGTTGCGATTGCCTCTTACTTTCTTATAAATTGTATTTTCGAATCAAATATGTTGGCGTACAGCTCCATGCATGGCAATAGCTGTTGATAAGATAGCTTCCGTACGGGGAAAATTTCTTGTCATGAGGATTATAAAGCTCCCAGAAGGTATCTGCTCCGTCCTTAATCATGCCTCCCCAATATGCTTTCATTTCCAGAATGGCTCTGTCTTTGTCCCCCGCATGCAGCAATGCTTCGACTAAATGGTGGTACATATACGGTGTTGCAATGCCGATATCTGGGTTTTCTTGAAACAAACGATTTAACAGCTGTCGATTTTCTTGCTGTGGGAGAACACCTGCCAGCACCATCCAAATTTGGCTGGCCCATGAAACTTGGCGGTCTTGCCCACTCACAAAAAATTGCTTCTCTTCATCCCATAGATGCTCTTTTGTTGCTGCCATAATTTCCTTTAGCCGCAGCTTTAAATATTCCGTTTGCTCTGTTTGAAGGATACTTGAAAGCTCTATTGCCTGTTTCATTACATAGATTAAAACCCCTTGTGAAGGTGCTTGCTTGTTCAACCCATCCTGCCAGTCGATGAACGACCACCAGTCAGGAGAGTCTCTAAGAATATCATTTTCATCCAAACGTTCTAAGGCAAGCTCCAGCTGTCTGTATGCAGTCGGCCACAGTTCTTTCAAGGTTTCTAAATCGTTTGTAGCAGCATAATAATCACGTAGTGTTGACAAGAAAAATAACGAATAATCAAATAAATACGTGTCATCAGCAATCAGCTGTGGGGCAACGAATACATTTGCAGCAACTCGGCCGCCTTTATCAGGAACTGCTGCAAACAAATACAGACAGCGTTTCACAAGATCATTTGTTTGAAAAGTTTCATAGTTTGCGAGTGCCTGTAACCGCAGATCTCCCAGCCAGAGGCGGCGGTCGCGTTTTGGACCATCCTCAAATATATCTTGCATGCAATCAGCTAGTGTCTTTATGCTGATTGCATCTAAGCTTTGTAACAGTTGATCTTCATGTAACGTTGCCACCCCTATTTGATTAGCAGAAGTAACGGCCCTGCATTCTACATTTTCAAATGCGACACGGTATTTTAGTGATGTAGCCAAAACTTCTAACTTAACGTACCGAAAGCTGTATCTTCGCGGCAGTGTGATAGCACCTGGGAGCACATCGACATAAACCGTTTCTTCCTGCAGCCATGAACTGCTTAGCCAGCCATCATAATCTGTGAACGGCTCTGCCATTTCAACTGGCATTTCACCGATTGTTAAACGCAGCTTTAGCGGAGCATCGGGAGGGCTTCCGACAGGACGAACATCAAACGAAAGATATCCTACATAGTGGTCGCCAAAATCTAGAATGAAGGAATCGTTTTTACCATAGTCATTTTGCGATAATGCGCTGATTGGTGCGATAAATTCTGTTTTCCATCCATGGATTACAGCTTCATCCGCTTTGACTTTAACCAAAGCTTTAGGACTAACAGCTGTTTCGTGAAGAACAGGCTTTAGCTTTTCTGCGGTTTCTTCGAACCCTTCGTTTCGGACAATCACTTGCTCGTCGATTTTTTGAAAGTTCATATGGCTTCCTCCTTTGTTTCCGTCTTGATGCGGGCATCAATTTCGGCTCTGATTTGCGGATAGATTTTGTCGAGATTATAAAAACGCATAATAATCATCGAAATAATCACACAAATTGCCGGAATAATAAGGTAGCCCATTTTAATTGCCAGCAATGCTTCTTTCGTTTGCACTTCATTCGGCACATAATTCCCCCATGTCAGCATCATGCCAAAAAGGGCGCCGGCAACTGCCATCGTTACCTTTCCGATAAAGCCATTCAACGCACTCAAAATCCCAGCAGCATTGATACCTGTTTTCCACTCCCCATAATCAACAGGGTCTGCCTGCATGGAAAAGTAGATGCTTTGCCGTGCTCCATGGCCAATCGCTGACACAATAGCACCTGTAATAAGAATCGCAATATTGCCGCCTGCCGCCAGCATAATGAAAAGTCCTACTAAATTAACGGCGCTTGAAATCATAAATAGTGTGCGCTTATACATTCTTTTTGCAATAACCGGTGTTAACACCGTGCCGACAATAGGAACGAATGACCCGATACCTGCAATCAGGGCAACAAGGTCTGCTCGGTCTAGATTATAAGTAAAATAATAGATAAGCGCTCCTTGCTGAAAGAAGTAGGCTCCCCACATAAACAAAATATTCACTGCAAAAACATAGTAAGGCTTATTGCCTTTCAATGTAGATAATGCTTGTTTTACAGTTGTTTTTTCTGCTTGTACAACAACCTTCTCGCGCACATTGCGGAATGTGTAGAAGAATAAAAAGCAAGCGATTACAGAAAAGATAACCATTGTCCAAAAGAAGCCTTGAGATTGGGACCCGTTACCTAATGTATTTACCATCGGCATTGTCAGTACACTGACAGCTGTCGAGCCGAACAAGGCAAAGATAATCCGAACAGTTGCAAGCATTGTCCGCTCCTGCGGATCACTTGTCAAGTTCGGCAATATGGACGCCAGCGGGATATTAACCATCGTATAAGCAATCGACAGACCTGTATACGTAATATATGCATAAAGCAGCTTAGAAGCAGGACCCACATCCGGTACATAAAAGGCCAGTATACCAAGCAAAGCAAACGGGATGGCTCCGTATAGGAAATACGGCCGTGATTTGCCCCATTTTGTGTTAGTCTTGTCAATGATGATTCCCATCAATACATCAGCAACACCATCAATTATTCTTGTCAGCAAAAACAATAAGCTTACTTGGGCGGCTGCAATGCCGACAACATCTGTATAATAAAACATTAAATATAATCCAATCATCTGCCAAACGAGATTACATGAAAAATCAGCGGCGCCATAGCCAATGCGCTGACGCCATACACTTACTGCTCCGTTCATTCTCATTACCTCCTGTGATTCAAAAAGTCGAACTAGTTCTTACATTTATTAAAACGCTTTCTGAATACGGATACAATAAACGGTTTACAGATAAAATATGCTCTTTTTACAGATGAGGTCTTAAGCTGTGTCAATTCCCCTTTTTCCGATATTGATATGGTGTGCAATGATAATGCTCCTTAAATTTGCGATGAAAGAAGCTGCTGCTCTCATAACCAATTTCATAGGCAATGTCAGCGATGCTTTTAGAGGTGTTTTTCAAGAGAACAGCTGCTCTAACCATTCTTTGTGACTGTAGCAGTTCAATAAACGTCTTGCCGGTGCGCGTTTTTAGCATATTGCCTAAGTAATTTGGATTAAAGTTAAATACCTTTGCAAGTGAGGTTAATGTACAGTCCTTATAGTTATTTTCAATATAATGAAGAATTTCCATCATATTCGTGCGGCCGATTTTTTCGTAAGTTTCGAAGTTTTTATCAAGCTGATAAATTCGCATCAGTTCAAAAAACAAAACAGGCAGCAAGGCATTAATAATATCTGTCGAATAGTCTGTCGGAAAAAAGAACTCACACAGCAATTTTTTGATAGTATGCTGCAGTTCGTCATGCTGCTCTGAATGAAACAGAATATATCTGTCATGAAGCTGATTCTCTGTTATAGCATTCAGTAAAAATTCAGAAACGACACCTTTCCCTGTAAATTGCGACCAAAAAGCAGTGGAGAAGGTGTCTTTCTTCATAATGATATTGACGAGGATATCATCCTTCCCCAGTGCAGGAATACTGTGTGGAACATCTGTATCAAGAATACATACTTGTCCTTTCGTTAATAGTATTTCCTCACCATTTATAATTTGGCGGCATGTGCCTGAATACACATAATTGATTTCTATAAAGGAATGCATATGCAAAGGCATGTCTGCATAGCGATGATGTTTATTTATAAATATTGGTCCTCTATGAAAAAAATACTCTTCCCGCATTCTAGGGATTGCATCCCCATTTTCTATATGTAATTCATGACCATCAAAGTCATTCACATTTTCTCCTGTCTTAATTTGAAGTTCTTCAATATAATCAAGACTTCGCAATAATTCATCAAGCTGCTGGAGATTCAACTTAGCCACTCTCCCTTTCCCAATATAACCTCCCTCTTACTCTGAAAAAGTGAGCAGCATATCGATATGAGGAATATTATCCTCTAAGTAACTACTAGAAATAGACTTAAACCCAAATGAAGCGTAAAATTTCTCTAAATGACTCTGAGCCTGAATCTTGATTGCTGTCTCGTTTAGGTCATCTTGGATAAACATAATTGCTTTTTTCAGTAAATCATAGGCGAGGCCCTGTCCTCTGTATGCTTTTTTAACGAGCACTCTGCCGATTGACGCTTCTTTGTAAGACACCCCTGCTGGCAATATTCTTGCATAGGCAGCAATTTCTCCGTCTAATTGGGCGAACAAATGATAGGATTCAATATCCTTTCCATCCACCTCTAAATAAGGACAATTTTGCTCGACAACAAACACAGCTGTTCTTTCTTGTAAAAACGTATACATTTCAACAGTATTTAGCTCATTAAATGCTTTCAAATTCCATTCCATCATAAATCTCCTCGATAAGTGTATTTTATCCGTTTATTATATATGAATTTGTACAAATTTCTAACAAAAAAAGTTAAAATAGGACTCTTTCATAAATCATGTGCTTTGGCGGCAAGCTTACCTGTTTTCCTTAAGGATCGCATCTTCCACATGAACAATGCACATCCAACTTCTTTAGGTAGGAATAATCTCTTTAGATTTAATATTTAGAATTTATGAACTTTAATATTTTCCTAAAAAAATAGGAAATTTGGACGATAGAAAATACGTTCATTACATACATACTTTTTGTTTTTCTGGCAAACTCATTGAAAGATGAGGACGCAAAGCTTCAGGTCTAAGGCGTATAAAGCTACGACGGCTGGGTTGCAGGATGTTTCCATATTCTTTGCAGCCCTTGATTCTTTAAGGGCTTTTTTTGTTAGAACACATAAAGGCATCCAATACATATCATAAGGAGGAAATTATGGATTTACAGAAAGTACAGCAGTTATTTCCAAGTGAGGATGGAGATCGCGGGCAGCAATTAAGGCTATTAGGTTATATTGAACAACTAATTGCCGGTATTGACAGCAAAAAAGATCCAAACAAAGCTACATTAGGTCCAATGCAAGAAAAAAGTGATGATTTCTACAAAGAAATCGTGGAGTCTGCGGCAGCTCCCGAATCAGGAATGGATATGGAGGAAATAGTCAAAAAACTAGTTGATCTATCAAACGGACATCCTTACCATACAAGAAATTTCGTAACGAATGTATTACCAATGGCAAGCATACCTGGGATTATTGGACTATTAACCACATCGATTCTAAATGGAAATAACTTATGGGATGTATATGGTCCGGCAGCTTCTGAAGCAGAGGTAAAAGTTATTTCCATGATGTCCAAGCTGGTTGGTTATGATTACAAAAAAAGCTGGGGTTATACAACTTGGGGTGGCCAGGGAGCTGTTTTCAGCGGTCTCCGTTTAGCAATTGCCAAGCAATTCCCGCATGCTAAAGAAGAAGGAATCCCTAATAACCTATACTGCTTTGCTTCTGAAAATGCTCACTACAGCTTGTTAAAATCTGTTGAAGCAACTGGAATTGGAAGCAACCATTTAATTCGTGTGAAAGCAGGCAATGACTTTGCGATGGATATGACAGATTTCAGAAGTAAACTGGAAGAAGTCATTCAAAAAGGCGGTATCCCTGTATATGTTGTCGCAACTACTGGAACAACAGATAGTTTCGGCATTGATGATGTAAAGCAAATCAAAGAAATTACAACAGAAATAGAGAAAAAGCATCAGTTAAAACCAATACATATTCATGCCGATTCTGCTTTAGGCGGTTTTTATTCCCTATTTTCAACCTATGATTTCACCCAAAATCCTCTTGGGTTTGAAAAAGAGGTTTTAGAGGGACTGCGTCATATTAATGAAAGAATGCAGCATATCTCCTTGGCAGACAGCTTATGCTTTGATTTCCAAAAGCTTGGTCAAACACCATATTTAACAAGCCTTTTCTTAATTAAAAATGGCGAAGATCTTGGTCTGCTTGATCTGGAAGAATTCGAAACACCTTATGTCGGTAATCGTGGGTATGGAAGCTACCATACAGGTTATACGTTAGAGTGTTCAAGAATGGGAAGTGCCATCGCAATATATGCTGCTTTATTGGCATTCGGCGTGGAAGGTTACCAGCAAATACTCGCAAATTATGTACGCGTAAATCTTGAGTTTAGAAAAAAATTAACAGCAAGAATTCCTAATATGGGTATCACAAACTATCAAAATATCGGTCCTATTACTACATTCCGACTCTATCAAGATACAGTTCATTGGGATTTAGAACAAAATGGCCAAGCAACGACAGAACAAATCTTACATACAAACGAATTAAACAATGAATTATTTGAAATACTTGGTCAACAGCGGGAAGATGTGTTTTTTGGAGATACGAAAAAACAATGCTTAGTGAATGCTAGTGATTCAAAAGAGCGCCTGCCGATTTATGTAGCAAAATTATTCTCCATTTCTCCATATACGGAAGTAGAACATATCGATCATTTTATTAACGCGATTGAAAATTCTATTAAAAAGATGGAGGGACTAAAAATTGAAGTTACCATCTAGAAATAAATCGATCTTATTTAAAAATATTCTAGATTTTGTTATACCGATTGCTATATTTTCTGTTATTTTTAGTGCTACTCTTTATACTTTTTCGATGAATATTATCAATAATTATGTTATTGATCAATTTGAGAATCGCTTAGAAACTGTTTTAAATGACATGGTAGAAAATATTGATCCAGCTATAGTTCAAAGCGCCGACAGCGGAAGCAGCACAAGCTATCATGAGCTAATAACTACAGTAAATCAATACCAAGTAAAACATGAGGTTGAAAATACTTATGTTCTAGCGAAAAAGGATAATAAAGAATACATTGTTGCCTTAAGCAACACAGATGCGCAGGGTTCAGACTATACTTTCTCAGATGAAATGAAAAAAACTCTTTCTGAGGGAACAACTCATTTCAGCGACATTTATAAGGATGAATTCGGCATTCACAAATCGATATTTGCACCTATTAAAGGAACAGATATGATTGCTGGAGTTGATATGGATGCTTCTTTTATCAATAGCTTAAAATCTTCAGCCCTTTATACGTCATTAGCTTTAACACTGATATTTATTATCTTAGGAATAGTCATTGCCTACTTTGTCAGCAAAAGAATTACTAAACCGATTATTTCATTAAAGGACTACGTAAATGAGGTTGCTGATGGCAACTTGGCTATAAAAGATTTAAATATAAACAGAAAAGACGAAATCGGACAGCTTGCAAGTGGAGTTCAGCATATGGTCACAGACCTTAACACGCTTATCCATAAAATTGCTAAGAACGCCCAAGAAGTTTCGACAACCGCTGAAGAACTAAGCTCAAGTGCAGAGCAAACAAATCTTTCTGTTGTTCAAGTAACTGAATCTATTCAGGAAGTTTCAAATGGTGTCGAAAATCAGACGCAAAATATTGATAAAATGAACAAAGGAATATTTAATGTTTCTAAAGGAATGGAACTCATTTTTGATAATGCAAAAGAAGTTTCCATAAACTCAAATCAAACTGCTGATATTGCCACGAATGGATCAATGGTTATTGACTCAGCGATTGAGCAAATGAATGTTATTCATCAATCGATGAAGCATACTTCTGAAGTTGTTAATAGATTAAGTACACAAACGAATGAAATCAGTGAAATTATTTCATTAATCACTGCAATTGCAGACCAAACTAACCTATTGGCATTAAATGCTTCGATTGAAGCTGCAAGAGCTGGTGAGCACGGTAAAGGATTTGCAGTCGTAGCGGAGGAAGTACGAAAATTAGCCGAAGAATCTAGAACTGCTGCAAATGACATTACAAATAAAATAGAAACGATAAAAGTAGAATCTTCCAACGCTGTAGAAGCAATGAACACCGGCTATAGCAAATTAGAAGATGGAGTTGCAACGTTTGACCAGGCTAGAGGTGCTTTTGTAAACATCCAAAAGTCAGTTGAAGGAGTTAACAAGCAAATCACAGAAGTTAATGTTGCGATTGAGGATATGAATAATGGTGTGCAGCAAGTTTCCAAATCAATGGAGGAGCTTAGCGGAATATCTGTTGAAACAACAAGTAATGTTCAACAAATTGCAGCAACCTCAGAAGAACAAACGGCCATATTTGAAGAAATTGCAAATTCAGCTTCCACTATGTCGACAATGGCTGAAAGTTTGCGCGACAGTGTTAAGAAGTTTAAATTGTAATCTACAAGAATTGCAATGTTTGGAATAACTAAACATGTAATAAGTATGAAAGAAGAAGGGTCCGATTATACCGAACTCTTCTTCTTTCATTCAGTATAGCTGACATATTATTACTTCATATAGATAGGATTGGTGAATGCCACCAACTCTGGGTCTCCATTATCAATCGACGCATATAACTCTGCGCGAATCCATTTTAAGTCTTTGTTAGCTATCTCTGTTTCGAGTTGAAACTGCCCTATGCTTCCAGTAAAATGTTCTCCCTCGTTTGTTACTATCACCATAAATGCGCCTTTCCTATCAATGCGGTCATTAAAATCCCACTCCTCTGAAGAAACTTGCACAATGAATGGCTGATTTTCATCTTTATTTATTACATCTCCAACTCTATAAGTCTTTTCCTCTTGCATCACTATAAGCTCAAGTGGTTTGTCATAGGAAATACTGATTCGTCCAGCACGGATGGATTGTAAAAAAGCTGTTCTGAAAATATTTTTATCTTCACTGACTTGTGACATTTGGACATATGTAATGGCTGGCAAAGGATTTATTTCTTCATTATGGTGCCAATCCCTTCCTGCTGTTGCAGTTATTCTATAGCCTTTATTTAACAAGTCTGTCCAATAGTGAAAGGCACGCTGATTATAAGCTTTTGACCCTGGCCTTGTGGAATTCCAAACCTCTATAAAATCAAATATACTAAGTGATTCGACGGGAAATTCCCAGTGACAACCTGTTCCAATCGGGTTTCCTATCCGGAACGGATGGGCAATTCCTACTAGGGCATCATGCTGACGAATTTCCTTAATCCCCTTTTCAATATCTAAAGGTCCTATTACTCGCCAATCAGTATAAGTTGGCGAATCATAACCTAGCGTTAGTAGGTGTCCGTAAAAGGTCGTCCATTCCAAACCATAAAGGATATGCAGACCAGAAAGAACTTCTGCTTGTTCCATTTCTTCAAAAGGACTGATTGTATTATGGTCTGTCATTACGACTGCTTTAAGGCCCATTTCTTTCGCAACCCCTGCCATCTCAATCAGCGACTGTTTACCATCACTATGAAATGTATGTGTATGCAATTCAGATGGCACCCATTTCACCGGACCTTCTATTGATGGATAACTTGGAAAACTAATAACATTTTCTTTAATTGGTTGACATAAAGGCTTATCTCTCCATGGAATCAAGGTTTTGTTTGCTGAATGAGGCTTTTTATATACACGCAGCTTAAATTGACAGCTTTCCGTTACCAATGCATGAATACTTACCGTTACAGACCACAACCCAGCTGGATTTCTTTTATTAAGAAATCCAGGAGATGAATGAAAATCACTAATCATTACATGTTGGGTAGGCGAATGATAATGGCGTGCCCCTCTAAAACCATCATGGTCATCAATCGATAATGTTAATAAGTTTCTAATCAATTCTTCACCATTCTGTGGTAACTTTGATTCATAATACATCGATGCTTCTTCCATTAGTCGTTTATTCTCATTTACATCTGTTTGATGTGGTGGATCAAAAGAAAAATCCACATAAATTACGTCCGTATCTTCCGGGACAAAAAAGGTGTGTTGTATGTGTGATTGCATACTTTTATTCGTAATGGTTGAATTGATTTCAAATAATATATGTGCCTCTTCTTCTCTCATCGTGTTGTTTTACACCTTCCTTACCGTTCTTTTCGCCAGATTGTCTTTGCCGATTCTATATTGTTTAGCTCTTCGTCAAAGCTTTCTTCCATATATTTCTGCAAGTGGTCATTTCCATCGTAAGCATATATCTTCAAATTTTTCACGTTGATTGTATGTAACTTTTCATTAATAAGAGCAATCTTTATTTCTACTATATCTTCCATAGATTTCCCTTCCGGTAGACAAATAGCTGTTCCAAAGTGATTGTACGGGCCAGTATAAGCTGCAGAGAATACACCTATCTTTTTATTATGGAGAGAACTTGAGTACCACTCGTTTTCTCCATTAAGCCTACATAGAAAGTCTATACTCGGGATACCATGCTCAATCCCCCATACAGAGGATTGAAGGAAAATATATTGACTAACATTTTGAATTCTATTGTAAGGCAATGGAGCGTTTTTTAACTGGCGCTCAGCTTCCCATTTCATAACATGATTGATATATGGAAAACGCTCCATGACTGTTTCTCGAGCCTCATTTTCTATTTTCCATTCGTAACTTGGAATGAAGGAAAAATGATAGGAACTTGTAATTTCATCCGTAAAGTTCCCATTGCATGTAGCAGTTTGAAGAATAATTTGGTTATCATCGATTTTATAAGATTTAACCTGATGTTCTGCCCCTTGATATTCAACATGGTCCATTTCGTTATGTTCATTCAAATAAACTCTTGCCATATATTCAATATCTAATAAGCGCCCCCACTTTGACATTAACAAAACCGCAGGTGTACCCTCATCTTCATGACTAAATACCATATGATATTCAATTACCGACCCTTTTTCCCACTGATCAAAAAAATAAATCATTTCTAAAGGGGTATCTGTATATAAATTATCAAACTGGCTATATACTGCCCGACCATAAAGTTTAGGAGCATACTGAACCGCAAGTGCTTCTCGGTCAGATAAATCTAATTTTTCTATCGTACAGCTCTCAATCTGAGCAACCGCTTCCCTGTTCCGGGGTGATTCACAAACATATTCTATTTCATACGTTCCAGGCTCCATCATGCCAAGCAGACGCTTATAGGTGAAGTCCCGTCTTCCATAGAATAATACAATGTCTTGGTGATGCACGTTATTCACATACAGTCTCAACATGAGTGATTCATTGTTTTCTTCCTGCCAAGAGGTAGACGCATATGCGCGAAGATTAATTGCATAATATCCTTTTTCCTCAATAATAATGCTAGATTGCTCACGTTCTAAATGCTTCATTTTTACAGGGTTTAATACCGTCATCCTATCCAACTCCCCAGTCTAAAATTAAAACAGATCTTTCTTTGACTTTTTCATGTTGTTTTGAATATATACATAGCCTACTATCGAACATAGTACAAACATAAAGACTGCAAGGGCGCTTGATTGACCAATTTCATTGTATACAGAAAAATGTTGCTGCATGGATACACCTAACATTTGCGGCGCATTTCGATCGATGAGAAAAGGTGCTGTAAAACTGCCAATTAAACCCATAAACAGAAACGTCAAAGCAACTAGCATTGTCTTATAAGAAAGAGGAAATATAAAATGAATAAACAATCTTAACTTTGATGCACCCGTATCTTTTGCACTTTCAATGACTGAACGGGGAATGGCTTGTAAAGCAGATAATAACAGCATGGTAGTAAAGGGAATATTAAACCACACATTAATCATTAATAATCCTTTCATGTCATATATAATGGAAGGCATATTGCCTTCACCGATGATTCTTGCAACCCAGCCATTATCTCGATAAAAATTTAAAAATCCATAAATGGCGATGACTCCAGGAATAAACAACGGGATAAAATACAGCTTGTTGATTATTTTAGAAAAAATACTGTTACTAAAGTTAAGATAAATGGCTAATATATAGCTCAATCCTAAAGTCAAAAAACAAGAAATGAACGTAATTACTAACGTATGTTGAATACTTTGCAAGATTAATGGTTCTGTAAAAATATATTGGTAGTTTTCAAGTGAAAAGGCATCCTCTTCATTTTGAAAGCTCTCCATTATAGCAAGTGCCACTGGGTAGATGACCAAAATTAGCAAAGTTAGGAAAGAGGGCATCACAAGCCCTATTCCTAACACTGCTAATTTTGTTTTTTTCTTCATCACATAACTCTCTCTTAAGGCAACTTCCCTACTCATTGACTTGCTACCTCTTTTTGCCAAACCTTCATTAATTCACTCGATAGATCGCCACCGTTAAAAGTTCGATAACCGCCACTTACTGCTTCAAATTTCTTTTGATCCTCAGCTGATAACAGGTCCCACTTAATACCTGGATAGCCGTACATTGTATCAATAACTAACTTTTGAACATCTTGAGTAAGCACATAATCAAGGAACGTTTCTGTGGCTTCTCTCCGCTTTTCATCCCCATTATCTACAGCCATTAAATAGGCTGGTCCGCCAGTAAATGCTGGATCAATTTGTTTTAGTTCAGTAGTATCAGGCAATAATTTTGAATTTATTTGTTCTAGAGCCATATCAGACCATGCTGGGACCATATCAACCTCTCCGTTTGCAAGCAGGTCAAGTGTTCCTTGATTCTTTTTAGGATAAACTCCTTCTTTATATAGGTTTGGTGCCATGTCCTTCAGTATTTGAATTCCCTTGTCCCACTCTTTTATAATACTTTCATCCTGAACATTCATAGCATTGTCATCAAGTTCGTTATATACAGTCGAGAGGACAAAGGAGCTTCCTGCTCCACCTGTATTTGGATCATTATAAGCAAAGCGACCAGGATTTTTTTCTATCCAAGTATTCAATTCTTCTGCTGTGTTCGGTACATCTTTTACTTTGTCCGAATTGTACGCAAGAACTACGGATGATGCACGGTAAGGAACTGCTAGATTTTGAGTACCCTCCAAATTTTCTTCTTGAACATTCTCTAGATTTTCAATCGAATCTGTTGAAAGTTCATAAAAAAGTCCACCTTCATCTTCACTGCGGATAATATCAGCTAGTGCTCCTTCATAAACATCAATCTCTGAATCTTTATTTGCTTTTTTAGCTGCAACGATTCGATCAATTGTAGCCTGTCCACCAGTCCCAGACGGAACGAACACGAAGTCAACATCGATATCCTTATGTGCTTCTTCAAATTTAGGAATAACCGTTTCCCAGAAAGTCTCAACATTTTGAGAGCCTGAACTGTATAGTGATATTTTTGTTACATCATCTCCTCCACTTGCCGCACTGTTTGTCTCGCTAGAATTACAAGCAACTAATGAAAAGGTACTGACAGCTAATATTGTTCCTGTTAACATTCTTTTTAATGATTTAGACTTTCTCATATACTTCAATCTCCTCTTTAGTTAGATTTTGTATTTTTGAATAACCAATAGTATGTAAGTCGTTTTCATCTGTAAAGGTTTGAATGGTTGCGAAAGTTATGCGGATATTTTGAAGCATTTTAAATTGACTTATTTCACTGCGATCAACAAACATTTTTAGCTTTCCAAACTCTGTTTTCAAGCTGACCTCTGCATAATGACCTAACATCATCACTTTTTCAATCATGGCATCAAGGCCATTTTCTACCTCACTTGCAAGAACAACATCTTCTGGTCTGACTGCAACAGTAACTGTTTTGTTATAACGATTCATGTTAGGAAAGTTAAGTGAACCGATATGAATTTTGTTTCCTTCCGCATAACCTGTAAGAAAATTCATCTTTCCTATAAATTGAGCAACAAACAGGGATGCAGGATAATTATAAATATTTTGCGGAGAATCAATTTGCTCTATTTCTCCTTTGTTCATAACGACAATACGATCGGAAATGGAAAGTGCTTCTTCTTGGTCATGTGTTACAAACAGCATGGTAAGCTGCTGTTTTGCTTGAATTTCTCTTAACTCCTCACGTAATTCATGCCTTAACTTAGCATCAAGAGCCGAAAATGGTTCATCCAGCAAAAGTACTTTCGGTTCAAGAAGCAATGCTCGTGCCAGTGCAACCCGTTGTTGTTGACCTCCTGATAACTCACTTGGATACTTTTTCTCATATCCTTGAAGCTGTACTAAATTCAAAGCCCATTTCACTTTTTCCATGATTTGAGCTTTTTTGGTTTTCTTAAGCTTTAAACTAAATGCTAGATTATTAAATACATTCATATGCGGCCAAAGATTATAGCTTTGAAAAACCATAGCACTAGGTCTCTTTTCAGGAGGGAGATGATTCACTTGCTTTCCAGCAATTATTATGGACCCTTCATCAGGCTCAATAAATCCGCCAACACTGCGCAGAACAGTGGATTTGCCACATCCTGAGGGTCCAAGTAACGTAACCATTTCCCCATTTTGAATGTCCAAGGAAAAACTCTTAACACCTTCCCCTGTAGGATAGATCTTGCTTAAGTTAGTTATTGATAAGCTAATTGACACTCTTGGTTACCTTCCTCTCTCTTCGTTCGATTGAAATCATTATTTAAGGCGCATTCCATTTGCAAATGAATCAGCTCCGACAAATTTTCTAGCTGCAAATAACAGGATGATAGTTGGGAGTGTCAATATCACAGAAAACACCGCACCTGCTGTACTTGGATAATCTGCTATTATGGAATACATAATAACTGGCATCGTTTTATAATCTGGTATCCCTACTAGTAAAGTTCCTTGTGCTTCATCTAAAGAAGATAAGAAGGTAAAAACAGAAGCTACAATAATTCCCGGCTTAGCCATCGGCAACGTAATATACCAAAATACCTTTAAAGGAGATGCGCCTGCATCGCGTGCCGATTCTTCTTGAGAACGATGAACATTCTCAAATGCAGCAGAAGGAATCCATGTCATTAACATAAGCGTATTGATTAGATGTATTAAAATAATTCCAATGAATGTATTCATAAGGTTGTATTGATAAAACAAAACGGCAATTGCAACATATAAACCCATTTTTGGAAATGCATTAGTCAGTAAAAAGGAGAAAAGAAAAAACCTCCTTAATGGAAAACTAATTCGGGCAAAAGCATATGCTGCAGGAATACAAATAATAAGGGAAATCAATGTAACAATACTTGCTATAAGAAAAGATAACCACATCGATCTCACAATTGACTCATCTGCTAAAACGAAGCTCCACCATTCCAATGACCAAGACTTAGGCAAAATATCAGGGTATTGCCATTCTCCTGAAAACGCTAGTAACAATAAATTTAATAAAGGTCCAAAAAAGAACAGCAGGAAAATCGCAAGTAGAATAAATTCAATTACTTTCCCCTTACCAAGTGTTTTAAAATACCACAATATCTCTTCTCCTCTCCATTTTAAATAATGCTTTAAAAACATTAGAAGTCTATACCTCTTAGTTTTTAATTTAGCAAACAAATATTAATAGTCTTTATTCTATTTGTAGTATTCTTGTAAAAATTCATAACTTTCATTATTCTTTCATTAAGTTGTCTAGACCTCTAATGAAAATAAAAAAATCGACCAATTAAATTTGATCGATTTTCTCAACAGATTGAATCTATTTATTTATCTAGTTCTATTAACGGTAAATGTAAAAACATCATTTCTAAAATAATCTAATGAATAAAGAACAGGACGATTTTGATAATCATAATGAAGTTGCTTTAACAATAAGACAGTCGTTTCAGGATGAATAAGAAGCTTATGACAATTGCGATCTGTATGTAATGGAACAACAATTTCTGTTGTAGCTCTACTGATATCAATATTACTCTCTTTTTTTAAGTAGTCGAATAAAGAACCGATTGAGCCTTCATTAATCATATTCTTCTTCACTAGTGATTCTGCTAAAATATTCTGAGAAAACACAACTGGTTCTTCATTTGCCGTTCGTATTCTTTCATGAATGATTACCTCTTCTCCTTCTCTAAGCTGAAGAAGCTCCTTCCATTCATCTGTAGGTTCTACAATCTTGATTCTCTCTCGTTTTTCTCCATCCTCTAAACCTGCATACTTTATCATCGAAGTGACACTCATTAGTTTTTCTAAACTATTTGGCGTCTTAGGCAAAGGGTTAACAACAAAAGTTCCTACCCCATGCTTAACATACACTTTTCCCTTTTCTTCTAGTAACCGAATTGCCGATCGAACTGTCTCACGACTCACTTTAAACTCTGCTGCAAGATTTACTTCAGAAGGCAAACGATCTCCTGACTTTAATTTGCCTGAATGTATGTCCGCCTCAATCTTTTCTTTAATGAACATGTAAAGAGGTTGCACTATATTCCTCCCTCTAATTTAGTAGAGATATTATCTAGTTTATGTAGGGTAAATCACCCTCTGATATTGGTATTATATGTGTTAATTGTTATCCTAGGCAATAATATAGTAGAAATGATTATCATCATTTCTACTATACATAAAAATACAATTCTAAAATATAATGGAGCTGTTATAGATAATACTCTTTTTCATGGGAATCTTCCCCCTTTCTTACAACTTTTATTTAATAACAGTTTTAGATAACATCATCTAAAGAATGGTTTCCAGAGCTAATTACTTTACAGAATTCGCCCGATGTTGTATCCTCTTAAGGTAGCATATTTCATGTCTCTGTAGCTCAGTAGGATAGAGCGGCAGCCTCCTAAGCTGTGTGTCGTGGGTTCGATTCCCTCCAGGGACGTCATCATAAAAGCTGGCACTTTGCTGCCGGCTTTTTTCTGTCTGCGTCTTAAATTCTCTGCAAAAAACTGCTTATATTTATTGCTTCTCCCCCTAATTGTTTACAGCCATTTTAAAAAAATAGTAATTATTAAATAAAACGCTTGCTAAAAACTTGTAAGCGGTGTCATAATCATTTTATATCATTATCATAGTGTTAGTTTTACTTATTTAAATCATTATCCTAAAAAAGCAGTTATTTAAAGACAAGGGTATGGTGAGGCTATGTTGGTTAATAATTTGAGGGAAAAATTGCTTTCAGAAAATGAAATTGAGGCATTTGCCTTGGCATCTGGAACGGATGATCTGCATGAGATTTTATCCAGTCTAAATTCAGCTTCACAGAGTGCTGAGGATGCAGTTCTGTCAGCAGATTCTTTAATGAACAAGACAGACAAGATTACCATCATGAAACATCCCCGTTATGTCGATATTAAAGTACATAAGCATGACTTTCTAGAAATAAGCTATGCCTATATTGGCGGATTTACACAATGGATTAATGGAGAGACAGTTGTGATGAAGGAAGGCGACTTGACGATTTTGGATACAGATGTCATGCATACCATCCAAAAGGCAGATAAAGACACCGTCATTATTAATATTCTCCTCCGCAAAACTTATTTCAATCATAATATTCTTGCCCGTTTGACTGAGAATGATCTCATTTCTAAATTTGTGATTGATGCCATCTACAAACCGAAAATGAAAGGCCGTTACCTTTACTTTCCTTCATCAGGAAATGAAAAAATTAGAAATTGTGTGGATGCTGGATTATTAGAATATTACAATCCTGATATTGGCGGCCAAGAGGTACTCAGCTGCCATATCGTCTTATTGTTTACAGAACTTATGAGAATGTCTAAACAACAACCGAAGACGTTGGCAGAAGATGTCTCAAGTATTGCCATTGTTGATATACTCCAATATATTGAAGAGTATTATTTAACAACAAGCTTAAAGGAGGTTGCGAAGCATTTTCACTTCCATCCTAATTATTTGAGCAGGCTGCTGAAAGAAAATATCG